>CAYWGN010000341.1:0-4359 GCA_964457495.1 uncultured Desulfobacula sp.
ATTTTTTATAAGATAATATATCATACAAATAGTCGCGTCAAGTATTTATAGCGGGATAGCGGGGTCTGACCCCGGTAAGTGTTTGTTTTTATGAGATAATCGTTTCAATTTTGGGTGTTTTTTCCTCTTAGCGCCGGGTTTTTGGGGGCAAAAACAGGGTTTTAAGGTTGATCTGGGGTCAGGCTTTTTTCCGAATCTTTGATATTGATTTGCAGACGTGTCATTTGTTTTTTCCTGTTTGGTGTCAAGTTTGACGTTATTAATTGATACATTGATCCTGCATTGCATGAATCTTACGTCATAAAGTCAAATTTAGCGCCGATGTGACTGATTAGTAAACTTAGACTTTTAAAATCAAATAAGTCCCGCCAGAAATTTATCAGCCTGCATTATACGAACACCATTGTTAATTCGTTCATTTCTACACTTCTTTACCACCTGGTAATTAAATGGGATGGATAATTTATCACGAAAATAGTACAGATTCTTAGAAATTGCTGAGTCATTATTTTTAACTTCAATAGAAAACCATGGTTTATTGTCAAAGGTAACAATGAAATCAACCTCTCTGCCTGTGGAATCTCTTAAAAATGAAAGTGAAACATTATACCCTTCGTATGAACGAAGATAATCACAAAATTTGAGAAGATGACAGGCAACAAAATTTTCAAACTTTTGTCCATCTTCATCAATAACCGACCAGTCCCATAGATATAATTTTTTTTCCTTTCTCACAGAAGCAACCTTTTTTGACTGGAAGGGGGGGATTCTAAAACAGTAATAAAACTGCTCAAAGGTATCCAGCCAGTTTGCAACAGTTCTGAAATTTACCTGGAGATCTCCAGCTAAGGAATTGATCGATAATATAGACGATGTCTTTTCAGGGAGTAACTCAGCCAGCAAAGCAAGGTTGCCAAAGTCTTTTATTGCTGTTAATTCACGAATATCCTCCTTGAAAAAACGTTCCGTTCTTTCAATATGCCATCTTCTTAAAAAACGGCTGTTCTGCTTTAAAAAAGGTTCGGGAAATCCACCGAAATTGAATAAAGAATTAAATTCTTCATTAGAGGAGGTTTCAGGAAAAATCAATTCTTTTAAAGGTTTCACCCTTGTTTTATATCTATTCAGTTCTGCTATAGAAAAAGGGTGCAAAGAATAATAATGATATCTTCCCTGTAATGAATCACCTCCCCGCCGATAAATATTCAGGCGGGCACTTCCGGTTAAAAGAAATTTATACGTGTCTTTATATGTATCAAATTCCCCTTTTATCCATGTTTTCCATTTTGAATGTTTATGAAATTCATCAAGGATAATAAGTTCAGTATCAGGATCCCATTCACCCTTTAATGCAGTTAGGCGATCACTTATTCTATCCCAGTTATAATAACTTTTTTTTATATCTTTTGAAATAAGCTCTTTTGCAGCAGTTGTTTTTCCGATCTGCCGTGGCCCTCCAAGAAAGACCATCTTTTCATTTAGGTCTTCTATAATATTTTCAGTTAGATATCTGGGTTTTATGTCCATAAAAATATTTTACATACTTAAATATTCGTGTCAAGTATTTTGTATGCACATACAAAATATAGCAATGTATTTTGTATATATACACAATTTACTTTGACTATTGCAATCTGTTATGCATGCGGCATGCGGATCGAGAGCATCCGCAACATATCCTTGATAATTATTTTAACGGGGTCTGACTATTTTAACGGGTTTTTAACGCAAAATCCTGACAAAAGGCCTCATACTCTGTTAAAATTGTTTTGAAAATCCTGCCTGTTTCATCACTGCATTTGCAGTATGCCGGGACAATATTTTACCATCTACAGTAAAGTGAATCTTGGAAACAGGGCTAAACCATATTTCGTGGTCACCATTACCTGTGCGGACAAGATAACAGCCATTCTTTTTCAATATTTTCTTTAGCTGTTTGGTATATCCATCCATTAACTGTAACTATGCGCCATAAAATTTCGTTCTGTTAATAGATGAACAGGTACTCCCGTCTGTCCACATGTTTTCCCATTTGCTTTCATCAGTTCAGGAATCATAACCTGTAATTTTTGCTCTAACTCTTCAGCAGTAGCAGCCTCGGTTACTAACCCTGGTATATCTTCACTGGTCGCAACCCAAACTGATACTTCTTGATCCCATATTGCTTTAACTGTCAAAGCTTTCATGAATTCTATCTCCTTCTCTAATTATATTCCAAGAATACAGTTTGCCAGTCATATTGTCAATTTATATATGCGGGTGTATATGCGGGTCTGACCCCGGTAAGTGTTTGTTATTTAAAGATGAATCGTTCAAATAAGGGGTGTTTTTTGCTCTTAGCGCCGGGTTTTTGGGGTCAAAAACAGCGGTTTAAGCCTTGAACAAGATCAAATCTGTGTCAATCCTGGAATTAAATTAAAATGCCTGTCTTTTGTAAATATTATGTATCCATATTGAAAAGCAACTGCCGCAATCCATATATCGTTTGTTGGAATGGGAGTTCCCGCAACTTTCAGATTATTGAGTATTGAAGCGTAAAAATCAGCAGTCTCTACATCAAGGGTGTGAACTAAAACTCGTGGAGAATCGAGAAAAACATTAAGTTCTTCCCTGTTCTCTGCCTCCCGATTGCCGCCTTTAAAACCTGAATAAAGTTCCCCCACACTAATAGCTGGAAAACCAATCAGATCAATTTTTCTCAAGGCATCGACAACATTGCCATCACCCTTCATGGCCAATGAATAAATATTGGTGTCGATTAATACTTTTTTCATTTCCAAAGCTCTTGGTCAATTTGACGTTGAGTGCTTATTGCATCATTGATTTTTTTGAACTCATCCTCATTCCAACTGCCAAACAGATCATCCAGGTCATCATATTTGCGTGAAAATCTCTTTTCTTTTTTAAGTCCAAGACTTGTTTTGATAAACTCAAGAATGAGGTTATTAACACTTTTGCCTTGTTTCTTTGCCGCTATTTTTAATTTTTCAGCAACTTCAGGCTCAACACCTCTAATGGTAACTGCCTTCATACTCCCTCTCCCTCATAATAATGTCATTACGTGAATTCATGTTGATATCAATATATGATATCATTTAGAGCTTGTCAATATAATGGAGGTCAGGCTTTCCTTGTTATGGCCCTGGTCGAGCAAATTGTCGATATTGCAAATATTTGCATTTCCGACAATTTCTGTGATGCGGTTCCGGCTCAGTCCTATTTTTTCTGCAATCTTTTCATGGGTCCATCCCAGAAGGCTTAAACGGATGATGGTGCTGTTTACGGGAATCTTTTAATATTAATTCTTCTCGTATTAAGTCCAATTTTTCTCCAAGTATCAGGAGTTTGGGATATATAACTGACAGTATCCAGAAAGGAGGTGTAAAATTGTTCGCCTAATCCTGCTAATTGATCATTATAATAATCAATGGCCTCATGCAATTCCTTATCAGCAGGCTGGATTAGGATTATATTCATTTTTCGATGCTTGAACGAAGTTGTTCAAGCGGTATTCCCTTTATACTTCCTTCTTTATAGGCTTTATAACGCTTCTCTGATTCGAGTAACCATATTTTTTCTATTTGTTCATCTGTTTTATCCAAACTGTCCAATAGCGTTTCAGCCAAATGCACTCTATCAATTGCATTTAATTTTAAGGCTTTCCTTTTTATTTCTTCTGTTATCATCAATATCATCCTTTTTTTTTCCGACAAACTGCACAATATAGATAAATAATAATAAAATTACGTTTGACAGCACATGAATAAAAACCTTGCCAATTACCCTTTAGGGGCTCTCCACCAGTAACAGGATTTTCTATTATCACGTCAACTTTTTTTTGAACCTGTTTTTTGATTGATGAATGTTTTTGTATTGCCTTTAAAAAAGCGGATTCAAAATTTATATCCATCAATCTCCAAAAACATCATCATATGAATGCCAGGTTGATGTTCCATTCTGCAATTTTGTTTGAACTTCAATCATGCTCTCATTAAAAATCGGGTTAGAAAGAATCTCGTTCGTTTTTTCACCTTCAACTCTTCGTTTAAGTGATAAAATATACTGGGTAATTATATTAGCAATGCTGGTCCGATTTTCTGTCGCATATAATTTTATAAAATCAGCAAGATCTTTATCTGTACTTATATTTAATCGAGTTTTCGCCATAATATCCTCCAGACCAATAAACATTTTTTGCGCCTATTATACACATAACAGGTGCAAGGGGCAAGATAAATCATATGGGGTCAGGCTTCGTTTATTGTGGTTATTGGGGGTCAAAGTATTCAATTTTATTTTTCTGGCCCCGCCATTAAACAACAGGCATAAAGAGGGATATTGACAAAATCATCATCCCGG
>CAYWGN010000342.1:0-4348 GCA_964457495.1 uncultured Desulfobacula sp.
ACTTTCTCAAAACTACTTTCTTCTGCTTTTATTTCCATTTTCGTTTTTCTCCGCCACGGTGGGCTTGTTTGTTTTATTTTTTACTAAGGGATAATTCCTCGAATAAAGGGGATTACCCGATATGTTTCATGTCCAAATCTTCAACTTCATACTCATTTCCAGGCGGAAGCCCTTCAACTCAGGCAGGAAGAAGTCTGTGAGTTTGTTTTATTCCCGGGACCGGACCGCTATACTCACTTACCAGGCTGGCTGATTTTTACTCCCCTGTTTCCACATCAGCTATTCTTTTTAGCTGGTACGCAATCTCATGGATAACTTTATGCGTATGCTCAAAATTTTCAGACTTCTCGTCCAGATATTTGAATTTACTCATTGGTTTCACCTCCGTTGATCTATGAATTCGAGTTCTTCCCCGCAATCTTCACACTGGTATATCGAAATTCTCATGTCACCATATACAGTTGCATTCAACAGACAGGTTTTATCCGGTGTATGGTCGCACTGGTGGAGATTTATGTCGATTTCAGGGATTGCTGTGTCTCTTGCTTCATGCTCGATTGCATCAAGCAAAAAGTCTAAATTCCTATCATGATCTGGTTGTCTTTGGGATTCCAAGTTCATTTTTTACCTCCAAGGGTTCATTTGCCCTCAATAAAAAGGGCAAATGCCATGGGGTTGAACGTGAATATTAGATTAATGAATTGGTTGGAATTTTAGTCTTTTTCTTAATTTGTGCGAAAGACTGCCCATACAGGGTAATGGTCGCTGACAGCTTTTGCTTCATCTTTGTTTAAACTGAAAACTTCATCAAAGCGGTAAACGCCTGCCTTGGCGGTGAAATTACCTGTCACCTGGCTTGTGATTATAATTCGGTCATACGTGCAGGATGATTTTGCAAGATTTGTGTCGGCGTTGTCATTGATCTGCCATGTATAATTTACTGAACGGAGCGGGCTATTTTCATCTTCGTTCCAATAGCTGCAATCAGCATTCAGGTCTCCCAGGATGATGAAGTTTTTTCGGGTTGTTTGTTCTTGGTTTAGTGATTTAATGGCGCTCGGGAGTGCAGCAAGTTCTTGTTCTGCTTCATATGGGTCAACATGAATGATTAGGAGGAAGAATTCGAAGTTGCCGGTCCTGGATCTGAAATGGCCAATGAATGGTTCCCGGTGGAAAATGTCATTCGGGTCATCAAGAGTGAACCCGGTTCCGATAGGTTCGATTGTTTGGGTATTATAGATGAAAGCGTATTGTACTTTGGATGATGATCTGCCCAGGCGCGGGCCGATGATGTATTCGTAATTTGTACCGAGGCTATCCACCTCAGTTTCCAGGGCTTCAATGGCCGTGCCTGATTTATCTCGAATCTCCTGGATTGCAACCACATCAAATTGACGGATGGTATTTGCCAAGATCTGCATAATTTCAGGTTTGCTGGATTTGGTTTTACCGAATACTTGGATATTAAATGATGCAATTGTGACGGTGTTATTTGGTAGGCCGGTGGCAACCGGTGTGTTTAATCCTGGGAAGGAGGTATTGGCTTTCTCTTTGATGTAATCATACACTCCATTTCCATGCTGAAGTGTGCTTTTGATGTCTTGCAGCCCCTGCGGTTTCTCGCAAGCTGACAAGCAGATTGCAAGTAGGGTTATGGTTAAGATTAAATAAGTGGTTTTGGATTTCACTTGAGTCATCTCTTGCCTGGTCTGTTTGGCAGTTTATCAAGCTCGCTATAGATGAGCTCTTGGGCTTTCTTATTGATTTCTGTTTTCTTTTGTTCATCTATCTCCCTGTATTTAAGATAATGTTCCATATCTGAGTATATTCGTAGTTCTGGCATTTGTTTTACCTCGGTTTGTCTTGATATTTTTTGTTTTGATTGTATCTGTCGGGATCGAATGGTTTGAAATTTGGATCATCTTTTGATTCCGGGAATAGATCCTGGAATGTTGTTTTTAGCGGTTGGTCTTGTTCAGTGATTTTTACCAGTCCTCAAGTTCTTTTTGTTTTGTGAATTCGCCCAATATAAAATTTATAATAAAAATAAATAGATTTAGTCTCAATAGTACAATCAGTATTATAAGCATCGGCAATTTTATTGTTTTATGGATCTGGTTCATGGGGATTACCTCTATGGTTTTATTGTCGAGCCAAATGAGATTATCGGATTGACCTTCTGAAGTGAAAAGGGCAGATATGCAAGTCTCATGAGGTTTCTCGAATCATATTTTATCTGTTTTCTTCGATTTCCCGGATTGTCTTTTTGCATCTCAGGCAGCCGGGATATTGAACATAATTCCCGCAATTAACCTGGCCGAGATTATGGCCGAGGGATTCACAGATTGTTTTTTGGGTCATTTTTTTAGTAGGCACGCCTCAAATCTTGGGTGTGCCTTACCTACCCTTAGTTAAGGGTGGCTAATATATAATGATTTAGGTTTTTAATTACATATATGGGCTTGAGCAGAGCGAACCCATCTCGCTCCCAGTTGGCGAAAGAACTGAAAGATTTGTGTTTTCAAAGATATAAATGGGTCTGATTGGAATTTTTTTTAAGAAAATGAATAAGTGGTACTTAATTATCTGGTTCCTGCTGGGATAATATAGGTATTAGAAAAGAGTTTTTATTAACCAATAGATAAGGAGGATGTCATGTGTTTGGAAAATGAGGAAGTTAAATGTGCAGGATGTGATGGGATTTTTACAATGGATGAAACTCATTATGAACTAATGATTGGTCAGAGTGCTTATGATAATGGATCTATTGATATTATTTCTTGTGAATCTCTAAAGAGTTTTCACCTTGAATGTTGTGATGAAGAGGCAATATTAACGCAGTATACTGGATATTTCACATGCAATGGTTGTGGGCATAATGTCTGGCAAGATGATTCGTTTTGGGAAATTGTTGTAAACAAGGAAAAGGCAGTTCAAAACTCCATTGAACCGGAATGGGGAGCAAATCTCAGGGTGTATTGCCAAGGATGTGCTCAAGATTTGGATCTTTTTACAGAGGCAATTAAAGCAATCAAACCGGTGCTCAAAGAGGAATTTCGAGACAAGGTAACTCCGATGGAAGGTACTTACATTCCATCGGAAATCATGCGTTGTACATCATGTGGTTCCAGAAAGGATAAAAAGTCATGATTCACATAGGGCATGATAATTTTTTGAATGAGGCAATGGTTGCTGTGATTCTGCAGGCTGATAGTTCTCATGCAAAGCGGACTCGGGATCTTGCGGATGAATCCGGCAGGTTAATCAATGCAACGTCAGGGCATAAGACCCGCAGTGTGATCGTTTTAGAATCTAACCAGGTGGTGCTATGCGCTTTGAAGACTGCGACGGTTAAAGACCGGGTTTGGAAGGTTCGGCGGAGGCAGGAATAAAATGTTAAGGCAGACGATAATATCTCTAAAATCGTCTGCTTTTAAGATTGTTTTGCCAAATTGTCGTTAGCATCTATATTCCTTCCAAGGTATCCTATTGATAGAAACATTGGATAGAAAATTAACAATATCTTTACGGCCATAAAAACTGGGCCTTCCAGTAGTATCCTGTGCCATGAGAATTATTGGCATGCCGGAAAACATTGGTCTGAAATTTGAAATTGTTTGATTCGCTTTGTTTTTGAATTGTATTATCTGCTTTTTTACAATTACGACGGCAAATGTAACCCCTCGCTCCTTAATAACCGCACCCTGAAATTTCATACTATTTCCTTTTGCTTTTTGAAGATTGTCTTTGAGAGAGTGCACTTCCTGCGGCACTTTTTGAAGCTGGGCTTGTACGTTTATCACGCAAAACAGATGAAGCCTTACTTGCAGCTTTTTTGGATGTAACTTTTTTAGGTGCTTTAGTTTGAGAAAGAGTGCTACCAGCAGCAGTCTTTGATTTTGGACTGGTAGATTTACTTCTCAATACTTTTGATGCACTTTTTGCAGCTTTCGGTTTTGTCACTTTAGTCTTAGCCATTTTAATTCCTTAATAAAAAAATTGCCTGTTTTGTTCTTTACGAACACACTATATTGCCTATTCATTATAATAAACACGAATATAAAGTATGTCAATATTAGTTTAAAATAAAATATAAAATATTCTTTTAATAAACCTATACTCAAATAGTTAATTTTATGATACGGTTAATAATTTTCATATTTGGTTTGTTTGGAAAGGGGTGTTTGATGAGGTGGAGCGCTAAGAAGAGAATTGAATTTATTGAAACCCGACTTTTTTGGGAGGGTAAGATTAGCAGGAAAGATCTTACCAATTATTTTGATATTTCTATACTGAGAGTGATCTCGATAATTCATGGATAAGATTTCATGATAAATCAGGGAAGTGT
>CAYWGN010000343.1:0-4325 GCA_964457495.1 uncultured Desulfobacula sp.
GAAAAAAGGTTGAATGCTGAAAACGAGACTGAACAGGAAATAATTGGATTAATTCACAAGCATAAAAAAATTAACGTTAAAAAAAATCACATATATCAAATCATTGCCTTTACTTCTTTTGTTACGATTTGCCTGGTTGCGTTTTTATATTTTGGTTCCTCTTTATTTTCCATAGAAGCTACGACAGATCCCATGGGAAAAATCAGTTTACCGGTCGCTGGATCATCCACCGGCAATGATGTAAAAGTGACCGCTGAAACACGCAATCTTGAACCGGGGCAATATGTCTGGCTGGCAGTTGATAAACCGGATATAGGGCTGTGTTGGCCCAAAGCCCAAAGAATTGAGCAGAATTTAAAATTCATTACGACTATATATGAAGGTGGGCCAAAGGAACCCTATACGCTGTCACTTTATGCTGTGACCAAAACCGTCAACGACCAATGGCAGGAATGGATTGATAGAGAAATGTTCGGTGGGCTTCCCATGCCTCCGGATAAGAGGCGGTTGGATTCGGTGCGATTAATCCTTAAAGGTTAACTACGGGTTTTCACCTAATTACAAAATATTGCCTGGTTGATACCACTACCAGCATATATATAAAAAAATAACTTTTTTATTGACTTTACGTCAACTATATCGATAATATGACTAAAGATGAAGCTGAAAATTGTTTGCGCAAGTTTGCCAAAGAAGGTTATATCCAACCTTCAAAACACTGCCGAGAAATGATGATAGAGCGGCATGTAAACATTGACGACATATTAAATGTGCTAATGTGGGGTAAGGTTGCAACTATTGAATATAATGAGAAACATGATAGCTGGCAATGCAGGGTTGAAGGAAAAGACATTGAAGGCGAGAGCCTTGTGTTTATTGCCGCTATTTATGAGTATTGCCATACAGTAAGGTGTGTAACTGTATTTTAAAGGAGAGGTAATGCTATGATCTGCCATGAATGCAATTCCAAGATGAAAGAGTCTCAAGAGGTATATCGCTATACAGAGTCCGGCCTGGGCAATGTATATTTAGGCAATATCTGCATACACAGGTGTAAATGCGGAGAATCTTTCCCGTCTATCCCCAATATTATTGAACTGAATACAGTTATTGGTAGTTTGATTGTTAAAAAATCAACATCGTTAGATGGCAAAGAAATTGTTTTTTTGAGAAAAAATGTAGGGTTAAATGCAAAAATATTTGCAGAGTATCTCGGTATTGACAAATCAACACTTTCCAGGTGGGAGAACAATCAGCAGAAAATTGCCAAGTCTAATGACCGTTTTATCAGACTGATTTATGCCACACTAAAGGGGCTGCCCGGAGAGGATATCGACAATCTTCTTAAAGAAGCTGCCAAAGATTTCAATAAAAGCAAATACGGAGAAAAAATCAATATTCCAATGGATAGTATTTGCAGTCAAATTGAATGCAGAACATGACGAAATAAAAAATCATGCCCCCACTATAGCCATATCAGCGTTGGCCTATCCTTTTCTTCCGCTCAGACTGATTCGTTTAGTTGTTTCTGGGAAATTTTACTGGTGGCAGGATGCCAAGATAAGCGAGGCGGGGTTGATTGAGGCAAAGTATTGATTGATTTTGGTACCAACGATATCCTATAACAGCTTAAATTTTAATAAGTTGCTTTTATTATTGTTATTATTAATGGAAAAGAGGAGGCCCAACCATGGCAACGCCAATTGCGCCAACTCCAGTTTTAAAAGGCAGAGAAGCAGTAGAATTCCAAAAAAGACTTGAGTCAGACCTGAAACGACCAGTTTCGCTGGTGGAAACACCAAAAATCGAAAAAGCCCGCGAACTAATCAAACAATATGCCTCGAAACATAAGAAATAGAGCACCCGGTATTTTCAATTAAAAAAAACATTTGACAACCTGATTATTTTTTGAAACGATAATAACCGGAACATCTTCCAGGATTTCCAACCTCCCAAAATATCGGGAGGCGACAATGAATAATCAGCTTAAAGAAACCGGAAAGGATTATATTGGATCTTTGCCGGTTTTCTGTCTTTCTGCCAGTTCAAACAAAAATCAAATCAAAACATACCCGGCAATCTCCTGCCGAAAACTACTTAGATCTCCTGAAATTGGCTCACATCCTTACATTGTCCATGTTGGTGCTGTAACTGCTTCTGGATGTTTTAGGAGATAAAACTTGACCAAAGCCGAACAACATATAGTTGACATGAAAGGGCTTTCTGAAGTATTAAATTGTTCTGTTCACACCCTTTATAAAAACTGGAAGCAATATCCCCATGTTTTTATAGGTGCGGGCACGAATGCAAGCTCTGCAAGGTTTATCGTCAATGATGTGTTGAGTTTTTTAATCAATAGGGATTATACAAAAGAACAAAACAATGCCATTTCCAGACAAAAAAAGAGAGTGTTGGGCTGGCGAAGTCAAAAAAATAGTTCAGGGAGAAGACTTCAAACGATTGCTGAACCTGCCACTTTGGAAGCCGCACGGCAAGGAAGGAACGGCATTCAAATATCGGAAGGCAAAAACCGGCTTCAAACTCAAACGAGATGCGGTGACCTGGGAGAAAGAACATTGGGAAAAGATATTTGCAACCCAAGTCAACCCGGAGATCCTTTCAACCTTCTCAAACATATCAGGTCAATATCTCAAACAGGTTAAAACCAGATCAAAGGGTATCAACACACTCCGATATAAACAAAAATTAATTCAAGATATTATAGGTTTTTGGGGAGAGGATATCCCCTTGCCAGTAGAAACTATCCATATTGAAAACTTTTTAGATCACCTCTTTGAACAACAAGGAGGGAAAAAGGCAAACCGGAGCTTACGAGAATTAAGCACCCTGTTCAATTGGATGTTTAACCGAAAATTCATTAAAACCAATCCAACCACACCCATTGAAAAATATTCAGAGGAGCCGTTCAAAAAATATGTTCCTCCTGAAAAAGATATTATCAGGGTAATTCAAATTGCAAATGCTTTTGAAAAAGATATTATCAGGACTGCATACCATTCATTAGCAAGAGCAAGCGAATTAAGAAGGTTAAAAAAATCTGATTGTGATTTTACAAATGGAAAGGTCTGGTTTTACACTCGAAAACGTCAAGGCGGCTCTCTGGAAGGAGATAAGATAGATATCAACAAATCCTTGAAGGAAATTTTATACAGACGATGCAAACTGCTTGATAGTGAATATGTATTTCCAGGACCAGATGGAAACCGGCTTAAAAAAAATAGCCTCGATAAAATAATGCCTCGGCTTTGCCACAAGATCAACTTTGACAGTAATAATGAACCAAGGCCCAGGAAGGAACAAATCAAACCGTTTGGCCTGCACGCAATCCGTCACCATGTAGCAGCTAATCTTTTTATGAATTATAATTATTCTGTTGGTGAAATCCAGAAAATTTTAAGACATAAAAGAGCATCCACCACAGATGCATATTTAAAATCAATTGTTGATATGGATATTGCAAGAGGTCTGGATGCTCTGGATGATTTTGAAACCTCAAAAAAAGAGCCGGCTACTTCTGAAAAAATTGTCAGGTACCCAGATAATTAGAAAATTTAGTCTGTACTTTAGTCTGTACTTTTGTTTAAAAACAATGCCAAAACAGGTTGATAGATATGAAGCGGTATTTACTCAAGCTCAATTATATCAACGCTTTTGCTGATTTAGCAAGGAAACCCGAAGAACCGCATAAAATCGTTTTTCCCGCCTGCTAAGCGAGTAAGGGTGTTGTTACCCTTCTAGAGTTCGAATCTCTATTTCTCCGCCACTAACATCGGAAGACCCGATCTTTGAACCGATCCTGTCCATAATTTGGTTTCCCTATGATCAAGGTTCTTCTGATAATCCCGAGGGTTCTTTTTCCCTGCATTTTGCTTACCATATTTCCGGTAAACCTTTCAGTTGACAGGGGACAGTCGATTAAATGCGTGATCTTCCATCCGCAGTTTTCAAGCAGTTTCGCGTACTCTAAAAGCAGGATGGCGTTTTCAGGGTCTTCATCAAAAAGGTTCTATTTCAGGCCTTGTTTTAATCCGGTCCAAAAAATCAAAAGACCAGCATCTTCTGTTAAACGCTAGACAGGTATCTGCAACCACTCCCCCGCCTGCTATGGGATCAAACACAAGATCGTTTTCTTTTGTAAAGTAAAAAAGTGTATGAGCAATGAGTTGGGCCGGGATTCTTCCGGGCCAGTCATCTCCGAATCTGTGATCAACATCATTGAAATACCAGTTATCCCATGTACGCAATCCCCATGTTAATTGCCGCAATAAAATAGACAGAAAAGGGACAAAATTTTCAAAATATAT
>CAYWGN010000344.1:0-4312 GCA_964457495.1 uncultured Desulfobacula sp.
ACTTCAATGGGATCAAAGGTGAAACCGTCCCTGATGTTTTCGGCAAATATACCCAGGCAAGATTGTTTATCTTTTTTTGTTCTCTGACAAATAAAAAGACATGGTTCTTTTTTTTCAGATGATGAATATAACGCTTCCCCTTGTTTTTTGAGTTTGTTCTTGCCAGTTATCCTGGTAAGAAGGTTTGATATATTTTGTCCTAAATATTGCCCTATGACAAAAGGACTCTCTCCCGGATCAAGTTTAGAGCACACGGCTTTCAAAGGAGGATCAATCCGCGCCATAGCCTGTTGCAAATGTTTTGTGACCAGTTGCTCATATAATCCTGGTTTAATGTCCATTTTTTTTGTTGTTAAGACCCGATTCAATTCTTAAAGTGTTTTTGTATTATAAATACCATCTTATTTTATTGGCTCCTTTTCCCTATCCATGACTTAAATGATTTTGGAACTCCTCCCGGCGGGCTACAAGCACAAGGTTGAACCCATTTCTGGCAAATACAGTTGCAAATGCTTTGCCAATACCGGCTGATGCCCCTGTAATTAAAGCCCATCGACCATTTGACTGTCTAAGCCATTCATTCATAATTCATATTCCCTTATAATTTTTATGATTTATGACCTGTGGCTAACCAGAGGTCATAAAATCCATGTGTTGAAACCAGACGTTTTAAATTTTTGCAAACCATTGAAGTTATTCCCCTGTTAACGCAGTCGGGGAATCGTCTAAAGGTGAAACTCACGGGGTCGCCGACCAACGGGAGGGTACAAGGGGAAAATCTGAGCTGCCCCTTACGGTCCGGTGTGCGCCGGATTATCTTTTGGGTTAATTTTTTTCACTTTCGATAATTGATTGAGTAGTGCAGTAATATTTCCCACTTAGTCGACCAAGAGCATCTAACATAGTAGAATCAACTTCTTTATCATTCCTCAACATTCGATCTTCAATGTGAACTAATTTTACGTGACCAAGGATTAAATTTCCAGCATTAGGCCCTTCATTTACTCTAACAATACGTTCCAAAGAGCATTCAAATGATATCTTTGCCTCCTGGATTCTATGAGGCTTGATTTTTTTTGAAGGAACAAGGTGAATTCCATTAATGAAGGACTCATCTTCCCCATACGGTATTGGCTTTGCAGTTGCTTCCATTACCGACAATTGATCAACAGAAACAATGTTAACAACAAACTCAGGAACTTTTTGAATATTAATCACCGTATCTTTTTTTGTCCCATCTGATCGATTTACCACTGAGAATGCTATTATTGGTGGAGCCCAAGAGACACCAGTAAAAAAGCTAAATGGTGCAATATTTGACTGCCCATCTTCGTTGATTGATGAAACCCAAGCAATTGGCCTTGGGATAATAGAACTTGTAAGGAGATCATGGGAATGTCTGGACTCCAATTTAGTCAGGTCTATTTCCATATTAATTTGTTCCTTTGAGATTAAAAAGATAACGGCTGAATCACACGATGGCCGGGGCTGGCGATGTTAACCACAATCTAAGACGCCGCCGCTGGCCTGATAACTTCAAAAAATGCGCTGATAGACCATTCGAGTGGAATGATTTGTTAGCTGGGTTTTTTGTTGGCAAGATTTTGGTTGATTTAAAAATAGCCTTTATTCAATTGTGCTGAGCGATTCCATTATGCGAGTACTCATATTTTGGTAAGCGATAATCTCAACAAGACTCAAAATATCTTTATCTGAGAATCCTTCACTTCTAAGTTTTTGTATATCGACAGGGCTGCAAGCATCTGGTGAACGAGTTATTTTCACTGCTAAATCTGCGATAAGTTTTTCACGATCAGTCAAATCCGCTTTGGTATAATCTTCAGCAACTTGTTTTGCAAATTCCTTATTTCTAGCCGCTCGACCGAGGGCTTCAAGATGGCTGGCAGTTCAGTGAACACATCCAACAAAGGAAGATGTTACCAAGGCAACAATTTCTTTTTCACGCACTGTCAAACCCGAAGCATTTCGATAAACCGATGAACATAGACTATCCAGATGATTCGAGACTTCTGGAGTTAAACTCGTCAGTCGAGTAAGGTCAGATATTTTGCCTGTCAACGAATTTTTAGTCTTTTTGTAAAGTTGTTTTACTTCTTCCTTTGAAGTGTCATCTTTTTCAATTTGAATCCATGGAACCCAAGGCATCTTTCTCTCCTTTAGCTAAAACTTAATTTACAAAGTACTGTATTTAAAATAGAATGCAAAAACGTTTTTTTTTGGAATTTCGTCAGCTAACGGCTCGCTTCACCAGCGTAGACTGGTGCAAACGAATTGTTGGGAGGCCTTTAAAATATAATTTAACTAATTACAGTGTTTTTGGATGTGGATCATAATTAAGTACAATCTAAAATGCTAATAATTTCAATGCGAGGGACAACTTTCAGATATTATTTATCCATGAGCATATGCAAGATTAAGCTGAGCCTTATTTTGTGATTTGGGATGAATGACAATATCGACATCCTGATCTAATGCTCGTAAAAATGAAAACAGGCGCTCTATTGAAAACCCAGTTAACTTGCCATTTCTAAGAGCAGAAATTTTGGGCTGATTAACTCCTAAAATAGCACCAGCTTTTTTTTGAGTTAACTTTCGTTCTTCAATTATATCGTAGATCATTGATGCAATCTTAGCTTTAGCAAGTCGTTCTTCTGGGTTTTCTAAATCCAAATCATTAAAAATATTACCAGAACCTTTTTTATAATTTCTTTCACTAATCACTTATTCCTCCTTCTCAAGTCTTTGAGCTTCTTTAAGTCTTCTCTTGATTAAATCCAAATCAGGCTTTGGTGTTTTGATTCCTAATTTAGATTTTTTTTTGAATGCATGTAGAACATAAAGTTTTTTTCCAATTTTAATCCCATATACAGCCCTGTATGTATCTGACTGAAAGGAACTAACAATTTCAAAAACATCGTTAAATCCTTTGAGAGGCTTTGCTCTGTGATGTTTTTTCCCTTCTTGTGCTCTGTGTAAAGCGAATCCTACTTCGTCTTTTACAGATTCAGGAAATTTTTTTAAATCCTCCAACGAAGAACCAATCCACACGACCTCTTTATGTTTCATTGTAATCACTCTTAACTTATCCCATATCTGGGATATTATTGCAACCCATTAAAAACAACTTTTTGAAAAGCGGATAAAATATGATGTAAATTTATTTGTCTTAATATCAAACGACATTTTATACTTACTTCAACTGTATCAAAATGACGTTATTTGGTATCTGTCTTGCCAGGCCGATTGCTTTTCCGATTTCCACCGAAGTCAGTCCGGGATTTTTTTTAAACGCCCTTCTTGCAGTGTGCCTTTAACTTTGCGGGAAACCCAGGTGTCTGCTGTATTTATCATCCTATTTGAAACAATAGATTGCAAATGCTCAAATACTGTATAATGCCAATACTGTTTTGCAACCATGAAAAATTCTCCTAGTTAATTTTTGACAGCCTGGATTAGAACAGCGAACGCCAACACGTTTCGCAAGTAAGCTATAGCAAAACAGGTATCCATTTCCCTACAGAAGCGTTCCATAAGCATAGAACCAATACCTAATCCTTGCAGGGATACCGCTTCAAATACTCCAGAATGTATCTGATCAAAGCCTCTCTAAGTTTTAAGTCCTGATTCTTTGTAAGTTTGCCAAAGTCAGGCCGAATCAAGCTCCACATTAATGGGGCTCCCCATCTAAATGCAGAGAGTTTTTCTCCTTTCTCAGATTTTGCCAACGCAATGTCTGCTTTTCGTTCTAATTCCTCTTCACTGTCTCTGCTGCACCGGTAAAGGAAAGCCAGTTGTTCGTCAACGCCAAATCGGACATCCGCAACTGTCCTGGAATAGTTGGGCTTTGAAATGATAAAACGCGCATATAAATGGGACCACCGTGAATTCTCAAGTTGGGTTGTGGCCAGGTCATCAATTGGTTTCAATCGTAGTAATTGTCTTGCCGCCCCTTCGGATAAGGGCTCCCCAACTTCCTTAGATTCCATTGCGTTTCTGACATCCGTTCCCAACTCCAGCAATCTCACTTTCTGTGCGATGTACGTTCGACTTTTACCAACCTGTCGGGATAACTCCTTCTGGGTGATTTTCGTATCAAGCAGTTTCTTAAAGGCTGCGGCTTCTTCAAATACGGACAGATCCTGCCTTTGTATATTTTCAATCAATGATTCGACCTCTGAATTATCCGAATTCCTGATAATCGCGTCAATCTCTGAAAATCCTGATAGTTGATGGGCCCTCCATCGTCTTTCCCCTGCAATGATTTGGAACCGATTGCCGACAGGCTTGACAA
>CAYWGN010000345.1:0-4306 GCA_964457495.1 uncultured Desulfobacula sp.
TGATTTAAAAATATTCCTTCGTTCATCCACTTGAGAATCAATCCTAAGCCCATATTTTCTCCCGGTAGATTTTAAAAACTGCCAATATCCAACCGCCCTTTTTGCGGAAGAGGCATGGGGTCTTAAAGCACTTTCAATTATTGGAACATATTTCAAATCCAGGGGCAGACCATGCTGTTTTAAAATTTTTTCCACATGGGGGAAAAATCTTGCAGCCCGCTTGATCCAGAGTATCACCTGTGGTCGGCTCCACAACGCCAGTAGCATCTCTTTTTCAAGTCTTTCCTTTACATCCTGATTTTCAATCGGAATTTTAATACCACAGAATTCAATATCATTTTTAAACTGAATACTTTCCATTAATGACAGAAACTCAGGTGAAGAATTTTTATGGCTCAAAGACTCTGTACCGGAACAGATCAAGGGAATAGCAAAAACCGATAGGATTAATACACAGATGGTCTTCCATGAAGTTTTAAATTGCATAGATATATCCAGAAATTAAAATTTTTATTTAGCAGGATCATCTCAAAATCAAATATCAAAGTCAATGAGCCGCTAAAGGAACCAAATAAGTATGGGCTCCACACACAGATAACGATTCCCTTCACTTACAATAAAATTTAAAAAAATAGTGAAACCGTTTATCGAAAATACGAGGATTTGTATTTCCGATAAACAGATCGATTCGTGACCATTTGGCGAAAATGGCAATATTGCCAAATCCGCCAAATACTGATTTATCCGGAATTAAAATTTGATTTTTATTTTAAGCCATTGAAAATATGAACAAAATTACATATCGAGGTACTGGATCTTGCCGAGGAGGCCGGGGCATGGGTTGCAGGGAATGGTAGATTGGCCTTCTGTACAGGGTCTTAACGCAGTGGAGCGTTAAGACCGGCAAGTGTTTGAGCGACAGCGAGTTTTTGCCGGTTAGTGCAACGGAGTTTAAAGCCTGTAAGAAGGCCAATCGGATGAGCCGCAACCCATGCACCGGCCGGGTTAAAACTAAGTTATTATTTTAAAACTTGTATTTTTTGCGGATAGTTTTTCCTTTTACATGCGATTGCCCTGAGGTATGGGGTTTTTGCCTTTGAAAAAATTGTATTGATATGCCATACTTCATATAATTTAAACCAAAACAAAAAAAGAGAAATAATAAAAAATGACAATCCAATGGTTTCCAGGACATATGGTTGAAACGGAAAACCTGCTTAAAAAGGCTATATCTAAAGTAGACGTTGTTTTGGAAATTTTAGATGCAAGACTGCCCCAGGCAAGTGCCAACCCCTTTGTGAACAAAATCTGCAAGGAAAAATTTCGATTAAAGGTTTTAAATAAATCCGACCTTGCAGACTCTGAACAAACTAAAGCATGGCTTCATTATTTTGAAACACAAAAGAATACTCCTGCCATCTCAATTTGTGGTTCTCAAAAATCCCAGGTAAATGGGGCATTAAATTATTGCATTGACAAAGTTAATCGCAACCGGGCCAGAAAATTAAAAGTAATGGTTGTGGGCATTCCAAACACCGGAAAATCAACCATTTTAAATACTCTGGCAGGAAAAAAAATTGCAAAAACCGGGGATGTGCCGGCAATCACCCGGCACCAGCAAAGAACCAGTTTGAAAAATAATATTGATATATATGATACCCCGGGAATATTATGGCCGATAATAGAACCAGAGGAAAAAGCCTATATCCTGGCAGCAAGTGGTGCCATATCAGATACGGCCATTGACTATAATGACATTGCATTTTTTGCTGCTAATCTTCTAATAAAAAGATATCCTGAACTATTGACACAGCGGTATTCTTTTTTAAAAACCATACCAAAGGATGCAATGACTTTAATAGAAGAAATCGGTGCTGCAAGGGGATGTTTAAAAAAAGGCGGCATCATCAATTATCAAAAAGCATCTGAAGCATTGATTCGTGAACTTAGGGCCGGCAAAATAGGCAGAATAAGCTTTGAAACCCCAGAGGATATAGACCATGAAACTGAAAAAGATTAAGAATATTAATATCTCAATTTTCATAAAATACCTTTTCTCAACACTCGTCTTTTTATCGTATTCATCATCTGCGCCGGCAAATATTGGCAAGACCATCACCCCGAAGCAAGAACATTCTTCTCAATGTATTCAAATTATAAAAGCACTTGACCGATACCATTATCTTGAAAAAAATCTGGACAATTCAATGTCCTCAATTATTCTTGATACATATTTAAAACAACTTGATCCTGGCAAACAGCTCTTTACGACAGAAGATGTTGCTCAATTTAAGCAATATCAATTCCAATTTGATAATGACCTTAAAAAAGGACGTCTTGATACTGCCTTCAACTTATTTAATTTATATATGAACCGATCAAAGGAACGACTGGAATATATTTTAACACTGATAAAAACATGGGAAAAAAGTTTAGATTTCACTAAAAATGAATCCATGATTGTTGACATTGATTTGAGGCAATGGAAGGACAAAAAGTCTGAACTTTATTTTCTTTGGAAAAAAGAACTGAAAAATCATATCGTTTCCCTGATACTCGATGATAAGGATACAGTTTTGATCAATGATATGCTTGAAAAAACATATTCAAGCCGACTCAATCGCTTATTACAAACCAATTCAAATGATATTTTTCAAATTTTCATGAACAGTGTGACTGCAAGTTTTGATCCTCATACTCAATTTTTTCCTCCCAGGGCTTCCGAGGATTTTGATATCCATATGAGTTTATCTCTTGAGGGGATTGGCGCTGTGCTCCAAACTGAATATGAATATACCAAGGTTATCAGGTTAATTCCCAAGGGCCCTGCTGACAAATCAAATCTGCTTATGCCCGGGGATAAAATTATTGGTGTGGGTCAGGGTGAAACCGGAGAAATCAAAGACACCATAGGACAAAGGATTGATCATGTTGTCAAACTTATCAGAGGTCCAAAAAATTCATTTGTCCGACTGAAAATCATCCCTGCTAAAAAAAGCGATTCAACCAAGACAATTCAAATAAAAAGGGACCGGGTTAAATTAGAAGAACAATCTGCCAAAAAAAATATCATCACCATGGATCACAACAACCAAACCCTGAAACTGGGCATTATTGAAATTCCCAATTTTTATATTGATTTTAATGCCTATCACAGGGGAGATAAAGACTACAAAAGTACAACAAAAGATGTTCAAAAAATATTGGTTGAACTTAAAGACGAAAACATTGATGGATTGATTATTGATTTAAGGGACAATGGCGGCGGTTCCTTAAAAGAGGCCAACGAGCTGACGGGGCTTTTTCTTAAATCAGGGCCAATCGTACAGATTAAAACAAAACACAGAACCACAATATTATATGATGAAGATCCTAGTATAGAATATTCCGGTCCCCTTATTGTTTTAATCAATCGAATGAGCGCGTCTGCTTCAGAAATTTTTGCCGGTGCTATTAAAGACTATCACAGGGGTGTAATTGTCGGCACAAGAAGTTTTGGAAAGGGGACTGTTCAGGAAATGCAACCGCTTGGGAAAGGGAAACTAAAGCTGACCAGTGCAAAATTTTATCGCGTATCCGGGGACAGCACTCAAAATTTAGGAATTTTACCGGATTTAGAATATCCGCAGGTCTATAAAATTAAAGATACGGGAGAAAGTTCTTTAGAAGGCGCCCTGCCCTGGGATACAACAAACAAGACATCCTATAACAAATATCCGTCCCTTTCTTTGGCAAATAAAAAACTAAATATGGATTATCAAAAAAGAGCTTTAAAAGACCCTGGCTTAAACTATCTTAAAAAAAGAATCGAAATGACATCTGATTTAAATTATCAGGACTCACTCTCATTAAACCTGGATGCCAGGAAATCGAAAAAAAAACAATATGAACAATTAGAAATTAAGATTGCAAATGATTATTTAAGATCTGTTGGCAAACCTCAAATAGAGAAATTAGATCAGGAAAATATAAAAATAAATGACTTTAAAAAAATTTTAATGGATCAAACCCATTTTGTAATGGCTGATTTTATTGATCTATCCAATGCCCTTGATTTTTCCTGGTAAGGATTAATGTTTTTTTCTTATAAAACAGGATTTAAACGGCTGATTCTTTATGGTATTGCCGTAATTATTGGATTAATATTATTATCCCCGATTATCATTACCTGGGGCATCAACACATCATATATAAAAAATAAAATATCTTCTTTTCTCTATCAAAAAACCGGGACATATATTGATGGTTCTAAATTTTCACTTGCCATCTTTCCAAATGCAAGCATCTCTGTTCGTAAGGTTTTGTT
>CAYWGN010000346.1:0-4294 GCA_964457495.1 uncultured Desulfobacula sp.
GTTTTAGACCCGCTCTAAAATTTCTCACTGACCAATTTTCAAAGATCAAAACCTCATTTTTGATCACGCTTTATGTGATCGACAAAACCAAAACAATATACATGCAGTATTTTTTTTTGTCAATTATTTTTTACACTTAATTCAAAATAATTTTATGATATTTTTTCTTGCCAGCTCTTAGCAAAATTTCATTTTTTTCAATATCATCTGCTGTAATAATATGGTCCAAGGAGACTGCCCTGTTACCATTAATATAAGCCCCTCCTTGTTGGATAAGCCTTCTGGCATCTGATTTGGATTTACATAAGCCTGCATCCATGAATAAGTCAATCACTGAAATCTTCCCTATAACATCATCTTTATTATAGGATGAGGATGGCACTGATTTCTCATTTGTAACCAAATGACTACCTCTTGGAATACTGCTGGAGGTTAAAAGATCCCTGGGTATCTCTATGTTCCCAAAC
Source organism: uncultured Desulfobacula sp. (assembly GCA_964457495.1). Taxonomy (GTDB): domain Bacteria; phylum Desulfobacterota; class Desulfobacteria; order Desulfobacterales; family Desulfobacteraceae; genus Desulfobacula. The sequence goes on from CAYWGN010000346.1 coordinate 468, forward strand.
ATGGATACTGATGCCTCCAAGGCTTTGTTCGCCTCATCTTCTCCATGACAAATTCTGGCGGCTTCATAGGCTAAAATTGCTTTGGCTTTATTCAGATCAGCTCCTTTAAGATGGCTTACCTGATCAATTTCTTCCATTGGCAAAAAGGTAAACAAAGCAAGAAATCTTACAACATCTGCATCGTCAGCATTTACCCAGAACTGGTAATATTCATAGGGAGAAAATCTTTGGGCATCAAGCCATACTGCTCCTTTATGCGTTTTCCCCATTTTTATACCGCTTGCAGTGGTAATTAAAGGAAAGGTAATCCCAAAGGCTTGTTTTCCTATTGTTCTACGAGTCAAATCAATTCCGGCAACAATATTTCCCCATTGATCAGATCCGCCCATCTGCAAAAAACAATCATATGATTTGGCAAGCTGCATAAAATCATACGCCTGAAGCAGCATATAATTAAATTCAATAAAGGTAAGCCCGTCTTCAGAGTCCATCCGAGCTTTATAGCTTTCTACTTTTACCATTCGGTTGACACTGAAATGCCTGCCAATATCTCTTAAAAATGGAATATATTCAAGTTTTGTCAACCAGGAAGCATTATCCAGCAACAATGCTTTATCCTCGGAAAAATCAAGAAACCTGGACAATTGATTCCGAAGGCCGGTTTTATTTTCATCAATCTTTTCCTGGGTAATAATTTTACGAAGTTCAGTTTTCCCGGACGGGTCTCCGATTAAGCCAGTCCCACCGCCAACCAGAGCTATGGGTCTGTGCCCATGTCTTTGCATATGAGCCAAAGCCATTATACAGACAAGACTTCCAACATGAAGACTTGCTGCCGTCGGATCAAATCCAATATAGCAAGTTGCTCTGTTATTGACTAAATAATCTTCTAATTCTTCCGTGTGGGTGAGGTCTTCAATAAATCCACGTTCCTTTAGTACAGATAAGACACTCATATTTTTTTACCCTTTATTTCTTGGTATATTCTACTGCCCTTGTTTCTCTAATCACAACAACCTTAACTTGACCCGGGAATGTTAAATTTTCTTCTATTTGGCGAGCAATATCGCGGGAAAGAAGCACTGCACTTTCATCACTAATCTTTTCACTCTCCGTAATTACCCGTATTTCACGACCTGCCTGAATCGCATATGTATTGATAACCCCGTCAAAGGAGTTAGCAATATTCTCAAGGTCTTCCAGCCGTTTGACATAATTCTCCAGGCTTTCTTTTCTAGCCCCTGGTCTTGCTCCGGACAAGGCGTCAGCTGCCTGAACAATGTAATCATACACTGATTCCGGCATCTGATCTTCATGATGGGCTCCAATGGCATTGACCACACGCTCGCTTTCACCATATTTTTTAGCAAGGTTTGCACCGATGATGGCATGGGCACCATCCACTTCATGGTCAACGGCTTTTCCAATATCATGTAACAATCCCATACGTTTGGACAATTTAATATCCAACCCCAGCTCGGCTGCAATGGCGCCTGACAAAAAAGCAACTTCAACAGAGTGCTGTAATACATTCTGGGCATAACTGGTTCTAAACTTGAGCTTGCCAATCACTTTGATCAATTCAGGATCAATACCATGGACACCCAAATCAAAAGCTGCCTGTTCCCCGGCTTCCTTAATAACAAGATCCACTTCTTCCGTTGCCCGGGCAACAACATCTTCAATCCTTGCAGGATGAATTCTTCCGTCTGCTATCAATTTTTCAAGTGCAATCCTGGCGACTTCTCTTCGAACCGGGTTAAACCCTGATAATATGACTGCTTCAGGTGTATCATCAATAATCAGATCAATCCCTGTAGCCGCCTCAAGCGCCCTTATATTTCTTCCTTCACGGCCAATAATTCTGCCTTTCATTTCATCTCCTGGAAGATGAACAACTGAAACGGTTCGCTCTGCCACATAATCCCCGGCATACCTTTGAATGGCGGTTGAGATGATCTTTTTAGCTTCTTTATCTGCATTCTCTCTTGCTTCACTGGTAATTTTTTTAATCAGTTTAGCACCTTCGTGTCTGGCCTCTTCTTCCATGGCCTTAAGCAAGAGATCCTTTGCCTCTTCAAGGGTAAGCCCTGATACTTTTTCAAGTTCTTTCTTGGTCTGTTCTAACAACGCTTTATATTGGCTCTCTGTTTTAGTAATCGATGCAAGTTTTTCCTCAAGTGCAATTTCATTTTTTTGAAAATTTAATTCCCGTTTTGATAATAATTCTTCCTGTTTATCGATCTTCTCAATCTTTTTGGAAAGCCTGCGTTCTTCTTTTTTTAATTCAGCACGGGTTTCCTCCGTTTCCGAATCAAAATCACTCTTCATTTCCAAAAGCCTGGACTTAGCTTCCAATTTGGCTTCTTTTAACAGGGTCCCCGCTTTTCTTTTGGCCTCTTCAATTATATGTTTTTGCTCTTCTTCAATATTCAGGTTCTCCTGAATCGTTTTTTTTCTAAAAATCAAGAAGGCAACGACTCCCAACCCCAACAAAACCACAGCAATAGATGAGAGTACAACCGTATATTCCATTAAAAAATTCTCCTAAATTATATTAACCTCAACACAACATGTTGTAATTGTCTAATTTTATAAGATAATTTTTATAAAGCTCTATTTTTATAAAAATTATGATTGCAAAAATTATGAAATGGGATGAACTGTTGGGAAGGATAGAATTAAAAGACTTATTAATTGTTACAATTACCCCCACAAACTGCCGTGTTGCTTGTTAAGGCTTTGAACCAGTGGTTCAAAAGGTGGGTGTCCAATTATACCTTTAGGCTTTTCCTTACCAGGAGGAACTTAGCACACCAGTAAAAGTGTGGACTCCCTTTTTACTATGCGTTAGGACAAAGACTGTCATACAATCACGCACATTGCAGGGGTAAAATTTATAACTATAAGTGTATCTTTTTTATTCAATTCCTTTATCAATTTTTTTCATCAAAAATGAAATTTTTTTTTCAACCTGTTTTTCGAATTCAGTATGTTGCAATTTAAGCTCATGAAAATCCTTTGACAAATTCATGGCCGCTAACAGCAGGATTGCAATTTTATTTTTCCCAAGGGTTTTATTTTGAAACAATCCTTCTGCATCTTTTATATATTCCCTTAAATAATGTGCAACCTGTTCTGGATTTTCAACCTGATTATCAGGCTTAAATCTAAACTCCTCTCCAAAAAGATCAATTACAACAATTTCATCCAATGAAATCCCTTTTCCGAAATAGTTCCGGTCATTGGCTTAATGGATATTCGTTGGGGGAACTGCTTGAAAAATGGTTCAGTTTTTTCAAAAGCCCATCAATTTTAGATTGAACCAACGCATCTTGTTCTGAAAATTGTTCTTCGCTTTCATTTTTCTTGACAAGTTCTGATTCAAGGTCCCTGACTTTTAACACTAGCTCCTTATTTTCCTGCTGGAGTTCGTGGCAAAATTCTATCATAAAATCAATCTTCCCATCAATATCATCAAACTTTTTTTCAATACGATCATTACCCATTTTCATATTCTCACAATGCTTATTGACGTTCAGTATAATTCAAAATATTTAATAAAGTCAAGGCAATTCATTTGTCATGGTGTTGGATCAGGTGTTCAGCTTTTTCAAGCTCTTCCAGCGTGTTTACACCCATAACCTGCCTTGAATCATCCATAGTCATAACCCGTATTTTTTCATATCTCTTTTGTGCTATTTCAACGATATCCGTCAAATAATATTCTGCCTGGTTGTTATCCGGTCGTATTTCATCGATAACCGATATGAGAAATTCTTTATCAAAACAATAGATCCCCGTATTCACTCGTTTGATTTTTTTTT
>CAYWGN010000347.1:0-4269 GCA_964457495.1 uncultured Desulfobacula sp.
TCATGAATAGATTCTTCAACAATAATATCTTCACCCATCCATTGAAGAATAGCAGTCCATTTAAATAAAATTTTTTTGGGTGTTGGTTTGAGATAGTGACGCTTTAGCTTTAGGCTCTTATTATGAATAAGGTTATAAAGACTCTGCACTGAATATTTTATTCTTTCAGATAGTTCCATAACTGTTAAATATTCTTCTTTCATTTGATCCCTCCTGGCCAGATGGCCAGAGATAATATTGTCTTTTGTTCTATAATGTTTTTAATTTTCATCTATCAGTAATCATATGTTTCAGGTCTTCTAAGGCTGAGGTACGGCCTTGTTTTCTGTGCCAATGATGAATGACTCAGATTCAGATTTGCATATAAAATCTGCTCTTGGTCATTTGCCTTGATAATTACATCACCATTTGGATCGACTACAATGGATTCACCACAAAAGTCCTTATTGCCTTCTTGCCCGACACGGTTATTGCTGATTAAAATATTACCGATTTCAGGTTTAAAGAGTTTTAATTCAGAGTGCCTTAATTTAAAGATTCCAGGGCATCACTTGCAGCATCAATAAGCTCCTGGTGATCAAGTGTGACAAGTTTACTTTGAATCCATTTTTTAGTTTCAACAGAGCCTGCTTCTCCAAGGGCATAAAGAATATCTCCCTGTACAGAAACATTTTGTTCATCAAACAGGTCTATAAGTTCAGGGCAAATCTTTGCAGCAAGTTCAGGGTCTGTCTCGGCAAGCTCTTCCACAATTACCATGGCTCCAAGCCTGACTGACCAGATTTCATGGAGCAACAGTTTGATGAAATTATCAAAGATTTTTTTCTTTTCCATCATCTGTCCGGCTATCCATGACGCATAACCCTCTTCAAGAATATTTTTCAGGGTTACAGTACTCAATTGCGAAGCATCCCGCTCAGTAATCATTTTTATAATTTCCTGGGCACTGACATCTCCTGTCCATCTGAAATCATCATCAAGAATAAGACATGGCGCTGACATAACGCCATTTTTTTGTGCAGTTTCAGGAAATAGTGTACCGTCAATAATCTGTAGATGGATGTTTTTACAAGCCATGGATAGAGGAATAACTGTTCTGACTACCTTGGGGCAGTGGGGACACTCCAGGGCAATATAGAGTTTCAGGCTCACAGAAATATCTATGTTATCAAGGCTTTGCAATATTGGCCCGGAAAGTTGGCTCTCGCTGCTGTTAATTTGTGACAAAGCTTCAAGAAAGGGTTCAAGTTCTTTTGAAAGAGGAAGGGCAGAATATGTGATATTCTCTTTTAACTGGAAACAAGGGAGAACTTTTTCTGATTTTTCCGATTCAATGATTAATTTAGATGTGATATCTATTATTTTTTTTGTAAAATTTATAAATTGTCTACTTTCAACATGATCTGTTGTGAGCAGTTTGATTGTTATCTGATTTTTTACAGATTTTAATAAGGTTTGATCCCAATTTTGGATCAGGTTGGTTGATTGGCTATTAAAATTTTTAGGGGGCATTTGGGTCCTTTATTTGTTATTTAGGTGGAGCATTCCCACAATTATCAATCAATTTCCCCAATTCACTTAATTCTGGTCGATCTATTAAAATTTTTCGGGCCTTATCTAAATATTCTTCAATAGAGTATGGACTATCAATGATACCAAATTTTGATTTTGACCCTTCTTTATCAGCAAACGCCAACGCAACAAGCAAACCATAATCAGTTTTTCCGGCTAATCCTGGTATGTTCAGTAACTCTTTTTGTAAATCGTGAAGGATATCGGCATGACTGCTTTGAACTTTATTCGTCTCCAATGCTTGCTCCCACCAGGAACGCGGGATATCCATTGCAAGATAGGATAAAATACATTTAGCTCTTAATTCAGGTTCGTTTTCACAATCATATAAACATAATGATAAGCTTTCCAACCATAAGCTCATAATAAACCCTCCAAGTTAGTCCATCTTCCAAATTAACATATATTGTTTCTAATGCCCATTAATTGTTTCTGTAAAAGGTTTAAACCCCCGCCTTGTATGCGGGTAGCATTTTGCTAGCAGTTGGGTTATAATCTTATTTATGAAATACCGCCAAGGAAGCCATACAAAGTTTAAGATAGAGTATCATTTTGTTTGGGTGACCAAGTATCGTTATCATGTGCTACAAGGAGATATTGCCCTTCGAGTGCGAGAACTTGTCCGCCAAACGTGTGAGCGATTCGAAATACATATTGTGCGTGGAGTTGTCAGTAAAGACCATGTGCATATTTTGGTTTCAGCACCACCGAACATTTCACCTTCAGATATCATGCGAAGGCTTAAAGGAAGAGTATCACGTAAGATATTTGAAGAGTTTCCCCATATAAAGAAACGGTATTGGGGGAGACATTTTTGGGCACGAGGTTATTTTTGTGTAACATCCGGGGAACTAACAAAAGACATGATCCAAGAATACCTTGAGTATCATTTTGAAAAAGACCCAGATGATAAATTTGATATTGAATGAATCAACCGGCCTATGCCGGTATTGCTGGACTTTCAGTCCGCGCTCTTAAACCCACCGGCCTTCAAGCCGGTGGTTGTTTAGTATAAACAACACTCGAAAATCCTTGAAATCTATTTCCTCAAGTGTATTATACCAATAACAAACTCAATTTCATATTCGTCACAACCTGAAAAGGAAGATGCTATGTATCTATCTGAAGGAAAACGAGCGGAGATCAGGGAATGTATTAAAAATCAACGACTCAATCCCAAAGACGACAATAATTACAAAATAAACCATATTCAAGAATTTCATAATACAGCTGGGGGTAAGAAAGTTTCGCAGATCCTGTTTGATGCAAGGGATGGGAAAGAAGTGTTTACACCGTTTTAGATAAATTATCATAGTGAGGAGTGCAATAAGGATATGGCTGACAATTCAATAAAGTTTATCTGGGTAGCTGAAACATATTAGCAATCTAAATCGAGGATACCATGAAAGATATAATAGAATACAGAAATTCATTGCGAAGGATTAAAGATTTTGATTCTAAAGAAATTATAAGCAAGTACAAAGAGTTTGCAGATAGAAATACTGTTTTCAGATCTTTAAGCCAAAAACCGAACCAAATAAAAACATTCGGGTTAAGAAATAGAATAGGGTATCATGAAACAGGCGACACTTCTCGAGGAGAGGAGATACTTTGCCATGCACTGTTCAATACATATAAACCAGAAAAAGATATGGAATCGGGTGAATCCAATGCGACAAAAAATGAAGCTTTGCAAATTCTAAAATACGGTCAACATATAATCGATTATCAAACACCTTTGAAAAATAAGGCAAAAGATAGCCTCTGGGGGAAATTCGATTTAATTGGACAAATAAAAAGTTCTTCTAAAAAAAAGCTATGTTTTTGGGAGGTCAAATTTGGTAAAAATAGTGATCCTATTCATTTCGCAATAATGGAATTATTGATTTATTATGCCCAATTTGATCTGACGAGTAAAAGCAAAGAAAAGGCAAAGAAAAACTACCAGAATTTTTTGCGTGAAGCAGCTTTGGTTCGGGGGGCAGGTGGTCAAAATAACACGATAACGATTTATCAGGATAATTTACCAGTATTGTTCATTGCTGCTGACGAAATTTACTATAAGTATCATGATTGGGAATCAACGAAGGAACTATATAAACAACTGAAAAAGAAACTTGAAGATGAACTCAAGCTGAAACTTGAATTTTTACAAATTGAAGCTGAATGGAGTTATAATGAAAAAAGCAAAAGAACTTTCTTTGATAAAAACAATGAAATAAAAGTGTTATAAAAAATAAACTGTATTTGAGATTTGCTAAAAGGTTTTGTGTTTATGAATTTTCAAATCCACAGAGGGACAAAAGAAATTGGAGGGTCCTGTGTAGAAATTTGGACCAAATCCACCCGAATTATTGTAGATTTTGGGATGCCTTTAGTGAACCCTGATAAGACAAAGTTTGATCAACGATCCATTCAGAATTTAAAAATCGAAGAATTAATAAATAAAGGTGTCCTGCCTGATATAAAAGGGTTATATGATGGCACAACCAAAACGAGTTTGATTCTCTCCCATGCACATCAGGATCATTTTGGGTTATTAAAATATGCAAATAAAAAGTGCCCAATTTATCTTGGCCAAGCCACTCAAAAATTGATCGAGCTGACAAATATTTTTACAAACCAGGACTGTGTGATATCCAATTGTTAATTGCCGCAATAAAATAGACAGAAAAGGGACAAAATTTTCAAAATATA
>CAYWGN010000348.1:0-4252 GCA_964457495.1 uncultured Desulfobacula sp.
CAACCTTGATGGCCACTTGATTAAAACCCCAGCTTGCACAAAGAATTATAAGCAGCGTTATTCCTTTAAAATCTAAAACAGAGTTGTTGGGTTTCATAGTGTAGTCATGCCCTTAAAGTAAACAAAAATCAATTATTAAAATAGTGCCTGAACGAAAACCGCTAATTTTCCAGATTACTGCGTTGAGCTAAAGTTTAATACTGGCCATTCTGGCAGGATTGTTGGAGCAGGAGAAACTATAAAGGGGTTTTGTAAAAAAACAAGAATTTGACAATAACAATATTTCCTTGTATCTTTTTTGAGTTTTTTTAATAATTTTCGATCCTAAGGATTTAATGAATAAAGAAAAATATATCAATATTATTCGGTCAGCAATCCAAGAAGGTACTCACCCCGGGCCTCCAGAGGATGATCTGTTTCAGTCCACCAGTGTGATTGCCCTGTTTATTTTTAATGAGGAAATTGAGCTGGTGTTTATCCAGAAAGCAGATGTAAAGGGATATCCCTGGGCCAACCAGATGGCGTTTCCAGGCGGGCATAAAGATAAGAAGGATCTTTCAACAAAGGATACTGCATTAAGAGAGCTTGCAGAAGAAATGGGGATCAATCGAGAAAACGTAGAAGTTATAGGTTCTCTTGGACACTTTCAAACCATTAACAACAAAGATATTGAAGCCTGGGTTGGTATATGGAATCAAAAAGAGACCATTAATTATGACAGGTCTGAAATATCCAGAGTGTTTCAGATTCCGTTAAAATTTTTGCTTGATCTGCACAAAGAAAAAGGATTCCATGGACAAGCACCCAATGTCATGCTCCTGACATACCCCTATGAAGATATTTTGATCTGGGGGGTGACTGCAAAAATTTTATACCATCTTATTGAGATGCTGCTAGAAGACAATTAATGACTCAACTTTCGGAGTTGGCTGATTTGAGTGGGGTCATGAGTGGGGTCAGGCTTGCATTATTGCATTTTTGATATAGATTTATGGATAAAAACACAATAAAACAAGCCTGACCCCGTCTGCAAAAACTTAAGACCAGTTGAGTTAATTATTTTTTGACCGCCGTTCAATTCTTAAAAATATTTTAATCACCAGAATTAAACTTAAAAATGCCAGAAGGGCTGGAAACCATACATGTTCCCGGAAATGGGGATTACCGGAACCAACGATAATACCGGCAATGGCAAAGGCAAAAATAAAGATCATAATGACTATAATCGTCCGGCAGACAAAGTTTGAATCATACCAGGATGTTATGGTTTTTCTAAAGAATGGATTTTGGTCTAGTTGCATTTGTATTTTTATTAAATAAATGTTAAAACCACAATATATAGATTTTTTTCTTGACAAACAACAATATGTTGATTAAATCTATGTTCCAGCGTGCCAGTAAACCTTATTTTATTATCACTAATAGCGCTGACAAAAGATATGTTAATTTCAATCAGATTTCAAGAGGTGGATACATGTTTGACCAAATTAAAAAACGGGATGGAAGAATAGCAGACTTTGATTCTTCTAAAATCACCCATGCCATTAAAAAAGCAGGCGAGGCAACAGGTGAATTCAATGAAAGAGAAGCCAGAAAAATGACAATGAAAGTTATCTCTCTGGCAAGAGACATGCGTCTTGGAGTGATTCCTGAAATAGAGGAGATCCAGGACATCGTGGAAAGAGTCCTTTTGGATTCCCCATTTTATAAAACTGCCAAAGCCTACATTATTTACCGGGAGCAGCACAACCAGATCAGAAAAATTGCCATTAAGGAAAATGTGGGGCTCATGGAATCCTATATTCGACAAATGGACTGGAAAGTCAAAGAAAACAGCAATATGAGTTATTCTCTCCAGGGATTGAACAATTACATATCTTCAGATATTACTGCAGAATACTGGCTCAACAAAATTTATCCGCCACACGTAAGAGATGCTCACTACAGAGGAGATCTCCATATTCATGACTTAAGTCTTTTATCCGTATATTGCGTGGGTTGGGATTTACAGGATCTTTTGGCCGAAGGATTTAAAGGGGTGGCAGGAAAAGTGGAGTCTTCTCCCCCAAAACATTTCAGAAGCGCTTTGGGTCAAATTGTTAATTTTTTCTATACCCTTCAGGGAGAGGCTGCCGGTGCCCAGGCCATGTCCAATTTTGACACACTTTTAGCGCCGTTTATAAGAGAAGACCAGCTGTCCTATAAAAGTATTAAACAGGCACTTCAGGAATTTGTATTTAACATCAATATTCCCACAAGGGTCGGATTCCAGACACCATTTACCAATATAACAATGGACCTGGTTGTGCCGTCCACTTTAAAGGATTCTCCCGTTATGATCGGTGGGGAATATAAAAAAGAAACCTATTCAGAATTTCAGGAAGAAATGGATACTCTGAATGCGGCATTTGCTGAGATAATGATGGAAGGGGATGCAAAAGGCCGGGTGTTTACCTTCCCCATCCCTACATATAATATTACCAAGGATTTTGACTGGACCAATCCAAAACTGGACAATATCTGGAAAATGACGGGGAAATACGGTATTCCCTATTTTTCAAATTTTGTCAATTCAGACATGGATCCTGAAGATGCCCGGTCCATGTGTTGCCGATTGAGACTGGACAACAGGGAACTGAGAAAAAGGGGTGGCGGACTGTTCGGCGCCAATCCTTTGACCGGTTCCATTGGTGTTGTCACTTTGAACCTGCCTAGAATCGGTTATCTGGCAAAGGATGAGGCTGATTTTTTTGAACGGCTGGATACCCTGATCCAAATTGCAGCAGACTCATTGAGCATCAAACGAAAGATACTTGAAAAATTTACAGAGGGTGATCTTTACCCCTATTCAAAATTTTATTTAAGGAAAATCAAAGAGAGTACTGGTATTTACTGGCGCAACCATTTTTCCACCATTGGTATCCTGGGCATGAATGAAGCCTGTATCAACTTTATGGGCGAAAATATTGCCACAGAACATGGTCAGGATCTTGCTGTAAAAATAATGGATCATATCAGAACTAAGATTGAAAAATTACAAAAAGAAACCGATGAAATCTTCAACCTTGAGGCAACTCCGGCCGAAGGCACCACATACAGGTTTGCCAGCAAAGACAAGTCCAAGTTTGAAAATATCATCTGTGCCAATGAAGAAGAATACAAACAGGGTGAAGACCCTTTCTATACCAATTCCACCCATCTGCCTGTAAACTATACGGATGACATTTTTGAAGCTCTGGAGCTTCAGGACAAACTACAGGTCAAATATACGGGAGGAACTGTCCAACATCTTTTCCTGGGCGAAGAAGTTGCAGATATAGAGGTGGTGAAAAATGTAATAAAAAAAGTGTCCAATACATTTAAGCTGCCGTATTTTACACTGACCCCCACATTCAGTGTATGTCCGTCCCATGGATATATTTCAGGAAAGCATGAAACATGCAAAATATGCAATGCAAAGACGGAAGTGTACTCAAGAGTCGTTGGTTACTTAAGACCTGTTGGACAATGGAATAAGGGAAAACAGACAGAATTTTATATGCGTAAAACATTTAATGTCTCTAAGGTGGCCTGATAAAGGAAAACAAAGTGTATATCGGTGGATTTCAAAAAAATTCCTTGATTGACTTTCCTGGAACCATAGCCTGCATCCTTTTTACGCAGGGGTGTAATTTCATCTGTCCATATTGTCATAATCCCGATCTGGTTGCCAGCCCTCAAAAAAGGGCTGGCGATTTTTATGATGAAAACAAAATCTTTGAATTTTTGGAAAAAAGAAAAGGATTCATAGAAGGAGTTGTGATTACAGGTGGAGAACCCACTCTACAAAAAGATCTGATACTTTTTTGCAGAAAAATAAAGGACATGGGATATAAGTTAAAGCTGGATAGTAACGGGACCCGCCCGGAGATACTGACAAAACTTTTTAAAGAAAAGCTTGTTGATTTTATCTCTATGGATATAAAAACCAGCCTTGAAAACTATCATCTTGTGTTACCGGGGAAATTTGATACCACAAAGATTTTTAAGAGCATTCGCCTTTTAATGGACCAGGCACCTGCCTATGAATTCAGAACCACTTGCGTCAGGCCTTTTGTCAGCAAAAAAATCATGGATGACATTGGAAAAATGATAACTGGTGCATCAAAATATATTCTTCAAAAGTGCTCAAGGGATGTAAGCGTTCTTAAGCCTGATTTTCTAACAACAGACAAAAATTTTTTTTCTGATAAAGAAATGCTTGAGCTTCAAA
>CAYWGN010000349.1:0-4233 GCA_964457495.1 uncultured Desulfobacula sp.
ATTAACTCTACCTGTTCCATAAATTTATGGAACAGGTCATTTGCCGCCTTGGAAACCAGGGAACCCCTATCTTTGCTAACACCTATAGAATCTAACTTTGACAGCAATTTATTCACTCTTTCAAGGGTAGTTTTGCCTACCGTCAAGTACCAGGGTATCTTTGCCCATCTCCACATCAATGATTTTAATGGTCGCTTCAATGGATTCAATGATGGATTTCTGTTATTCGGTACAAGGGCATTATGATTTGGGAAGGTTCTGAGAATGATTTAAAGAAATTAGTGACGTCGGATCTCCTGGAATCTCTATCTCCAATCAGGGTTAATGAAAGATTTGTCCATTTGATTGAGTTTGGTCAAATATATTGAATAGCTCTTTACACAAATCTTGAACACTGATACTGCTTTACAGATCAATTTTTTTAATCATTGCATGTCGGATAATATTCCTAATTACATGATATAGGAATCGAGAAGCTCCTATCTGATCATGATGAAACGATTACACTTGTCCCAGACGAGAACGAACAAAGCGAGATTAATGGATTCTAAAGATATCATTGAGAGATTTGAAGGAAGCGTGATTCAGCACGGCAGCTATAATGATCGCATCTACTTGATCAAATTAACCCCCGAAGCATCCTCAACCACGCCACGCAACCTAATTGATTTGGCAAGAAAAAGTAATTATTCAAAAATATTTGCCAAAGTCCCCGAATGCCACTCGGATATATTTTTCACCGCAGGCTTTGAGGAAGAGGCCCGTATACCTGGGTTATACGCCGGCAAAATGACAGCCGTGCTTATGGGATTCTACCTGAATACTGAACGTGCCGAAGAGCCTGACCTTGGCAAAATGGATGAAATCCTTAAGATTGCTATCGAAAAACAAGCGATCAAATCCAAATGCCACCTAAACGATGATTTTACCTTGCGTATTTGCACTGAAGCGGACCTATCTTCTATGACTGATATTTATAAGACAATATTTCAATCCTACCCTTTCCCGATACATGATCCTGCATATATTCTGGAAACCATGAAAAGTCATGTTGATTATTTTGGGATAGAAGAGAATGGTCGACTTGTCAGTGTTTCATCGGCAGAAATGGACAAACAATCTTCCAATGTTGAAATGACCGACTTTGCCACACTCCCGGAATGGAGAGGTAATGGATTTGCTCAATGTCTTCTTCTTCAAATGGAAAAAGCCATAAAGAACAAGGGAATCAAAACTGCATATACAATAGCCCGTGCGATGTCTGTGGGGATGAATGTTACGTTTAGCAAGGCAGGTTACCGATTTGGCGGAAGGCTAAAAAACAACACAAACATTTCCGGAAACATTGAGAGCATGAATGTGTGGTATAAACATTTAATTGGCTAACAAAAGAATGCACCGGTAAAAAATAGCTGTGCGATTTTTTACCGGTGATTCACGTCGTTACTCTATATGAACCAAAACCAGCATCCTATGCTGTCTTTCCACATTCCAGTTACTAATATATAGATCACATTTTAGCATGGACTGTGCAAGCCAATAATGTCGAACTTTATGTGGATTGATGTTGCTGACAAAATGGAATAAATAAAATAAAAAAATGCGGGAGGTAAAGTATGTCCTATTGTAAAAGTGAAAATCATGACTAACATTTGTGTGCTTTTCGAGGAGTTAAGACTTTGGCAAGAATTGGTGGCTTTTAATTATCTCCTGTAGAGCAAATCAATTGTGGCATATGAACTCATCGTTAATTAAAAAGATAAAAGATACTTGGGAATTCTATGAGCGATAAAAAACTTGAAATACGTGACAGGACAATTTTTGATGGATTTATAGTCAGATATATTTTTAAATTTATTTACTTCTTTGGGTTTAAAATGGCTGGATGGCGAAAGTCACCGTCCGTACCTGAAGGCGCCGGCATAACAATTGCTGCGCCTCACACCTCCAACTGGGATTTTATTTTTGCGCTGGGTGCGGCGATTCTATCTAATGTAAAAATCTATTTCTCCATAAAGGACAACTGGTGCCGCAAACCAGTGATCGGCCCCTTTGTGATGTGGCTGGGAGCGATTCCCATTGATCGTTCTTCAGGCGCACAAGGACAGGTCGACAAAATTCGTAATTTTATAGTAAAACATAAAGAACAAAGAATTTTCTTCCTTTTTACTCCTGAAGGAACTCGCGGAAAAGTCGAAAAGTGGAAGACCGGGTTCTATCATGTGGCACAGGATAGTGGATTGCCAATTTTCCTTGCCAAAGTCGACTATATCAATAAGGAAGCTGGTGTATTTCATTCTTTTCAACTGACCGGCAACAAAGTCGAAGATATCCAGACAATTCAAGAATCTTACAAGGGAATTTGTGGCAAATTTCCAGCTAACCAATATCCCGGATATGTCGGTTCCTTTCCTGAAATATCTGATACGGAAGCGGCTATTATGCACGCTATGTATCCATCAAAAGGCGTTGCCACCCAGATGGAAATCGCCACGAAATCAAAACTGGATGAGCTTTCCACTACCATGCTGGCCTTCCTGATCAAAAAAGGCGTTTTGGAACAAGTACCTGGTTCTTGCAGGGAAAAAGAGGAGCCTGTTTATAAACTTACCTTCGCTGGTAAAGGTTGCTTGCTGCATCTATACCCCATGCTATCTTAGTGTTTTTTTAATCATTACTTTTTTCTTTAAAGGTTGATAATAGGAGCCAAAGGCGCAGTTCCTGCAAAGGATCTCATCATTTTTCAGGACTTCACGTTTATCCCTGACAATAGTATTACACCTTGCACACACAGCCTTTAATCTGGTGGGGCCAGGATAATCGCAGGCAGCTACATCAACAAATACCTCTTCAACAATAAAGAGATCGTCTATTTCCATTTTTTTGTAAGCCTCAAGCTGTTGCTTTTCTTTATTCTTAATATCTGGCGAATATACAGCAGCAAGATCCCTTGATTCCTCTGTGGAAGCTATCCTGAATGCTTTTTGGGTATCAAGATTGACAAAAGTGGCTGCCATGATGCCGTTATCCACAAACTTCAGAGAACGTCTTCCAAGTTTTACACCGGTTACAAATGCGATGGCATCTGTGGCGCATCTGTCGATTTCCACATAAACAATGAGTTTTTTTATCTGGGGCAGAGTTCTTGGTTCATCAAGACCCACGAGATTACAGCCCAGCATTGCCATGCGCACCCCCACTACCTGTCCTGGACAAAGGTGACCATGGGCTTTGGCAGACCCCTTTAAAAGTGTTTCAAAATCTTCCATTCATTGTTTCCTGTCATTATAAATAATTTTTGTCTTGACCTTATGTTAACATTAACATAAGGTCAAGACGAAATTTAAATTCTAACAATGGCAACTACTGAAGTTCAAATCAAATCAGATACTTATCAGCGATGATGGAGGCATCATCATGGGAAATGGTAGGATGCAAATCCTTTATTCCATTGATCGGACAGGTTCAATTTATAAGACATCAAAAGAAATGAAAATGTCTTATAAAGCAGTCTGGAGTAAGATCAAACCCACTGAAAAAAATTTTAGAAAACAAATTGTTCTTTCTGATAAAAAAACAGGTACCAGACTGACGGATGAGGGTAGAAATCTGTTGGGAAAATACAGACAATTAAAAAAACGTTGTATGCAAATAGACGACACCATATTTGAAGATATTTTTATAGATTCAAAGACTGGGGAGAATCAAACCCATTGATAATTGAATTGATATTATCAAGTATGACAGAGGGTTTTTCTTTGGATTTTCTTTTTTCTGATTTTTCAAGGATAATTTCAACAAATTGAAAAAAATTGTCTTCCATCATGTGGCAGCATGATTCTAAATCCGGCCCCCAAAACATCTGACACATGATTTGTACCCTTTCAAGAACAGCAGAATTAAATTTTTTATTCTCAGAATTTTCTATATCCATAAACAACATCCTATATTTTTTTTACCAACTGGTTAGCTGCTGTTAACAAAGGATCCCAGACCGGCCCGAAAGGCGGTGCATAGGCCAGATCTGTCTGGGAAAAATCCTCCACAGTCATCTTGTTATGCAAAGCCACGGCAATGGCATTGATTCTATGGGCCACCCCTTCTTTTCCCACCATCTGAGCCCCAAGCAGGCGACCTGTTTTTTTGTCTGCCACCATATTGATGTGAATGGGAGTTGAGCCTGGCTGTCCATGAGCCCGGGATCTTGTTTTAATGCTGTTTTCCACAGGATCA
>CAYWGN010000350.1:0-4201 GCA_964457495.1 uncultured Desulfobacula sp.
ATACGATCGTACTCGCAAAGGTATAGTGAATATGAAATCCGTATACAAGGATAAAAGGTTTTCAAAGATATAAAATTGCTTTCCGATGTATCACAGCTTTGTAGCTTCCTTATATTCTTTTACCCTTTTTCCCATAATTAAAGGCAGATTTTTATTTTCAAGGTTGGACTCAATCAATTGTTCAAAAGCACTGCCAATAACTATGCCGTCGGCAAATTTTGAAATCATCTTAACGTCTTTTGGGGTAGATATGCCAAAACCGACACTTATGGGTAGATTGGCAACAGACCTTAGATCATTAAACCGCTTTTCAATATTGGGCGGATCAAGACCGCCTTTTCCTGTTACACCGGTTTTTGAGACAAGATATAAAAAACCTGAAGCAGAATCTGATATTTTTTTCATTCTTGATAAAGGAGTAGTCGGCGCAATCAGCCGAATAAGAGAAAGATCATCCCCGGCCCATTTTGATGTCATTTCCTGAGACTCTTCAGGGGGTAAGTCTACAATTAAAACACCATCCACTCCTGCCTTTAATGAATCATTGTAAAATTTTTTTGCCCCATAGGCATAAATTGGATTGTAGTAACTGAAAAGAATGATGGGAATTTGTGTGGCTTTACGAATTTTAGTTGCCATTTCCAAAACTATTGCGAGATTAACCCCATTTTCAAGTGCTCTTGCTGAAGACCTTTGAATAAAAGGGCCATCTGCTGTTGGATCGGAAAACGGGATGCCCAGTTCCAAAATATCAAGCCCTGAGGTGCACATCTGTTTTATTAATTCCAGGGAGTAATCAAAACTTGGGTCACATGCCGTTACAAATCCGATGAGTGCTCTCTCTCCTTTTTTTTTAACTTCTTCAAAAGTGGTTTTTATTCTATTCATTTTTTATTCCCCGGGCTGCAAAGTGTTTGAAATGATTCTAATGCCTGGTTGGTGGAATCCTGGCATGGATGATTTGCTGTCATTAAAAAATTCTCCTTAAATTATTTTTTTTCTCTATTGAAGATTTTGAAACAGCTTCAATAACTGCTTTTATTTTTGTCATATCTTTTCGTCCAGGCGCTTTTTCAACCCCTGAACTTATATCAACTGCATCGGGCAGGCTCGCATCTATTGCCCTGGAAATATTTTCCGGATTAAGCCCGCCGGCAAGTATAAACGGATGCTTTTTACCAAAATCTTTTGCCCTTGCCCAATCCCATGAAAGAGCGTTTCCTCCCGGTAAAATGCCTTTTGCACATTCAACAAGGTAACCCGTGGCATTATATTCTGAAACGTCTTTAAGGAATGGCTCGCTATCAAGGTAAAGGCATTTTATTACAATGAGGTCTTGTTCTATAAGCTGATTTACAAGATCAGGCTCTTCCATGCCATGAAGCTGAACAGCATTTAAAGAGCATTTTTCAACTCGTTCCATGATATATTCCAATGGTTTATTTACAAAAACACCAACGCTTGAAATATTTTTTGGCAGGCTTAAACTAATTTCTTTTGCCTGTTCCAGGGTGACGTTTCTTTGACTTTTTTCAAAAAATACCAATCCAATGGCATCCGCTCCAAGTTCAGCACATTGTATGGCTTCATCAACTCTTGTAAGGCCACAGATTTTAACCTGTGGTGTGTGTGATAAATTTTTTATAATAGTTTCGTGCATAAAGTTTCCCCTTTATTTTAACTATAAAGAGCAGAGTGATTTTAAAAAATCGACGGTATTATCGGCTCTTACCAGGCTCTCTCCAATGAGGAAATTATAAATGCCGGATGCCTGGTTTTTTATAATATCTTGTTTTTTTGTAATGCCGCTTGCAGCAATAGCAATCTGGTCCGCATCAAGAAGGGAAGAAAGGCGCATGGCCGTCTTTATATCCGTATCAAAGGAACCCAGGTTTCTGTTATTAATCCCGATAAGTTTTGCATTGGCATCATTGGCAGATTTAAGGTCTTCTTCAGAGTTAATTTCAACCAGGGCATCTAATTTTAGTTCAAATGAAAGATCAAGATAATCCTTAAGCTGTGTTTTTGTTAGAATGCGGGCAATAAGAAGAACAGCATCAGCACCAAGAATACATGACTCATAGAACTGATATGATGATATCATAAAATCTTTTCTCAGCATGGGAAGGGATGAGGCGCTTCGTGCTTTTTTGAAATCATCAAAACTGCCTTTGAAATATTTTGTCTCTGTTAATACAGATATTGCCTGCGCTCCCCCTTTTTCATATTTTCGGGCAAGGATTTCAGGATTCAGGCCTAAACTAATATCTCCTTTTGACGGGGATGCCCTTTTGATTTCTGCAATAATATTGACAGTATTTATACCATTATATCTTTTAAGGTTTTCAAGAAAAGGACGTTTGTTATCTCTTTGAGCCGCTCTTTTCATTAATTGATTTTCACTTATCCTTTTTTTTGCTAAAGCGACTTCTTTTTTTTTATGATCAACAATGATTGATAAAAAATTTATTCCCATATGTCTTTGCTCCAGGATCAGTTTAAGAATATATTTATTTATCCGTTTTCCCGGGTAAATTGAACGAGTTTATTAAGTTTATCTTTTGCAGCACCTGTATCTATAGATGCTTTGGCAAGTTTTATTCCTTCAAAAAAATCATTTGCCTGTCCTGCGGCAACAAGGGCAGCAGAAGAATTAAGCAGTACAATATTTCGTTTAGGGCCTTTTTCTCCGGCCAATATATTTTGGATGATTTCAACATTTTTTTTAACATCACCTCCACAAAGATCACCTGGATCAGCTAATTCATCAAAATATTTTTCAGGGTTTAAATCAAAGGTTTTGATTTGGCCGCAATTTAGCTGGGATACCCTTGTTGGCGCACAAATTGAGATTTCATCCAGACCATCATGACCATGAACAACAAATGCCTTTTTAACGCCGAGCATATTTAATGCCTGGGCAAACATTTCTGTTAATTCAGGGGCATAAACCCCAAGGAGCTGGCAATTTGCAGCAGCAGGATTGGATAAGGGGCCCAGCATATTAAAAATACTTCTTATTCCCACTTCTTTTCTTGCGTTAAGCGCATATTTCATGGCTCCGTGATATTGGGGCGCAAAAAGAAAACCGATCCCCACTTCTTCAATGGCTTCCTCAACAATTTCAGGATCAAGGTCGAGTTTTACGCCTAATGCTTCGAGGACATCCGCACTTCCGCATTTGCTTGAAACACTTCTGTTTCCATGTTTTGCAACGATAACACCACAGCCGGCCACGACAAAGGCTGTTGTTGTTGAAATATTAAATGTATTTGAACCATCTCCGCCCGTTCCACAGGTGTCCACAACAACAGGAGAAGACACTTGTATTTTTACAGCTTTTTTCCTCATTGCACGGGCAGCTCCTGCCAATTCTTCAAAAGTTTCACCCTTTGCAGCCAATGCTGCCATAAAAGCACCAATTTGGGCATCTGTAATATCACCTGAAAAAATATCCAATATCATTTGAGACATTTCAGAATCACTTAAGTTCTGACCCTTGATAATTTTAATTAAATTTTCGCGAAACATGATGTTTCCCCCGTACTTTTTAAAAAATTTCTAAGCAATCTTTTCCCAACAGGTGTCATTATGGATTCCGGATGAAACTGCATCCCTTGTGTTGAATGGGTTTTGTGTCTTATCCCCATTATTTCACCGTCATCTGTTTGTGAGGTTATTTCAAAACAATCCGGAAGAGTGTCCCGGCAAACAGCTAAAGAATGGTAACGCATTGCCTGGAAAGGTTTTTTAATTCCCGTGTAGATGTGCTTACCATCCGCATTTATCATTGATGTTTTCCCATGCATTAATTTTTTTGCCCTTATGATTTTTCCGCCAAATGCTGCTGCAATACTCTGATGCCCTAGGCAGATGCCCAAAATAGGTTTTTTCCCGGAAAAATTTTTAATTACAGAAAGTGTTAAGCCCGCACCCTCAGGCCGTCCCGGCCCTGGAGAGATAACTATGCCTGTTGGATTTTTTGAAGCAATATCATCTATTGTGAATTCGTCGTTTCTGAATACCAGAACATCAGCGCCAAGCACTCTCAGATATTGAACCAGGTTATATGTAAAAGAATCATAATTGTCTATCATTGCAATCATGGATTTTCTCCTTTTTGATTTAAGAGGTTTAATGCTCTTTCAACGGACATTCCGCTTGAATTGGAAAGAGTTTTAAAAATTAACAAATTATAAAT
>CAYWGN010000351.1:0-4201 GCA_964457495.1 uncultured Desulfobacula sp.
CCCTATCCTGATAATCAGCGCAAATAAGCGTCCCCAATAACCACAATAAGCAAAGCCTGACCCCCAACTGAGTCATCTGAGAAAATCTGCGTCCTATAACATACCCATGAATCATAAAAAAATAGCAGATCAATTAATAAAACACGAAGGCCTGCGCTTAAAACCATACCATTGCCCTGCAGGCAAGCTAACCATAGGGGGTAGGCAGAAACCTTGAGGACAAAGGTATCACTGAAAAAGAAGCCGCAATGCTCCTTGATAACGATATAAAAGAATGCCTCAAAGACCTGGAAACAATCTTCCAGGCATTTGATCAATTGCCCGAACCAGTATAAAAAAACGTCCGTCAGAGGTTCTTGAGCGATTCAGGCAACATTCTCCACAGGATGTTGCAATCTGTACAATTACCTTGTTCGAACTTCAATATGGGATTGAAAAAAGCCAATACCAGCAACGTTCCGAGGATGCACTCACTAAATTTCTTCTGCCACTGGACCTTATTAATCTTGATCGTTCCGCTGCAATAGAAGCCGCAGCCATTCGCCCTGGGCAAAACCCTTAAAATGCAGGACAAACCCATCCTCGGCACCATCGGAAGAACCCTCTTAATAGCAAAAAAGCGCTGACCCATGCTTAAAACTTAAACCCTAAAACTCAACTATAAATAAGATTTGCAGAAATTTAAGTTTATAGGTACACTGTTGGTGTCAAGATTTTCAAATGGAGGTGAAGCATGATACGTGAAATTATAAAGCCTGAAACAAACCAGGTAGTGGGAGGAGCATATGGAACAAATAGAGATAACTGGTGAGGCATTGCCGATACTTAAATCCGGTATAGTCTTAAAAGAGAAACTGTTGAGCGTAAAGGTAGAGAACTATCTCAAGCGCCTCAAAGGCTTTGAAAAGAAGCATAAGATGAAAAGCACGGAGTTTTACAAAGCGTTCACTGCCGGAAAACTTGGTGATGATGCTGAATGGTTCGATTGGCTCTTTGTATATGAGGTGTACAGCAAAATAAGTAGGCAGAAAAAGATAATAGAAGGAATCTCCCTGTGATCATTCGCTATTTTAAGAAGATCAAAAACAGGATAGGAAAGTTAGAATGGTTAACAGATCGAGTAAGCATTGCCACTGAATATGATGAAGACGCTGATGTCGGTATTATCGGTGGAAGTATAACCTTTAAGGATGGCTCTATATTTCATTTTAAAGAAGTTCTCTTAGAAGAAAACGTGCATTATAGATTCCACTATATGGACAGTAAGAACAATCTTATATTTCGCTGGGACACTGCCCCACACCACAAGGGATTGAAAACATTTCCCTATCATGTCCATTTGCCGGATGGTGTAAAGGAAAGTAATCAAGTTGTCCTTATTGATGTCCTTGACAGGTTAGAGGGTATTGTCATTGCCGGGTTAGAGGGTGATGTAGAATAGAAAAAGCGTTAACAACCAGGTAATTGATGAACGTTCTGGTATGGGATACTTTACCCCTGCAATAAGCCAATAAGCCAAGCCTGACCCCCATTTTTTGCTTAAAACCCACTTTTTGACCCCAAAAACCAGCCCTAAGAGCAAAAAACACCCAAAATTGCAACGATTTCACTTTAATACCAAACACTTACTGGGGTCAGACCCCGTTATGCCCATGACATTTTTCAGGCTCAGACCCAATATGCACTTGACTATAGCCAAAATAATAGCTATATTTTTATTTAATTTACTTAACTATTTTTTAAAAGGGGCGTGTCATGGATAAACAATTTTCGATTAGTGAGGCAAAAAACAAACTGCCGGCTCTCGTGCATGACATAGAACATGGACCGGCTGTTCAGCTTACCAGGCATGGCAAGCCAGTAGCTGTATTAATATCAATCTCGCAGTACAAAAGACTTGTTTCTCGTCCGAAAAACTTTTGGGCAACCCTCAGCGCTTTCAGGGAATCAGCCGATACAAGCACGCTGCTATCTTCCGACGATAATTTTTTTGATCATCGAGATCAATCCCCAGGCAGATCTGTTAACTTTGAAAAATGAAGTATCTACTTGACACCAACATATTGTCAGAACCATTAAAAATTCAACCGGATGCTATTGTGATGGAACGGCTGCAGCAACACCAAAATCATATTGTCACAGCAACAATAGTTCTTCACGAGCTCTATTTTGGCTGGTACCAACTACCTCCATCACGTAAAGAAAAGACCATCAAAAAATATATTGATGAAGTTGTGATTGCAAATATCCCTATGTATTCTTACAATGAGGATGCCGCAAAATGGCATGCGTGCGAACGTGCTCGGTTGCAATCCACAGGTAAAACACCGCCTTTTGTGGACGGACAAATTGCAGCAATCGCTTATGTAAATAATTTAATTCTGGTAACAAGGAATATAACTGATTTTGATTCATTTTCAGATTTACAAATTCAAAGTTGGCACTCCCGTGGCTGAAACAGAATATAAAATCGCCACAGCACCAAAATTTAGCCTCTGCTTTTGATGACACAGGATACTTTACACCCAAACAACCACAATAACCTGAAGGTCACACGTAAGCGAAGCCTGACCCCCAACTGAGCCCATCAGAGAAAATCTGCGTCCCATTAAAAAAAAACCAGAGTCCACCAGAGAAAATCTGCGTCCTAAAACCAGACCTCAGAAACAAGAAAAGATTTGCAGAAATTTAAGTTTATGGATACACTGTTGGTGTCAAGATGATTTTATATGTCAACACTGCTATAGGTATAATCAAACAGGGAGCAATAACGTATGAAAGCAGTCGAATATACAACTCATATATCAGAAAATGGGGTGCTTTTACTTCCAAAAGAAATTTTGCAAGAACTGAATGTTATGAAGAATTCAAAGATTAAGGTTGTGTTATTATATGAGGATGAACCGGGTAAAAAAGATTTGACACGATTTTGCGGGAAGTGGCAGGATAAAAGAGATGCAAATGCAATTATAAAGGGAATTTATGCCGATCGGGATAAAAACATTCGATCAGAAGCAGTAACTAAACCATGAGTTATCTGCTTGATACAGACATCATTAAGGAAAGCCTGACCCCCAAATGAAATACTTTATTTTTGGATTGTGATTGATTATAATACAGCAGTTTGCAATGCTTTATGGAGGGAAAAAGATGGCACAGGTGAGTATTGACATTTCTGTAGAAAATATTGCAGGGATGATAAATAACATGGATGTAAAAGAAATTGAAACACTTTGTATTTTGCTTAGCGATGAAGGGCAGGGATTGTTAAAAAGGAAAAAAGAGGCTGAGGCAAAGGATTGTACCTTTTTATCAAGGGACGAAGTGTTTGATATATAAAGAACAATATCATCCTGCAGTTAAGAAAGATTTGAGGAAAATTGATTTTGTTGTACGTGAAAAAATAAAGAAGGAATGGATTCCAAAACTTCTATCTGAACCTCAAGATGGAAAAGAGCTGACTGGACCTCTTACTGGCATTCATTCTTACCACTTCAAGGTTGGTAAGATGCAATATAGAATTGCATATCTCATTGGAAAAAATGATTTCACCCTTAAAATATTGATGATCGCTAAAAGGGAAAGCTTTTATAAAATTCTGAGAAAGCGTGTTTGATAAAATCATCATAGCTACGCAGTATACTTACTACTACTGCAAAAATTGGGATACTTCTTCCCCCAATAACCACAATAAGCGAAGCCTGACCCCAATAAAAAAACATCTGAGCCAATCAGAGAAAATCTGCGTCCTATAAAGGAGGACGAACTGATATGAGTGCAGTAGCAAAATTTGAAAATTTACAGGATCTGATTATTGAGATGCGCGGCCAAAGTGTTTTGCTCGATAGCGATGTCGCTGAGATTTACAAGGTTGAGACAAAACGAGTCAATGAGGCCGTAAAAAATAATCCTGATAAATTTCCGCATGATTATACTATAGCGCTCAGTAAAATTGAGACACCTATGCTCAAATAAATTGAGACACCATAATATTCAGATTTCCAAAATCGCCATGATGCCTTAATGGCATTCTATGCAGTTATTCTATTAAGAAAATAGCATTCATTATCCTATGTACGAAAAAAAGGTTGCAAAAAAGAGGTATGGGGAATAACTTTTGGTTTGTATAAGCTCTTTTAACAAAGAACACCAAAAGAAATCCCCCATTCAAATACCATATCATATAAAGGTAAGTTTACAA
>CAYWGN010000352.1:0-4194 GCA_964457495.1 uncultured Desulfobacula sp.
TATTTTACTTGGTGGCGCGTATAAGGATATGTCCCTTCCAAGACAATTTTATGTTATTAAAAATGTGGCTCATGTTTTTAATAACAATATTTATTATATTGCAGGTCTTATTTCTTTACAAGCCTGGTATAGAAACATACGACCTCTTTTTGTTTATGATGATTTTTCTAGAGGTTTAATCAAAGGCATGCAGGATAATTTGGATTTTTGTATTAAAGAAAGAATTTATCATTTAAAAATTTTTTGTGAAAAATTAAATCGGTCAAAAGAAATTCTTCTTTCAAAAACAAAAAATAAAAAAGCAAGATCAATTTTAATTCATGAAAAAGCAATTGATAAATTTAAACTGGCTGAAAAAATTTTTAAAACAGAAAATGGAAAAAATAATTTAAGTGAGAATGGTGAAAAATTTATTTGCATGGTCGAAAAAAAAATAGAACGAACTGGAAAAATATATATAAAACTTATTCAAAGCATGGAAATAGATGAATGTGAAAAGGGTATTCAATGGTTGTTTAATATTGAACAAACAATAATTAATAAATTATTAATCTAACAGGAATGATGAATGGGAATACTTTTTGGGACAGATGGTATCAGAGGTCTTGCAAACACCTACCCCATAACTTGTGAAGTGGCATTGAAAACAGGGCAGGGCATTGGATTTTTTACAAAAGAGAATGGACATGCTGCGGTAATTATTGGGAAGGACACCCGGATTTCAGGAGATATGCTGGAGTCTGCCCTTGCTGCAGGAGTAGCCTCTACAGGCGTTGATGTATTGCTGGCCGGTGTCATACCAACACCGGGGGTGGCATATCTATGTTCTATTGTTAAAAACGCTGGTGCTGGAATTGTCATATCTGCCTCTCATAACCCCTATCAGGATAATGGAATTAAGATTTTTAAGGCTGGTGGTGAAAAACTTTCCGATAAACAGGAAGATAAGATTGAAGATTATATCCTTAATTCAGATAATGTTCCACGGAGAGAAATCGGTAAAATAGTAGTTATTTCAGATAGTTTAAAAAAGTATGCGGATTTTTTATTGACAAAGTTTCCTTTAAGGAAACCCAACAGAAGATTAAAATTAATTATTGACTGCTCAAATGGGGCAGCATCAGAGATCAGTCATATGGTGTTTAATGATACATTGTTTGATGCTCAATTTTTATTTGATTATCCTGATGGAAAAAATATCAATAAGACCTGCGGATCACAGCATACAAGCGAATTGCAAAGAAGGGTACTTCTGGACAAAGCAGATATTGGCATTGCTTTTGATGGGGATGCAGACAGGTTGATTGCTGTTGATGAAAAAGGTAACAAGATTACTGGAGACAGGATTCTGGCTATCTGTGCAAAATTTGCAAACCAAAGAGGGAAATTAAGCAAAAATATAGTTGTAAGCACAATTATGAGTAATATTGGTTTAAGTAAGATGCTTGATAGCGTTGGGATTCAACATATTAAATCTGATGTCGGAGATCGAAAAGTTCTTGAGCAAATGAAGAAATTCGGCGCTGTTATAGGTGGTGAGGATTCCGGGCACATTATTTTTTTAGATGTACATACAACTGGAGATGGTATGCTTTCGGCATTAAAGCTGCTGGAGGTTATGATAGAAACAAATGAGTCTTTATCCGGTCTTGCTTCTATTATGAAGGTCTATCCCCAGGTGCTAAAGAATGTAGAGGTACCTGCGTCATCTCCTGATTTAATGAGTAATAAATTAGTTGTAGACACAATTAAAAATATTGAAAATAATTTAAATGATAAGGGCAGGGTGTTGATCCGTTATTCTGGAACTCAACCTTTGCTTCGGGTCATGGTTGAAGGTCCGGATCAGGATTTAATTGAAAGATATTGCCTTTCAATTTGTAACAGCATCAAATCTGTTTTAAACAGATAAGTTGTAAGGGATAGGGTTTTTATACCAGTATCCCTTACATATAGCCTTATAAATCGACTAAGGACCGTAATTTTTCCAGATTGTTGCACTGGCAAAGAATTTAACTTTTGCGGCCGCCAAAAATATGAAGCATCATGATAAAAAGATTGATAAAGTCAAGATATAGGGTAAGTGCACCCATTAAAGCACCTTTTCGAACCATTGCGCCGGTTGCGTTATCTGGCATCGTAACTGCCATGGTTTTTAGTTTTTGAGTATCATAGGCAGTAAGACCTATAAATACCACAACACCCACATAGGAAATGATCATCTGCATACCTGAACTCTGTAAAAATATATTTACGACAGAGGCGATAACGATGCCGATAAGACCCATGAACATGAAGCCGCCAAGGGATGTCAGATCTTTTTTGGTAACCATTCCATAAACACTGCAGCAAAGAAATGTTACCGAGCAAATCATAAATGTAGATACAATGGATGTGGAAGTATAAACCATAAAAATAAAAGATAGCGTAATTCCATTTAAGATTGAATAAATTGTAAACAAAGCTGTGGCTGTCGTAGCTTTAATTTTTTGAATCCTTGCGCTTAAAAAAAACACAAATCCAAGGGTTGCAAAAATCAATACCATCATTAAGCCCGGGGTTCCGTATATGAGTTGGCTCATAGTCTCATTATGGGAGACATAGTAGGCAGTCAACCCGGTAAGAGATAGCGCAATGGCCATCCAATTATATACGCTTCGAATAAATGAATTTGTTTTTACAAGTATTGCATTTTGTGAAAACGATGATGCAGATTCCATTTTATTTTCCTCCAAATAGGTTATTTTTTTAAAGTTTAATATAACACGAAAGGGGGAAATTACAAGATTACAATTTAGTTATGTGTTGATTATTGGCCGTTATTGTCCATATTTTAAAAAGTTTACATAATATATATTATCAGACCTTGGGAAAATATATAAATTCCGATCAAAAATATTTTTCAAAGTTATAGCTGCCCGAAACTTTTTAAAAAAATTTTATTGTTAAAATATCACCTTTGTTTTATATTTGTTAACTTTGTGGGGATTGCTCAAGGAATGGATAATAATGACAGAAAAAACAATTAAACATATTTACACTGTTTCTAAATTAACAAAGGAAATTAAATTTCTTTTAGAAGAAACCTATCCCTTTATCTGGGTGACTGGTGAAATTTCTAACTATAGCGTTCCTGCCTCAGGCCATTCTTATTTTACATTAAAGGACCAACAGGCAGTTATTAGCGCAGTAATGTTTAAAAATCAAAAACGTAAATTAAAATTTGAGCCTGAAAATGGGATGAAAATTGTCGGGATGGCAAGGCTGTCATTATACGAACCCAGAGGATCTTACCAACTCATTTTTGAACATTTGGAGCCAGAAGGTGCAGGTTCAATTCAAGTGGCTTTTGAACAGCTTAAAAAAAAATTATCTGATAAAGGTTTTTTTGATGAATCTCGTAAAAAATCAACTCCGTTTTTACCTACTATAATCAGTGTTATCTCTTCAGGGACCGGTGCTGCTGTAAAAGATATTATCAATGTTGCCAAAAGACGATTTCAAAATTGCTGTCTTGAAATCCTGCCGGTTAAAGTCCAGGGTTATGGATCGGAAATTGAGATTAGTGATGCCATAAACCTTGTTAATCAACGTTTAAAATCTGATTTAATCATACTTGCCCGGGGTGGCGGTTCTTTGGAAGATCTTAGTGCATTTAATTCAGAGATAGTGGCAAAAGCTATTTTTAAATCAACTATACCCATTATTACAGGAGTTGGTCATGAGACAGATTTTACCATAGCTGATTTTGTTGCCGATCTCAGAGCACCAACACCCTCGGCTGCAGCAGAGCTTGCACTGCCGGATAAAAATTATCTGGTTCAAAGAATTTCAGAATTACAGGAAAGTCTGAATAGATCTTTAAAAAAGAAAATTCAAACACTTAACCAGACTATTGTTCATTTAAGTACAAGATTAAAAAGCCCTGAGATAGTTGTTTATGATTTTAGATTCAAACTTGAAGAGTATGAAGCAAGATTAATAAACATTATGAAACATTATGTACAATATAATAAGGAAAAATGTTTTTGGTTGTCAGAAGTCCTTTACACAAGGAAACCTGAGAAAAAAATTTTAGATCAACGGCAATACGTAAAAACACTTTCTAAATCTTTAACACATAATTTTCAAATAAAAATTCAAGAAATAAAAACAATTCATTTAGAACTTAAGTCCAAATTGAAGGCTCTGAAT
>CAYWGN010000353.1:0-4168 GCA_964457495.1 uncultured Desulfobacula sp.
TAAAGACCATAACCTGCCAAAAAGGAATTATGCATGGAATATCCCCTTGTAAAGGCCTGTATTGATCTTGATGCCATCCAGAAAAATATTCAAAATCTAAAACAAATCACAGACAAAAAATCCAAATTCATGGCCGTGGTTAAGGCAGATGCCTATGGCCATGGGGCAGTTCAGGTTGCCAAGACAGCAGTGGAAGCTGGGGCTGATTGGCTGGGGGTAGCAAGGCTCAATAAGGTTGCTGAAATCCGCCAGGCTGGAATTAAAGTACCAATACTTGTTTTTGGATATATCCACCCGTCCCAGGCAGCCATGATAAACGATCTTGATCTTGTGGCAACGGTGTATGACTTTGAAATGGCCAGGGCCTTGTCCAGTAAAGCAAAATTGTTAAACAAGCCAGTCAAAGTGCATTTAAAGGTTGATACGGGAATGGGGCGGGTCGGCATGATTATTGCCAAAAATAAAAATTTAGCTGATAAAAATCTTGCTGATAAAACCTTTGCCAATAAAGGTCATGCCGATAAAACGGCAAGAAAAGAGGCACTAAAAGAAATTGAGAAAATAATAAAATTACCAGGCATTGATTTTAATGGTATCTATACCCATTTTGCTGGTGCCGACCACAAGGATAGAACCTATACAGAATTACAGATAGAACTGTTTACCTCTTTGCTGGATGATTTAAAGAAAAAGGGAATCGAATTTAATATATGCCATGCTGCAAACAGCGCCGGCATTATCGAATTTCCAGAGTCTCATTTTGATATGGTGAGAGCAGGCATTTCCATTTACGGGCTTTATCCTTCCTCTGATGTGGATAAGTCAAAAGTAAAACTTGCTCCGGCCATGAGGTTAACATCAATTGTAACGAGTGTCCGAAAGGTTGCCAAAGGATTTTATGTCAGCTATGGAATGACCCATGAAACCCAAAAGGCTACCAAGCTTGCCTCAGTGCCTGTCGGGTATGCAGATGGATTTTCAAGGAGCTTTTCATCCAATAGTTTTATGCTTGTAAAAGGACACAGAGCGCCTGTTGTCGGCCGGGTCTGCATGGACCAGACCATGATTGATGTGGGAGACATCCCCAATGTAAAGACTGGTGATGAAGTCGTGTTGATCGGTTCCCAGGGAAATGAAACCATTGGCGCTGATGAACTGGCAACCAGGATCAATACAATCAATTATGAGATTGTATCTGCTTTAACATTCCGGGTAAAAAGGATTTATTCAGATTCATGTTCCGGGTAAATCATTTTACCGGTATAGGATAAATCATAACCACCGAATTCTTCAGCCGTGGCCTGAATCACTTTTCCCTTCAAAAGAGATAAGAAAAGCTGAATGCCCTTATCAAAGAATCTGTCTTTATTAATCAGCAAATCAAATCGCTCCCAGCAGATGGGGATAAAATCAAGTCCCAGAATACTTGCAACTGGCCTTATACCAGGCCCTGCGTCTGCTTTTTTTGTCAGAATTTGCAAACCAACATCCATGTGTTTGGTTAAATTATTCTCATATCCATCTATGGTTTCGCCTCTTATCCCTGATTTTTTCAGCTCTTTATCAAAAAGCTGGCGGGTGCCCGTACCCAGTTGACGGTTGACGATTCTAATACCCTGCCTGCCAAGATCCTTTACCGATAGAATATTTTTTGGATTCTTTTTTTGGACCATAATGCCCTGTTCCCTTAAACAAAAATTCATCACTGCCGGCATCTGGTTCATTTCATTTTTTAAAAAAGGGAAATTATATTCTTCGTTGTCTGCAACAAGGTGACTTGCGGCGATGTGGCAAAGATTCTGCTTTAAGGCTTTTAACCCTCCCATGGAGCCTGTCATGCCGAACATGGCCATGTGTTTTTCGTGCTTGAGATTAAAGGTTGAAATAATTTTGTCCAATAATAAGTCATTACTGCCGGCAATGAGGACAAGCCCATGATAGGGAGGAAGTTTGGCAAGTTGAGGGTAGTTCTCCGTACCAACCTCTATCCACTGGCGAACCAGATCTATGGGGAAAAGCCATTTCCCTGTAACTTTAGAGGCTGGCAGACCTTTTTCCGAAATAAGTGAATATATCATTTTTTCATTTACATTTAAAAATTTTGCAACTTCTTTAGTTGAAAGCAGTTCACTCATTAAAGGCCTCCCTTTATCTCAAGATAAATATTTCACTGCTCTTTTTGCGACTTGTTCTGCCGTCATTGAGCCACAATCAATTTTTATGTCACAATAGGTATCATATAAGGGTGTTCTTTCTTTGTAAAGGTCTTCTATCGTCTGTCCGGACTTGACGGCAACTCCCCGGGATGTCATATTTGAAAATCTTTTTAAAAGTATATCCAGAGGAATTGAAAGATAAATAATGGTAGAGATTTTAGAAAGATGTTCCATGGCCTTTTTACTGTACACAACACTGCCGCCTGTGGCAATGACATGATTTTTGCACCTGAGGCTGACAACATGGCTTTCTTCAATTTGTAAAAACTGGTCCAGGCCCTTTTCAGCAATAATCTGGGAAAGTGTTTTTTGTTCTTTTGATTGAATCAAATCATCTGAATCAAAAAAATCAAAACCTATTTTTTGAGCTAATAGATTTCCAACGGTACTCTTGCCAACGGCAGGCATTCCTATAAATACTATATTTTTTTTAGTTTTCATCAAATTTTTTGATATTTTACAATAAAATTTAAAACCCCAAATACTATCCTTTTTTTATTAATGCAAGAAAAAATCATATCCTAACTTTGCCTGAAATGGTATGTTCCGGTCTAAAAAATGTATTCTCAATCAAAATCATCAAAGTTTGACCTGAAGCCATGGGTTATCGGTTCCATCTGTGTTCTGATTACCGGGATATCCTATGGGTTTGGTATGTATTTATTCCCCATGATTATTCCTGAAATGGCTAAAGATCTTCACTTAGACTACACCCAGATCGGCACTATTACAGGCATCGGCCAGACCTCTGTTTTTTTATCCATTCCTTTGGCAGGTTTTTTGACCACCCGGATAGGTGCATTGAAACTGATTGTCGGCATCCAGTTCATTGGGGCCATTCTGTTAGCCGGGCTATATGCGGTGAATGGGTTTAAAAGCTTGCTCATCTTAAATTTTTTAATCCGGGCATGGCCGGTCATGACATGGATCCCTTTGATTTCCGTGGCCATCGACCATATCCCAATCAAATGGCGGGCCACTATGCTCACACTGGCCTCAAGCTCTGGGTGCTTTTTGATTTTGATTGGTGGCCTGCTCTCATCCTTTTTCCTTGAACACTTACACTGGAGAACACTTTGGTTGACTATTGCGCTTATTTGCCTTTTCAGCAGCATCTTTTCACGAATGGGGCTAAAGTATGTGGGAGTTTGGCAGAGAACAGACCTCGCCCGACTCAAAAAAGAAAAGCCGTCTGATAAGGAACTCAAGGGATGGCTAAGGAGCAGTAATGGTATTATCCTGAATCTGATTTTCTTTATCACTGGATTATCTTTTGTGACTTTCCAGGTCTATCTGGCCTCCTATTTAAGAGATGAACTGGGTGTGGGGCTGGATACCACTGCCTTGATGTGGTCGACCATGGGAATCAGCGGTGCCATTGGTGGCGTGTTTTTCGGTTTGCTCACAGACCGCCTGGGAGTTCGGATATCACAATCCCTGATTTTTATATCCGGCCTTGGGGCAACGGGTTTTCTCTTCCTTTCTGCATCTTTCTCATCCCTGCTTATGATGGGGTTTTTGTTCGGTATCTCCCAGGCGGCCGTGTATGCCATGGGGCCGGCATATATTTCAAAAATGCTGTCTGCCGGGTCTGCTGCCAAAGTATTTACCATAGGCACCATGATCATGTCATCCGGCGCTTTTCTGGGCAATTTTTTAGGAGGATGGAGCAAAGGTATTACCGGTACTTTTTGGTGGATTTACATGGCAATGGGTATTCTTTTTGCCTGCGGCGCCCTGCTCTCCCTGTTATTGATACCAGAGAACAAATATCTAAAAGACACCTCCATTTAACGTCCTGCAAACCATAGGTCCCCGCTGCATATATCCTCGAAGCAGGTATTTAGAAATAAATATTTTTAATACTTTTCTTGACAAAAAGCGACTTCCTATCCTAAAATTAAACTATAAATATAGGAGAAATACATTGAAAAAGAAACTCTCGCGTTTTG
>CAYWGN010000354.1:0-4149 GCA_964457495.1 uncultured Desulfobacula sp.
TACTGCGGCCAGTGATTTGGCCAAATACGGGATTTTCATGAATGCCGTTGACACAGGATGGGTAACAGATGAGGACCCTGCCATGCTGGCCAGATTCAAGCAGGAACGTCACGATTTCCAGCCGCCCCTGGATATTGTGGATGGAGCAGCAAGGATTTGTGACCCTTTTTTCCACGGTATCCTGACCCAGAAACACTGGTGCGGCAAATTCTTAAAGGATTATTTCCCCATAGACTGGTAATTTATGTCTGTGCACTGCTGTCAAGTTTAGTACTCTCCCTGGAATTTGTCCCTGGAATTTGTCCCTGAAATTTGGGGAGAGGACATTTTTGGACTGGGCCGGGGTTTACAAAACCAGGGCATGATCTTATATTATCCTTGAATCAAATCAAACTTTAAAAAAAATTGGTGAGGTCAACCATTGAAACAAATTATCGTTCTTGCAACAACAAACAAAGGGAAAACAAGGGAAATCCAGGAGCTGTTACAAGGCTTTCCCATAATAATTAAAAATCTTGCTGATTTTGGCCCCATTCCTGAAGTCATTGAAGATGGAAAAACCTTTGATGACAATGCCTATAAAAAAGCCTC
The DNA here is from genome assembly GCA_964457495.1 of uncultured Desulfobacula sp. GTDB lineage: Bacteria > Desulfobacterota > Desulfobacteria > Desulfobacterales > Desulfobacteraceae > Desulfobacula. The sequence continues at coordinate 592 of CAYWGN010000354.1, forward strand.
CTTTACAGCAAGAGTCCTGGGATATCCTGCCATGGCTGATGATTCAGGAATTTGTGTCCAAGCCCTTGATGGCGCGCCAGGAGTCTATTCTGCCAGATATGCCGGAAAAAATGCCACTGATGCGGACAATGTTAAAAAAATGCTGGATGATTTAAAAAGCCATGAAAATAGAAATGCCGCATTCAAGTGCGTCATTTCCATTGCAGTACCAACAGGTGCTGCATTAACCTATGAAGGGGAATGTAAAGGCGTTATCATTGACAAACCCATTGGTGATAACGGATTTGGATATGACCCCCTCTTTTTTTATCCGAAATTAAATAAAACCTTTGCCCAGCTCACCATTGAAGAAAAGGGCCGGGTCAGCCACAGGGGCCTTGCATTAAAACAGATTGCAGCGGAAATGGATAAAATTATTGAGTGGATTGATATTAACATGCCAAAATTCCAACAAGTGGAATGCAAAGGAAACAAATTATGAATTCAACATCTTTTAAAGACCTTGTAACACAAAACAGATCCTGCCGACGATTTGATAATTCCCATAAAATCGACGAATCAGCCTTAAAAGACCTGGTGGAGCTTGCCAGGAACAGTGCATCAGGAGGCAACAAGCAACCCTTGAAGTATGTGATCTGCCGGGATGAACAAAAAAATGAAGCCATTTTTTCCTGCCTTGGCTGGGCTGCATATCTTAAAGACTGGAAAGGCCCTGAAAAAAAAGAAAAACCCACTGCCTATATTGTTATCCTGGGAGACCATAGTATTTCCGATAACTTTTTTTGCGACCATGGCGTTGCAGCCCAGACAATCCTTTTAGGTGCCAGGACCATGGGACTTGGCGGTTGCATGTTCGGCTCCATCAATATCAAAGCCCTCAAAGAATATTTAAATATAGGAGAACACCTTGAGCCCAAACTTGTAGTGGCCCTGGGAAAACCCGTTGAAGAGATCCGGATTGATGAACTGGGCCAAGACGGGGATATCAAATACTGGCGGGATGAAAACAAAGTCCACCATGTTCCAAAAAGAAAACTTGATGATATTATCATTGGTTCATGGTGAAGCAAAAAAAAATTCTTCTTGTGAATTCCCCCTGCCTTGATGCAAGGCAGGGGGAAGATGCCGGTATCGTTTCTTTGGGGCTGTACTATATCGGATCTCTTTTGATTGAAAACGGTTATAACACTAAAATTGTCAACCTGGCAGATAACAAAGAAGATCATGCTGCCCTGTTTCAAAAAATCTTAAAAGACGAAAATCCCGATGTCATCGGATTCTCCGTAACCAATCCAAACAGGTTAAATGCCATGGATTGTGCCAGGGCAGCCAGAAAGCTTCTGCCCGATACCACCATTGTTTTTGGCGGGCCTGCACCCACCTTTCTTTTTGAGTATTTTTTGAAGGCCTGCCCTGATATTGATTTTATTGTTATAGGAGAAGGGGAGATCACCTTTCTTGAACTGGTAACAGAACTTGAAAACAAACAGCATAAGGCTTTTGAACAAATTAAAGGTCTTGTTTTTAAAAAAGGGGATGAACTTTTCAAAACATCTCCAAGACCTTATGTAAAAAACCTTGACCTCCTTGTTCACCCCTCTAAATATTTTGTGTATCAATATCTTGCCATGTCAAGGGGATGTCCTGGCAAATGCACCTTTTGCGGGTCACCCAAATTCTGGGGCAATTCAATTGTAAGATTTCATTCTGCGCAATGGTTTGCAGATGAAGTTCAAAACCTTGTGAAAAAAGGAGTCACCCATTTTTATATTTCAGATGACACCTTTACTATGGATAAAGACCGCGTGATTGAATTTTGCGAGTTTCTCATAAAAGAAAAACTTGATATCACCTGGAATGCTATTTCAAGGACAGACTTTATTGATGAAGACATTCTTTTAGCCATGAGAAAGGCCGGCTGCATACAATTGAGTTTTGGTGTTGAATCAGGATCACAAAAAATCAGAAAACTACTTGGCAAGCCCATTAAACAAGAAAAAATCATAAAGGCCTTTTCCCTGACCGCATCCTATGGCATACTGCCCCGGGCCTATTTTATATATGGCTCACCCGGCGAAACAGAGCAGACCATTCAGGAAAGCATTGATCTTTTAAAAACTATCAAGCCTTTGAGTGCCATATTTTATCTGCTGGTCATTTTCCCGGGAACCCATCTGTATCAAAGCGCTGTCAATAAAGGTCTTTTAACTGAGGATCTCTGGCATCAGAGAATAGAAGACCTGCCTTTTTTTGAAGTGGATACAACTCTTGATTTTACAAAGGTTAAAGCATTTGGTGACCGGTTAAGATCTGAATTTTACAACAACATCGACACCTTTGCCCAAAACATTAATCTTGTGGATATAAAAGAATTATACCCTTTCCATGCTGATTTTTTGTCCCGGCTTGCCATGACCTTTTCCCATGGCGAATATGCTGCTGACACAAGGGTCAAACATCAGGAGGTGACATCAAAAATGCTTTATGAACGGGCATTATCCTATGCCCCGGATGAAAAAGCCTTTTTAGGACTTGCCATGGTGATGCAGAAAAAAAGGCGATTTGATATAGCCATTGCCTTTCTTGAGAAAGGACTTGCCCATTGGCCGGGAAATAAAAACTTAAACATCTGTATGGGGGTCTGCCTGATGAATACAGGCCAGTTTAAAACTGCATTGCAATTTTTTGAAAAATTCAAAAATTTTTCTGAAACAAACCAATATATTAATATTTGCCATAAAAACATATCAGGACAAAGACATGAGTGAAAACACCAATTATAAGCTTGCCAATATTCAAAACAGAGAAATGAAACTTCGGAGCCAGCGACATGAAATTCTTGTCAGCGAATCTGAAACAGCCCTTGACATGATCCTTGAAGCCCCGGCACCAGCCACGCTGATACAATCTTTCCCAGACCAGGATCTTTATTATCTCATGCACAAGATAGGCCCCTATGATTTCATTCCTGTCCTGGCCATGGCCAAATCAGAACAATGGGAATATATTCTGGATGTGGAAACCTGGGACAATGACCGGCTTGACCTTGACTATATGACAAAGACATTTGATCTTCTTTTCCAGGCTGATCCCCAAAGACTTTTGCGATGGATCATCAAAGAAAAACCCGACTATTTTGAATTTTTTCTGTTTAAAAACATGGAGATTTTTGTCAGAGAACACGATGAGGTGCCCCCGGAAGATTTTGATGATTATATAACCATTGATGATAAATTTTATTTCAGGTTTCCTGAAAAACCCGGGGACGTGGACGAGGACATGGACGAGGATCTGCCGGAACCAGGGAAACTGCAGGACGCATCTGAGCTCATCGAAAAAATGGTCAAAGCCTTGGCCCAGATGGATCTGTCGGTTTATCACGGACTTTTGCTTGAAACCGCCTCTATACTGACGGCTGAAACCGAAGAAGAGCAGTTCCGCCTTAAGAATCTGCGGCTGGCAGAAAAAGGATTTTTACCTGCCCATGAAGCCCTGGGAATTTATCAGCCCACCAAACTTTCTTCTCTTCGCAAACGGCCTGAAAAAAACCGCTTCAAT
>CAYWGN010000355.1:0-4140 GCA_964457495.1 uncultured Desulfobacula sp.
ACCCTATATAAAAATAATATTGACACCCTTTTTAAAAAAAAATTTATTAAATTAGTGGAACAAAATAACTCTTTGATCCGCTGAATCTTTGCCCTTGGGGTATTAACCTGCCCTGGGGGTTTTCCTTTTACAAAAAAACTTGCATGATTCCCTTAATAAAATATTTCTGTTCAATCTCAGGAGCAAAAACCGGTCATATATTGGCAGGGGTTTTTTCACGCCCATAATTTGTCCTGCATATATCAGAGCAGAATTTTTTCCTACCTTTCCTTCTGATTACTGTGAATTTTCCGCAATGTTTACAAAATAAAAAATATTCTTGGCCACCACACAGAAGGAAATCGAAAAAAATCCTTGAAACTATAGTTCGATAGTTGCGGGCTAATTGAAAAGTAGCATTTTCGGTTTCTTCATCGAGTATAGGCTGTTTTTCATTATGTTCCGATAAAGCTTTTTTATGACTTCTTCTATGCATTTGATCAATGTAAGGGATTGTAGAGAAAGACTTGGCAACGCAATACTCACCATCATTTTTTTTGATTGTCTCCCTTAATTCTGAATATGCTGCTCGGAGCTGTCCTGTGAATCCATGCAAGAAATCATCATTTTCAAATTCGAGTAAAATTCGCTGCCAAGGTAAATTATATTTATGTACTTCTTGTAAAATTTTTTGCAGGTTTATTCTATAATTAATAAAAACCTCTGCCTTTTTTTTGATGGATTCTATTTTCTCAAAAGAGTATTTATCTTTTGGTAATTTTTTTATAAGATACAATGATATTTCACAGGTCGGTGATATTTTTTCATTCACATCAATAAGTTTAGGGCCTCTTTGAAATAATTTAAAAAGTTTCAAATTATGAATATCAGGTGTTAAATATTCTTCTAACCACTCACCAAGTTTGATCATTCTCTCAAAATCTTTATTTGCCATTTCGTAGTTCCTCCAGGTTTATGATGGGCTCTTTTTTTTGTTGTAGCTGGTCAGACAGATTAACTGCATCCCGTAACGTCTTGTCTGCAAGATGGGCATATCTCATGGTCATAGCTGCATCCTTGTGGCAAAGAAGCTTCTGGACTGTGTAAAGGTCGGCCCCGTGGCTTACAAGGGAACTGGCAAAGTGATGTCTTATTCCGTGAAACCTGAAATGTTTTGGCAATCCTGCCGCCTTCTTTATTCTAAGCCATGGCCCCTTGAAATCTGTCCTCTGCTGCCCGTTCTTCCCGTAGAAGATCCATTGGGTATCATATTCCTTTGGAACGTTTTTCAGGACATTAACTGCTTTGCCGGACAATGGTAATGTCTGGTCAGCTATTCCTTTTGGATCTTTTAACACCATGAATTGTCGCTCAAAATCTATATTATTCCAGGTGAGCTTGAACAGTTCTCCTCGCCTGATCCCGGTATAAAGGCTGAACAGGATAAACGAGGTAGACATTTTGTCATCCCATTTTTCAAGGATATTCAGAAGGTTGTTCAGTTCGTCATCGGACAAAAATTCTGTCACCTGATTATTAAGCTTTGGTTTCTTAACCTTCCTGCAAGGGTTGTCTCCGGAATACATTCCCCAATTTTCAGCCACATTATAAAGCCTTGTGAGTAAAACTAACTGATGCTTTATGGTCGCTGGTGCATAGGGTTTTTCCCGATTACTTTTTGCCTTTTTCATTTTCAATACAAAACTTTCAATTGTAAAGGGGCTTATTGCATCAAGGGGTTTATTTCCAAACGCTGGTTTCAAATGTTTGTCATAATAGTATACGTCGGCCCGCCATGATTTTTTATTTTCCATTAACCAGGGCAGATACTTATTCCAAAATTTATTAAGGGTGATTGAGTCTTTTTTTTTGTGGATATCAAACTCCCCCCTGGCGATGTCATCTTTAAATTTTGCCTCAATTTCCCTTGCAAGTTCAAGATTATTGGCTGTCCTGGTGATTCTTTTTCCGTTCATGCGGACAATAATTTTATAGGTTTTGTTTTTTGGGACAATGGTATCGCACTTAGGGCATTTTTTTGTACCGATCTTCATTTCAGTCTTACATTTTTTACACCGGATATTGATTGCCATATGATACCTCTCCTATCTTAGGGGTGACAAAAGGGTGACACCCGGGGTATGTTCCTATACAAGTTCGTATTAGACGGTACAAATAGGATAAGCGAACAAGGCAACAATGTCAAGGATTTTATGAACAAATACAAATAAAAGAAAATAGCTTGAAACAGACTTCGAATCCATAGGTCGCCCGTTCGAATCGGGCCGGGCGTACCAATAATACCAAGGGTTTTGTCCAGATCAAATTTTTCTGATGGACAGCCACAATGAGCTTGCTTGACAACACCCCCATCTTTTGATAAAAATATTCAAAAAAGAAGGGGGTCTTACAATATGCTATACCGCTTTGCAGAAACTAATCTTGACGTCTGGCTCAATAAATCTAACAGGAAGCCTTTGGTACTTAGAGGTGCCCGCCAAGTGGGAAAATCCACATTGGTCAGAGAATTTGCCAGAAAAAGAAAAAAAAATCTTATTGAAATCAACCTGGAGCGGCATCTGTTTCTGGATGATATTTTCAAAACCCTTGATACCGATGCTGCGTTAAGAGAAATAGAAGCATTAAGCGGTATACCAATATCTTCCCCTGATACCATACTCTTTCTTGACGAAATTCAGTCCACGCCACATGCTCTCCAACTTCTGCGGTATTTTTTTGAAGAAAAAAAAGAGTTGCCGGTCATTGCTGCAGGCTCGCTTTTAGAGTTTACTCTTGCTGATCATTCTTTTTCAATGCCCGTAGGACGGATCGAATATATGCATCTTGGCCCCATGACATTCAACGAGTTCATCATGGCTGTTGAGCCGTCCCTGACCAGATACATCGAAAATTTTTCAATGACCTCACCCCTTCCTATGGCAGCCCATGAAAAGCTTAAAAAAAAGCAGCGAGATTATGTTCTTATCGGTGGTATGCCGGAAGCAGTTCAGGTGTGGTGCGAGACCGGATCTGTCAGGGATGTGACAGACATTCACCGTTCAATAACAGAAACCTATCAGGATGATTTTTCAAAATATGCCCAAAAGCACCAACTGGCTCTGATGCAAAGAATTTTCAGAACCATCCCAAGAATTGTCGGGAAAAAAGTAAAATACAGTAATATTTCTCGTGAGCATCCATCAAAAAACATTAAAGACGTCCTTGAACTTCTGTCAAAAGCAAAAATATGCCACAAGATTTATCACAGCCATTGTTCCGGCCTTCCGCTGAATGCAGATATCAAGGAAATCGTATACAAATTATTGTTTATGGATATTGGAATGATGAACCATATTTGTGGAAATGACTGGACTTTTCTTCAGTCCTTTCCGGATCACGAACTTGTCAATGAGGGTGCCATTGCCGAACAGTTCATCGGCCAACATCTTTTGTTAGCCCAAAGCCCCTCTCCATCGCTGAATTATTGGGTTAGGCAGGCCAAAACATCCAATGCCGAAGTTGATTATGTTATCTCCCAAGGCCCCTTAATTATACCGATTGAAGTAAAATCAGGAAAAAGCGGTTCGTTAAAATCTCTACAGCAATTTGTCACCCAAAAAAATATTTCCCTGGCTGTCAGATTTGACCTGAATCCTCCCGGCATCCAAGATATTTCGCATCAAATCAGCACTGCGAAGGGAATTGAATCTGCCAGCTATAAACTGCTATCCTTGCCTTTATACCTTATTGAAGCATTGCCAAAAGTTTTGAATGAAATCCGTACAGCCTTATCCTATTGACCAGTTAATGACACAAAAATTCAAATGAAATATTGTTGTCATTTTTTGTTGTTCATTATTTCTCACTTAAAATATTTTAAGTTATCTTCAAATACGTTTCAAAACGTCCACATCCTTCTCTTCCAAAAATTTAATTGATTTACTGCAAACCGGGGCGTTTGTTTCCAAAGCAACCAATGCATTTGGAACTTTTTCTTTTATCTTTTCAATTTTTTTTAGGATTGCAAGAGCATCCTTCATTATTATTCTGCTTTTTCTATTAATGACCAGGATAAATTCTTTAGAATCCCATTTCATTAATACTGTTCGACAGGCTGTTACGGAACTAAATATCCAATTCGCCGAGTATTTTTCCTGACTA
>CAYWGN010000356.1:0-4137 GCA_964457495.1 uncultured Desulfobacula sp.
TGTGTCAACGGCATTCATGAAAATCCCGTATTTGGCCAAATCACTGGCCGCAGTACGGGTGAGCATGTTTAAGGCAGCTTTGGCCATATTGGTATGGGGGTGTCGGCTTCCTTTTTTAAACCGCAGAAATTTGCCTTCCATGGCAGAGACATTGACGATATGTTTTTGTCCCGTATAATCTTTTTTCATCAACTCTGCCAGTTGGTTGCACAGAACAAATGGAGCAATGGAATTGACCAGCTGGAGCTCCAGCATTTCCGAGGTCTGGATTTCCCCCAGCCGCAGTCGCCAGGAATTGGTCTTTCGAAGATCCACCTGCTGGAGGTCGGCATCCATTTCTTCTGCTGGAAATACTTCAGGTACATTTAAAGAATTGTCATAGGAATAGGGAATCTGGGACAATTGGGCAGACATGCGCAATCCAACGCCCGGGGCTTTGCCATCCCAGGTTGCGGGTAAGGCGGTTTTTTTGATAATATTTTTGGACTGCCCAGATTCAAGCTGGGAGATACAAGTCTGGTACTGACCTAAAAGGGTCCTTGCATCCCCTGGCAATTGTTTGATTTCCTTTGTTTCATTTTCCATGAGATGGGCATAAAATCCAGGGGGACGTCGGACGGTCTGGGCGGCATTATTGATGAGAATATCCAGTCGCTGGTAAGTCTGTATAATATAATCGCAGAAAAGTTCAACACTGGGGGTGTGGCGCAGGTCCAGACCATAGACCTGGAGTCTGTGCCCCCAGTTGGGAAAATCTGGTTCCCTGGAAAATCTCAGGGCCGAGTCTTTCGAAAAACGGGTGGTGGCAATCACCCTTGCTCCGGCTCTAAGCATCATCAATGTGGCCTGGTAACCGATCTTGAGTCTGGAGCCTGTGATCAATGCCACCTGTCCTTTCAGGCAAGCTGTCTGGAAGCGTTTTTGATAATTGAATTCTGCACATTCCAGGCACATGGTGTCATAAAAATGGTGAAGCCGGTTAAATTCAGCTTTGCACACATAACAGTTGCGGGGGGTTTCCAGCCTTGGGGCCTGATCTTTAATTTCAGCAGTCTTGTCGCAAATCTGTTGAGGAGCTGTAAAGATTTGCGCAACCCTTGCTTTTCTTATACCTGTGGCAGCCCGAAGTCGCCGTTCTTTTTCTACAATGGCGGCGCGCTTTTGTTGTTTTCTGACCTTGCTGCGTTCCTTAATTTCTTTTTTGTCGGGCCGGGATATTTTCCCGGCCGCAGTGATCAAAGCAATCCGTTCTATTTCCGGCAATTGCAATAAAAGTTCAGATCGGTCGGCAATTTTTTCCAGAATAGAGATACACCCTCGTATGGATGCAAGGGTCTCTGGTTTGTCATTAATTTTTGTATCTATGCTGATGGTGCTCACCTTTTTTGTATTATTGTCCCAGTTTTATATTTTTGTTCAGGCCATAATATATATGGGTTCTTGTTTTAACAGAATGAAATTATTATAGATATTTGGCGAATTTGTCAATCAAACTTTAAAATCATGCAGGCTAATTAACGATTCCCTGCAACCCATACCCCGACCTCCCCGGCAAGATTCAGTTTCAATCTTGATATGTAATTTTACATAACCCGTTCAAGGGTGATCGTCTTACGTCCGCTGGATGGACATTGCTACAAGCTCTAACCTGAAGGTCACACGTAAGATTACTTTCGCTGACCGCCATGAACTCGCTCATTCTTCGCTCAAACACCATGGCGGTTTAACCGCTACTGTAATCAAGAGCTTGTAAGCCATGATCCATAATGCTCCCGTAAGGCAATCACCCTTTCACTGGAAGGTATAGCAAGCTCGTAAATGCTTTTTACAAAATAAAATTATTATGCTAGAGTACGTCCAGAATTTCCAGTGGAGATTTAGGTTGTTTTGTCCAACCGGTTTGCCTGTAATTTTTACGTGTGACCTTCAGGTTATAAAAGTTCCAAAGGTCTGGAATGGTTAAGACGGCAGAGTGTTTGAGGGAAGCATGACCGAGTTTCTGCCGTTCAATGCAAGACCTTTGAGAACTTTTAAAAATTATTCAGGCACTAGGGCGGACAAGATAACCTGGATCGGAACGGGTTGGCGCAAATTGGTTAGGAAAGATGATTCTTATGGCAAATATCCAGTTTTCAGGCTTTTCTATCTTGTTTTCAGACATGAAATATTATAATAGATCCTGATAAAAAGGAGAACATATGTCTGAATTTGCCAATGCCATGGAAGTATTTAAACTTCTGGATAAATCCAATTGCAGAAAATGCAATGAACAAACCTGTCTTGCCTTTGCTGCAAAGGTTTTTTTAGGGGATAGAACCCTTGACCAATGTCCTGTTTTGACAAAAGAAATCCTTGAACAGAATCAGGGCAGGCAAAAGAAAAAAATTACGGGTAAAGAATACCGAGAATCTTTGATGGCCGACCTGAAGGAAGAAATAAAATCCTGTGACTTAAAAACTGCTGGTCCAAGGGTGGGTGGGGATTTTTCAAATGGAAGGCTTACCATAAGGATTATGGGCAAACTATTCTCAGTTGATTTATCAGGCAATATGTTTTCAGATATCCATATCAACCCCTGGATAGCAGCGCCTGTTCTTTTGTACATCCTTCACTGTAAAGGAGTTCCATTGACGGGCAAATGGGTACCATTCAGGGAACTTAAGGACGGCCGCGAGAGAAATGGTCTGTTTGTCCAGCGTTCAGAAAAATCTTTTAAAAAAATTGCCGATGCCTATCCCAATTTGTTTGAAGATTTAATCATTCTTTTTAATGGTAAAAAAATAGAAAATCATTATGAATCCGATATATCACTGGTTCTTTATCCTCTGCCCAAAGTTCCCATGCTCATCTGTTACTGGAAACCCGAGGACTGTATGGAATCAGATCTGCATCTGTTTTTTGATTCATCTGCCGACATGAACGCCAATATAGATATTGTATATGGGATTGCCGCCGGCATTGTTAACATGTTTGAAAAACTTTCCATGAGGCACGGCAGTTCCCTTTAATATTATGATTTATCCCGGTAATAGCCTCTATTTCCTCCTGAAACGAGATGCTCTATGCTTAATATTTTTTGCCTGATCTAAAGGATAAAGCCAATTGTTTTTCTTTATAAATACCAGTATACTTTGTTCTGTCAATTGATCATTAATGAAATCTAACACATGGAGAGGACAAAATGGAATTAAAAATTATAACCATTGAAAATCCTGATGAATTGAATTTTATCCTGGGTCATTCCCATTTTATTAAAACCATTGAAGATATACATGAGGCCATTGTCTGTACTGTGCCCAATGCTAAATTCGGTGTGGCATTCTGTGAAGCTTCCATGGAGTGCCTGGTCAGGTACAGCGGTACAGATGAACAAATGATGGAGCTGGCAAAGAAAAATGCGTTTACACTTTCCGCCGGTCATTCTTTTATTATTTTTATGAAAGATATGTTCCCCATCAATATCCTTAACACTATTAAAAATATTCCCGAAGTTGCCAGAATCCATTGTGCAACGGCCAATCCTGTTCAGGTAATTCTTGCCCAGACAGAACAGGGCAGAGGAATCCTTGGGGTTATAGACGGATTTTCATCAAAGGGCATTGAAACCGAGGCAGATATTGAAAAAAGAAAAGGCTTTTTAAGAATGATCGGTTATAAACAATGATGAATATTGACTGGGCATACTTAAGAAAAGGCTGAACCTTCTGCAAAAAAGCGACAACTTGCTGACATTCAGCGGAAATGCCAGCATTGGCATTTCCGCTGAATAGCGAATTATTAAAAGGATTTACTATCCCCCAGGACGGGATAGCAAAGAGACTGGGCATTCCACGAAAGACTTTATTTAACTATTTGGCCAAAATGCCAGCTATGGCAAAATGGCCAAATAGAGGGGTAAACTCACAACAAAAAAAACTGGCTACATAAATAGACATAGTAAACACCTTCAAATCTTGAGAAAGCCGATATAAATCGAAACAGTTTTCCATTAAAAATTGGGGCCATGATAATGCAAGTTATTCTTGATTTCCACGCATTCAGGTTTTGTATGTACTTAACTTGCTTCAGTGCTCTTAAGACCTCTTGCTTGCCGTTGTCCAGCGAAAATTATGATTGCCACCCCGATAATAATGGTGG
>CAYWGN010000357.1:0-4128 GCA_964457495.1 uncultured Desulfobacula sp.
ACCGCCAAGAACCGGTCGTAAGTATTCAGGAAATCTTAATCGATTAAAAAAATCTTCTGTCCGGTAAAGCATAAATACAAAAGCCAGTGCAACAAGGGCACAAAGAATTCCTAAAAAGAAATACAATGGAAATTCCCAGGAACTGACAAGTTCATAGGAAGGTACGATAAATGCCGGGGAATCACCAAGAAAGTGGCGTGAAACAGCCGTTGCAGCAACAGAGGAAATAACAATCGGGCTGAATGTAGCAATCCCGAAATCACCAAGAATAATTTCCAGAGCAAACATTGCTCCTGCTATTGGTGCATTAAAGGTGGCAGCAATGCCAGCGGCTGCACCGCAACCCACAAGTGTCTTCATTCTTTCAGTAGAAACTTTGAGTACCTGGCTGATGGTTGAACCAATGGCTGATCCAATCTGTACAATAGGGCCTTCTCTGCCAACAGAACCACCCGATGCAATACAAATGGCAGATGCCAGAGTTTTTACAAAAACAAGACGTTTTCTGATCAATCCGCCTTTCAAGGCAATAGCCTCCATCACTTCCGGCACCCCATGCCCTTTTGCTTCTCTGGCATAGAAATAAATCAAAGGCCCTACAATCAGTCCTCCAATAGCAGGAATCCAAATAATGGATTGCCATTCAAGTGTTTGAACATGCTCTAAAAGATTGCCGCTGGTTCCATAACATATTTTTTGAAAAAAATTTATCAGGTGCCTGAATCCAACAGCACCAAATCCGGCGGCCAGTCCGACTATCATCGCAAGTATTGCCATAATAGTCTGTTCACTGGTTCTAAGTTGTTCAAAAATTGAGAAAATTCGAAGAATTCTGCGTTTCAATAAACACCTGTATTCTAAAATTCAATTTAAAGGACTCTACATACAACACCTGAACAAATCAATTGTTAAGAAATGAGTGTAACAAAAAATTTCAGAAAATGTAAATAGATTAAAAACAGTTGCCAGCATAATTGACAGGCTGCCCAAAACTGTGGTGATTTATGTTGCGACTTTTTCTTGTTGTGTGATTTTCTTATAATGATTTTTTAAAATCAATTTGCTTTGAACCTTAACTTTATCTCCAGTTTTTCGTGGTAGGGTCACCAGCTGGACTATCGAGTTATAGGTATCCAAAATTATTTGATCGTAGTCGATGATTATCCATGCCTGGAGTGTTCCTGGTCCAGAATTCTTATAGATAAAAGGGAAATATTTCATCGGAATTTTAACAGAAAAACATTATTTTATACCTTTCCGAACACTATGTGATTCTTCATAATGGTTTGACTTTCTACCTTTCCCAGTAATTTTTTATAAAATTCAATGGTCAACACTTGTATTCATACACATAACCGATATCCACATCCGAAAATATGGTCCAGCCAGAAAATATTAACAGAGCAAGTTTGTATTTCCCTTAATTATATATCTTTGCTTACAAATCGGTAATATCCAAGACCCATTGCAAAAAAGAGCCATGTAGTAACAGTTGACCAGCCCAGCATATTCGCAACTCCCCCAATCTGACCCATAAATGACACGATGAAGCCAGAAGTATCACAAATGAATAGTGATACAAGGATGCCTTTAAGCAATTCAGAACTATCTGTCTGACTCGCGAACCAACAGACAAGCCCAATTCCGATAAAAGTAGCCCCAGTCCACTGTGTCATCATAGCCCCTGACTGGTTCAAAGTTATACCATAGATTGGCATTAAAAAATCATAAAACAATAACATGCACAAACCAAATAAAACTGAGACTACCGATTTAAGCTTTAAAAAGCCACTTACTTTCATACCTTTCTCCTGTGGGATAAACCCTTAATGAAAATTAAACAGCGAACAAAACAAAATTTAATCTCTCACATGTTCATTCCTTTTTATAGCCAATAGGATGCCTGAAATCCCCTCCGACTTTATTTAGCTGCTCTGCGACAGTCAACAACCTCGCGTCCTGCCATCTTGATCCCACAACTTGAACACCGATTGGAAGACCCGATTGGTCGTATCCTATTGGCATAACGACAACAGGGTTTCCAGTAATATTGAAAATGGCTGTATAAGCAAAATTGGCAATATAATAGTCTATGGATTCTCCATCAACCATTATACCTTCCTTATAAACGGGATATGGCCCCCGCCATTTTTCCGGGATAATATGCTTAAATGCCGGTGCAATAGTTACCGGACAAAGCCAGGCATCATAATTGGATAAAAATTCTTCCATATTTGAAATCAGATTGTCGCGTTGTGTTAAAATTCTAAGATATTTTTCATGAGAAAAAGGGAAAACTATGTATGGGTTTAGTTTGAAAAGATAGGTCATCAATCTTATATACGAAGGTGTGTGGGCACCAATCTCCATATCTGAAAGGTTCCCCCAGGTTTTCCAGGCACTGGTAAAGTCAAACCCGGTGGGATTGACTTTTTCGACGGTTATCCCTTTCGCGGCAAGTTTTTCTGCCAAGGTTTCCATAGCTGCCCTGGTATCGTTTGAAACTTTTACACCCGGGAAATTGTCGGTCCAGGCGATACGAAGTGTTTTTAACGGCTTGGGCTCAGGATAGACGATTGGAATTGCTGGAATGTTAACGTCTTTAAAATCGCCACCGGCAATGATAGAAAAACTCAGTTTCAGATCCTCAATGGACCGTGCCAAGGGACCGAGACTTACCATATGACGGACCGCAGAAAATTCTCTCTTTGGCATACCAGGAGTAAGTCCGGCCAGGGATACCATATTCTCTGTTGGTTTCAATCCGAAAATCCCGCAGAAATGTGAGGGAATCCTGATAGATCCTCCGAGATCGTTGCCCATCTCCAAAGGCGATAACCCTGCAGCCACAGCAGCAGCACCTCCTCCGGTACTGCCGCCGGGTGTCCTTTCAAGGTCCCACGGATTATTGGTTTTTCCAAAGATGAGATTATTCGTTTGAATATCCATTCCAAGCACGGGCATATTCGTTTTTCCCAAAATGATAGCACCGGCTTTTTTTAAACGGGAGACAATGGTGGCATCGAAATCAGGCACAACATCTGTCAGCGGCAGATAGCCGCTTGTTGTTCTTATTGACTTTGTAGCATAATTGTCTTTAATCGTTATCGGCACTCCATGAAGAGGCCCCCATATTTCTCCCTTAGACAGTGCTTCATCCGCTTCCCTGGCCCTATTTATGGCATTTTCGGCATCTAAAGTGACAATAGCATTTAACTTGGGATTATATTCATATACCTGGCTTAAAAAAGCATTGACAACCTCAGACGATGTAAGCTCACCAGACCTGATTTTTTGAGCCAGTTCCGTGACCGTCAAAAATACAATATCGCCACGAAGCTGAATTTTGGCATTTTTAGGGGTAACATAAGGTTTGGTGGGCTCCTTTTTGTCACAGCCTGTGAGCATCAATGTAACAATGATAAAAGATATCATTAGAATCGAAAAGATAAACGCAAATAGGTTCTTTTTCATTTTGCTTCTCTCCTCTTAAAACAAAAATTTGATTTTACCACTTACTTTTTTATATTCCGGGTATCATTCCAGTTGCTTTCTGTTTCAGCTTCTTAACAAGTTTGACTTTGTCATAGATTATTTGTCTACAATGCCTTAATCAATTTGTCAGTTTTCCATGGGATTTTTAAAAAAATAGACAAAGGTAAGTAGATATCGAAATTACAATATATGGGAAAAAGCAAAATCAAAAAATTCAAATTCCCAATCAAGTTAATTGGAGGTATCGTTGCTTCAAGAAAACAATTGTTCTGTTAATTTTTTGTAATCGAAATTGAGGGAATATAAAGCCAGAAGTAAACGCCCAAAACTCGTCGGTTTGATCTGTCAGATTATCAAAAATTTCATCAAGTTATGAATTAATATTGTTGGTAATCTGGATGTCTTATGAAAGTTATCATTATGGTAATCATTGACTCGGATCAACCGACTATTCAAATTGATATATTAATTTGAATTCTATTCCTTATTTTGTTAAAAGCTCTCAGAGAGTTTTTTTAATAGAAGATAATCGAAAGATATACATATTGCGACTTACCGTAAAAGATTTTTGGTTAGCATTATCCGTACCTATCATTTGGGGTATGGGGTTCGCCTTTGCAAAAGCCGGGTTAA
>CAYWGN010000358.1:0-4113 GCA_964457495.1 uncultured Desulfobacula sp.
ACTATTCAAAGATGTCACTCTATCGGGAAGAAAGGGATCAAATGGAAATGGCTTTTTTTAAAAAAACATCTGATCTTAAAGAAAAGAATACAATGGAAATCACCAGGCAGGCCTTTGCCCAATCCCGTATTGCGACTGAAAACTGGATAAGCCGGGTTGAATCCCAGCCGGCAAAGAGATCTTTAAATCCGGTATTTAATCTTTATTGGAAAAAGCAGAATAAAAAAGCAGGACTGAAATTATAACATCCAGATCCTTTATGAGCGCTTCTACCTCTTCCACTTTGGAATGATATTTTAACCGGTGCTTCTGCAGCGCGGCTTTAGACGCGTCCGGTTGCAAGCGCATGCTTAGGCCGCATCATTATAAGTCCACTGTGTTCAGGAGCACAGGCTTTATATCTACCACGGGTGTTCCATCAATTGCTTCTATGGGTCCCACCTTTAATCTATATCCAGTGATTTCCAAAACCGTAACTTGGTGCAGTCCAAGTGGATTTGGTCTATCAGGAGACCGTGTAGAAAAAACACCAGTCATAGGATTGCTCTTATCCCCGCGGGGGTGTAACTTCAATATGTCACGGTGAGCTTTGTGAAGCCATGTAACCAAAATAATTTCGCTACCAACTGAAATACCTTCAAGCCCCTCTGCAAGAGCCGAACTCACCTCAACCCATGCATCGGGTGCACCTTCGTATCCCTGGCGAGGTGCTGCCTCACGACTGGCCAATTCGGACCGTATGACCCCAATTGGCTTGATTTCATAAATGGTTTCGCCCATATCTCGTCCTTTCTTCGTTGCTATAGCTTGAGGTTTATGAAAATCTGCGGTTTATCCGTCAGCATTTTCTTTGTTTGAAATTTATAAGGGCAATAATAAAGGTTTGACCCCATTCTCTCTCATTCTCTCCTAAGCAAGGAAAAGCATGTCCGGACAATTGACAACAAGCTTATGGGCGAATTCGTTATCCAGGAAACAATGGGTATTTTGGTCAAAAAATACCCATTGTTGTTTTCCTTTGGATTTGCCCAGGGATAGGTTTCCTGCTTTCCTATTCTGTAAAGCACATACCCTGAACCAAACTGGGCAAAATTATGTATTCTTTCAGGTGCTCAGAATAATGACATTAATTCATCCCCGGTATAATAATATTGGACTTTTCTTTTTTCTGCTGGGCTTCCATGCGTTTGAAATTTTCAATCATCTTGTGAGTTTCCAATTCCATGGCCTTAGGAAAAAGATCCATGGCTTCTTCTATGCTGGTGGCTTCAAGCATTGCCTGCATGGGGATGGGTCCCTGGGGGGTTCCAAGTTGGGTATTGCCGATGAAAATAGTTTCCCTGCTGGTGTCATCGGATCCGTCAATGTTCACTGGGATCAATTGCCGGATATTGGCAATTTTAAGATCTGTTATTGATATTTCCCTATAAAGATTTGTTTTGTCGACCTGAAAATCCAGGTTATTTGGTGCTTTGCCGTTATCGCCCATGGGTTTGTCTCCATTTTTTGTGTTTAAAAACCTGACCACATGTCAAATTTATTCCCCTTTACTATCCTGTTCAAGAAGTAAAGGCCATGAAAATTTTAAAATATGCCAAAACAACACAGGATTTTTTCTTGTGGGGTGGTGTGGGGGCTGGGGGAGAAAAACCCCCGGGTATGAGCAAGATTAAATGGGTGATTATCGCTTTGCCAAATAGATATTTCCTTGAACGCGGGTTATACCTGCCTGGAACAACATAACTTAAGATCAGATCTCAATTGGAAGTATTGCTTTAACCCAACCTGGTATAGGATCTATTTTGATTTCGTATTTTCCGGACTTCATTACAACCATTTGTTGGAATCTGTTTTGTTCTGAAGAGTTGTCTAAAATCCATGCTTCATCTACTATAGTTAAAGTAGTCTTAATGTGCTTCATCGTTCTGGGAATACGGGAATGAATCTTTTCTGTAGGTACACTATGCCCACCTTCTGTTATACGTTGCTGTACTCTGGCTTCATTCAAGTTTGAATCAATCAAATGAATGTAAACCAAGATGATTTTATAGCCCATGCCTTTTGCCTGAGCTACAAAATCAATCTTTGATTCATGGGAAAAAACAGTTTCAAAACAAAATGATGCACCCTGAGAAAGTAAATCATTTCTAATGCTTGCTGCTATTGTTGCTGCGTCATAGCTTGATTTTTCAGGATTCTTCGGGTTAATTTCTTTAGCTATCAGATCTGCATTGACAAACTTAATCCCATAATCTGCTAGATAGTGCGTAAAAAATGTCGATTTGCCGGCGCCATTCCCGCCAGTCAAAATCCAAAGCTGTTTTTCATTAGGCATTGATTTCACTAAATTTACCGGTTACAAACTTTCCAGTTTTTCTTTCCCCAGTTTGAGAATTAACTCTATCAAGAAGGCCAGGCATTTTTTGACTGACTTCAAAATAGAATGGAGCAGAAGTGATTGGTTTATCAACAAACCCTTTCGCTCTATCGGCTTCAAGATTATTAAATACGGTATCCGAATCAATAGAGATGGTTTGTGTCGGTTCTACTCGTAGATCCTTTAGACCCTGAAGTATTGCAAAAGCGTCTTCAATACCAATTACAGAAGAAATGATTCTCCCCAGGTTTGCCCAATATTCAATTTGATTAGGAATGGATCGGCATTGCACGGCAGCCGCCGATTGTGCCTGAAAAATTAAATCGGTATTAAGTCTTATTGATTTTGTTGCCATAACATCCTCCAACGATTCAAGCTGTTTTGATGCGAACAGCACTTTTTTGATGCATTATGCTACAAAAATAACACTCTGCTGCTAAATTGTCAACAAGTAATTGTGTGGTTCTGTATTGGTCTTGTTATGAAATTATAGACACAAAAATTACACTTCAACAAAGCTTGAGCGTTCGCGCTGCTAAAGCTTCAGCGGTAACATATAATCGGGCGATTGTCCATCCCGCACCCGGCGTCCTGGTTAACTTGAAAATAACCGGTAACACCCGGTTTATTTTTCTTTTGTTGAGATCTTGTGGGCCAAAGATGAGCCACAAATTGATTTGTATTTCATATTTTAAATTTATGGACCACAAAATGTTTTATGGTCCATAGACGAACTTCAAAACAACGCTTTGCCTTCTAAGGTTAACCACCTATTATTTCATTCAAGCCATCGATGGTTAGAGCCAATTCTTCATCAGATACTTTTGCTATTTTTTTGCCGATGCGTTTAGTTGAAAGAATTCGAATCTGACTGATCTTTACCCAGGATTTTTTGGGTAGTTCGGTATCCACAAGTTCCATGGTCAGTGGATAACCAGCCCTTTGTGCCTGACTGGTGATCGCCACAGCAATGACAGTACCTGATCTTTCATTGAACACATTGTGGCTTAAAATGAGAACAGGACGTAAGCCGCCCTGTTCACTACCAATTACAGGATTTAAATTTGCCCAGTGTATATCACCCCTTAGTATTCTGGCCATTCTTCCAACTCCGATGAGAAGCCTTCCTCTGATAGGGATTGTTCGAATGCTGGATCTAATTTGGCGCACTCCTGGGCAAGACGGCTTTTCTCAATGCGCATTAATTTTTCAGCAACAGCCTCCTGGATAGCTTTGCTGCGGTTTGAAAAAAATTTCGATTTAACAAGAATATCTAAACGTTTAAGCGTCTTGTCGTCTATTGTAATTGCGATTTTTGATGCTGCCATTTTAATCACCTCTGGTATGATAATATATCATACCATGGTTCCTTGCAAGTTTAATTTTCATAACGGTTCATCCGTAGAATTCTGTTGTTGAATTATAGGATTTCCATAAATAAAGTTAATGTTGGGCTTCACCTTACGTCAGGATAGATGTCACCACTATTGACCCAGGACGATCACATACCTGCTGATAACGCCCAGTATATTTTTTTTCTGCATTGCAGAAACAACTCCAGCCGTGAAGCGCTGGGATGACATGGGGGCCTGGATAATATGCGTATGATACCATCCCGTCTTTTTCAGGATATCAAGGTAGTCGTCGATGAGAATGCCGCCTTTATATTTTTCTTCTATTGCCGGTGTATTTTGAAAATCCCGCCAGTCTGCATTGATAAAAGCCATTCGTGTCGT
>CAYWGN010000359.1:0-4090 GCA_964457495.1 uncultured Desulfobacula sp.
GATTTCAGGATTTTGCAGCAACGCAGTAGATGGGTGAGTTTTCGTTCAAACACTAGTTACCTTTATTCTTTCCTGGAATGCTGCTCTTCAATAAATCTTAAATATTGCAAAGGCATTTCCCATCCGGGCTTAAGCTCAACAGCCTTTTGAAAGGCCTGTTTTGCCTCATCATATCTTTTTTCCTGCACACATGCCACCCCAAAATTAAATTGAATAATTTCACTGAAAGCATTTAATTCAACCGCTTTTTTTAAATAATCATAGGATAAATCACTTTTCCCCATTTTCATGGCATTATGACCTGCATCGCTGTAATATCCTGCATGATCAGGCATAATGCGGATCAGTTTTTTGAACATGGCAAAAGCTTTATCGTGTTTTTCCAATTTTTCATATACAAGCCCCAAATTGAGCAATCCATTGAGATTGTTTGGAAAATAATTTATTAATTCTTCATAATATTTCATACTTTCCTCAATTTTACCCAGTTCATTGCCGGCATACCCTTTATAAAACAATATCTCTTTTCTCTGGGGATTGTATTTCAGTGCCTGATCTGCTTCCCGCATACACTGATCCCATCTGCCCTGGTTGTAACAGGTAATGGTTCGACCATAATATTGATCATACCTGATCATGTTGTAATTAAAATAAATATAATACACCAGCAAAAGACTCAGAATAATAGCAATAAAATTCAATAACCCCTGATTTGTTATCTTTTTGGGTACATTCTTTCCAAGTTTGACAAACAGAACCCCGGTAAGCCCTGATAAAATCATCATATAAAAAGGAGGAAGCGCCCGGTTAAAAGGGAAACTGAAACCTGCATTGAGAAATATCCCAAAACCTGCTGACAAGATTGCAGCATATAAAAGGACATTCTTTCCAGATGATCCGCTTTTTATTAAAATAACCAGACAATATAAAAAAACACCGATTGCCCAGAAAATAATAACAAGGCCTGGCATACCATATTCTGCTGCCGCCTGGATATAATCGTTGTGGGCATGTGCGGGCTGGGTTTCTATTTTGAATTTTTGATCTTTAACAACCTTTTGGTTATATAAGGGATATTCAATTTTATAATTCCCGGCCCCTACTCCAAAAACCGGATTGTCCTTGACCATTGCTGCAGAATTCAGCCAGACAGACCATCTCCATTGTATGGTAGAAACCTTTGTTTTATTTTCAACATCCCTTTGTTCATCCTCTGCAACAAATTTTCGCACACTTTTGACCTGTTCTGAAACTCCTCCGAATTTTAAATTCACCCCGCCTGAATCCATGTTTATCAGCAGCAGAAAAACAACCATCATAACAAGTAAAGGAGAAAACTTGGATTTTATCTGAAAATGCCATTTTTTCCTAAAGACCAGATAGGATAGTGTACAAAGAAAAACAGCCAATTCAGCAGCAATTGAGATCCATGCGGCAAGACTTTTTGTATAGACAACATAAACAAGTATCAACCCTGATATAATCGCCGCTAACCAGCCAATGGATTTCTTATCTGTTTTTAAAAACAGATACACACCAAAAGGAATCACCAGCACCATGAACTGGGATGCCATATTCCGATTGCTGAAAGTAGCAGCAGGAGGCCGTGCCTGGGGTATCATTGAAAATTCAAACAGATATTGCAAAATACCGATGACAGCTATGCCGGCACCTGCTAAAAGCAATGCCAATATCAATCTGTCAAAATTCTCTTTTTTATAATAAGTATTCAATACCAGAATAAAACAAACCCCCATTGCCAGTACCTGTAAAAAAACAGGAACAACTTCAAAAGGATTATCAGCAACAAAAAAGGAAATCAGGCACCAGACAAGAAAACAGATTAAAGGCCAGATTAAAGGAGAAGATATAAACTCAATTTTTTTATCGATAACGCCTTTAAAAGCCCAGACTGAGACCAGAAAAAGGGTTGTAATCTGGACAAAGGCATTCTGGGGCAGATTGGATGCATCCCTGAGCCATGGCAGCATTATAAATGGGGCCAGAAAAACAGAACAACAAATACCCCACTCAAGGACTGTACTTAAGATTTTTGATAAATTTATACCCTTGCCTGGTTGATAAATTCCAAGAACCTTTTCTATATCCTGCACACTCAGACCGGTATTAGCAGCAATTTCATCAACAGAATTTTTTGGATAATTTCTTTTGATGAGTTGTCTTTTTTTCTTTGGTATGCCCATAGTCTGTCTTATCTTAACAAAGCTTCATAAAAATCATTTAAATGTCTGACTTCATTCTGCCAATTGTATTTTTCCAGGATTAATTGTCTGCCCCTGGCACCCATTTTTCTGGCTTCCCCTGGATTATGATATAATTTTTTAATGGCCTCAGCATGGGCCGCAGGATCTTTTGGGGAAACTGAAATTCCGCAGGCAGCTTCATCCACAAACCGTGTCAGTGAAGGCAGATCACTGCAGATCACGGGCAGGGATGCCAGCATGGCTTCAAGCTGTTTGGTACTGATACTCTGCCGCGAATGCTGCAAAGAAGGATAATGGGCAAGCCAGACTGCATCAGCTTCTGCAAGCTGTTCATTTATTTTGGCATAGTCAATCCAGCCCAGAATATCTATATTTGCTTCAAGTTTATTCTCCCTGATAAAATCCTCCACCCCGTCTCTGAATGATCGGGACTCAAAAACCCCGCCCAGAACCAGATGAACATCATATCCATCTTTAATCAAAAGCCTCAACGCTTTTAGCATGGTCATAATCCCCCTTCTTTCGTACAGGGAACCAATGTGAACCAGAGTAAATTTTTTATCCCGGTCTTTTTTTTTCCTGAAACCCGGTTTAAAATTCTCAGGTTTAAAATTGTCCGGCTTAAAATAACCAGTTTTAAAATTTTCAGGCTTACAATAACCAGGCTTAAAATAATTCAGGTCAGGATAATTGTGCAGAACAATCTTTGCTGTTTTCCATTGTGAATAATACTGGATCTGTTCATGAACGACAAAAACCTGCCCGTCAACCCATTTCCCCAGAAAACTCTCAAAATAGGATACAAAAAATGCCGTGATTGTTCTTAAATGTAAAGGGATCCAGAATTTGTCTTTTATGGATTCTATAAAATATTCATGGACATCATATACGATTTTAAGTTTGTTCTTGCTCAGCATCCTCACAACAGGCAGAATTGCAAGAAGCTCGGGATCATGGAAATGAAGTATATCCGGCTTAAGTTTATGTATTTTTCTGATAATCTGCAACCAGATCAAGGGCCTTTTAAATCGACTCCCAGGTCTCTGGACCCCCAGAATTTTTACATTTTCAACTGTTTTTTCAGAAAAGCTGGCCGGTACAATAAAAAACACTTCATAGCCTGATTTTGCCAGCCATTTACATTCCCGGTGCAAAATTCTTGAATCAAACGGGGTATGAACAGATGAAATATGAACGACTCTTTTCATTGCCCTCCATACAGGTTTACATAAACCTGTTTAAGTTTCAAGGATTCCTTTTCCCAGCAGTACCGATCTTTAATTTTACAAATATTTTTCAAATAAACCGGAGAATTCAACAAGACCCGTTCCACTGCCCTGGCAATTTGTCCGGGGTTTGAAGTATCACATGTCAGGCCGATGTCATTTCCCTCAACAATGCGTTTCATATCCGGGAAATTACTTGCCACCACAGGCAATTCACTCTGGATATATTCAAACACCTTGTTTGGTGCACAAAAATAATAACTCAGGCATACATTTTCAATGGGCGCTATTCCAACATCTGCTGATGCAGCATATGCTGTTACCTGGCCTGAAGGTACTGGCCCGAAAAATGCCACCCTATCCTCAACCCCTGCTTTTTTCGCAACACCTGCAAGATAGTTTTTAAATTCTTCTGTCCCTGATCCCATCATGACAAAAAAAAGATTCTGCAAATCAACCAGGCTTTCTACTGCCTTATCCAACCCCCTGCCAAATGTAATGCCGCCGCTATATAATAAGATTTTATAAGCATCATCAATTTTCAGGATCTTCCTAAGGGAATGATTCTTTTTTAAAGACTCTAATTTTTGATTCGGCGCGTTCATGATCAGATGCGGTTTGGAAATATTATATTTTTTT
>CAYWGN010000360.1:0-4068 GCA_964457495.1 uncultured Desulfobacula sp.
AATTTTCACTTGCCATCTTTCCAAATGCAAGCATCTCTGTTCGTAAGGTTTTGTTTAATCCTGACAATGGAATAAACCTATCCATTGATTTTTTAAAATTTAATTTTGATATTCAACAGCTTTTGCAGGGCAAGATAAATATAAATCAGATAACTATTGATCGCCCTGAAATAAAACCAATGTTAATAGAGGGCAAACCCTTTGCATTATCCCATAATATTTTTGTTTCAAGCTATATCCAGGACTTAAAAAAAATATTTGCCTTTTTACCCGAACATCAAACCTCTGTTGAACTCAGATTTGAAAATGCAATCTCACAATACTTTAAACAAATGGATGGATCAGTCTATCTGTCAAAAAAAAAAGAGGAGATCTTTTTAAATACGATAATAAAAAAAATAAAATTCAGGCCGGACACCCTATCAAAAGATACTTTTGAAAAATATTCTGATTTGGATTCCATTGAGCTGGATCAAGTAAGTTTTTTTGCCAACATAAATTCAAAGGGAGAGATAAAAGGCGAGTGCACCTTTGTCCAACCAAAACTTTTGTCTAAAAATAAAGATATATTATTGGGCGCAAACATAATTGAATCGTCTTTTAAACTGGGTGAAGACGAGTGTCAATTTGACCTGACTCCATTTAAATTAAGTTTTCCTGAAGGCATAGTAGGTGTCCATTTTGAAACCAGCCGGATCCAAAAAAAATCAATTCTGGAATTTACCGGAACACAAATTCTTATTGATCCGGCAAGACAGATGTCCTTAAAATTATTAAAGGACAATGAAATTGTAAAAACTATTTTCCAAATTGTCAGGAAAGGCTTTGTCCCCAATGTAGTTGTATCTTTTCACGACAAAGACCTTAAAGACCTTTTTAAAGAAGATCAGTTAAGACTAAAGGGAAATATTGAAAAAGGATCGGTCTCTATTCCAGAAACAAACTTGATGGCCTCAGATGTTAAGGCAGATGTCCATATACACAATGGCATTCTTGACATACAGGCAAAAAACGCAATCATTCAAAATTCGAAAGTTGAAAAAGGCCATCTTTCCATTGACCTTTTAAATCATAAAAATGTTCCGTTTCAAGGTGAGTTTTCACTTGATCTTGACCTTTCCCTGATACCACAAACCTTGATAAGTCTTTTACCAGAAACCTTTCTATCCAAAGAATTATCTCTTGTTCATGATGTGGCAGGACGATCAAAAGTCCAATTAACACTTTTAATGGAACCAGACACAACTGATCTTAAGGTTAAAGTTGAAGCACCTGATTTTTCGGCTACGGGGTATTATGATCGTATTCCAGGCAATATTTCTCTTGAAAATGTGAATTTTAATTATGAGTCTGATCTTGTATCCCTTAAACATTTTAATGCCGGTTTTAACGGCAATAAAATTGATGATTTTAATACACGTATCAATTTTAAAAATGATGTATGGATTGAGATCCAATCCGGTTCCGGGGTTATTGACCTGGCCTCAACCATACCCTGGTTGATGTCCTATAAAAAAACCCGGAAAATGATATCGCCTGTCATCCACGGAAACGGTAAAATCCATATCACTTCAATTGACCTGTCCGGCCCCATATTAAACCCGGAACTATGGGAATATGAATTAAAGGGCAAAAGTGCTGAAATTAATATTACAACACAAGAAAATCAAAAACAAATACAAGACCTGTCCTGTCAATATCATTTTTCCAAAAATCTTTTTAATATGAAAAATATTCAAACAAAGATACATGATCTTTCATGGATGGAACACTTAATTGAAAAAAAATATCTGGATAGTATTTCTATTCCATTTAATTTGGAAAAAGGTAATTTTCAAATAGGGACCACGGAATCTTTTTTCAAAACAGACATTAACTTTCCCAGCGGGGCAAAAGTTTATATGGATCTAAAAGGTGAGACACCTGCATCCTTTTACTTAAATGCTATAAAAATTTTAGATGCTCCAATTTCAAATGCATCTGTATCATTCAATTACAACAAAGATAAACCCTTGTTGGATTTTAAGGGGATATTAAATACAAGCACATTAAATAAAATGATCAGGCAGAACAGTTTCTGGGCAAAAAAAATAAAAGATCTTACTACAGGACAATCAATATTAATAGAGGCTGATAAGAATTCCAATTTAAATGTCACAACCAAAGCCATTGACCTGAGTTCAGTATTTTTTCAACCCCCAATTATCTCCCCAGAAATTACCACAATTGACAAGCGGTTATTACCGGATAAGATCATCCATTTCAAAACAGATCAACTTAAAATTAAAAAATTGACCCTTACCCATATTGACTCTCTGTTATTTTTAAAACAGGACCCTTCCCATATCATAATAAACCAAGCTTTTTTATGTGATTTGGAAACAAGTGGTTATATGAATTTTAACAAAGATAGCCTGAATGCCGATATTGCTTTTAAGGCAAAGAATAAAGACAATATTCAGGATTTTTTTACCTGTCTTTTAAAAAAACATGAGTTTATGGACGGGCAGTATTCTTTAACTGGTATTCTTAAGTCCAATGGCTTTAAAAAAGATTTTTTAAATACATTAAACGGGGCATTCACATTGAATGCTGAAAAAGGGAGAATATATAAATTAACACTTCTTTCAAGAATTCTCTCTGTTTTAAATGTTTCAAAAATTTTTAAAGGCAAGATTCCAGATGTGACACAAGATGGGTTTGCTTATAACAAGATTTTTCTGGAAGCCGATATCAAGGATAGTAAAATTTATCTTACCCGTGCAATCATTGATGGCAAGGATATGACGTTGATATTCAGTGGCTGGATTGACCCTGTAAATGATACCTTGGACCTGACTTGTCTGGTTGCTCCTTTTAAAAGCATTGATCTTATCATCAAAAAAATCCCCGTTTTAAACACACTTCTAGATGGACGACTTGTATCTGTTCCAACAAAAGCAACTGGAAAACTTTCCGATCCTGTAGTTGTTCCTCTGCATCCATCTGCTGTTGGTGACGGGCTTATAACTATGATGTCTGATATTTTAAAAACCCCAGTTAAATTGTGGGATAAGCTTTATGGTGAATGAGAATAAAACAATTACACTGCCTTTAAACGTGGCTTTAAACGTGGCTTTAAACTATTTATCCTATCAAGCCAGAACAATTCAAGAAATGCAAAAATTCTTAAAAAACAAAGAATTTAGTGAGGACATTGTAAAAGGAATAATCAAAATTTTACTGGATAAAAATTATTTAAATGATAAAGAATTTGCAAAACTATTTGTAGAAACCAAAATAAAAACCAAACCCAAATCAAAATTTGCCCTTGAATATGAACTCAGACAAAAGGGAATTAATCATTCTGACTTTGAGGAGCTTTTAACTGCATATGATGATCAGTCCTTGGCGTTAAAGGCGGTAAAACCTAAAATTAAAATATGGCAAACTCTTGATACTGACAAATTTAAAAAAAAAATGATGAACTTTTTACAATACCGGGGGTTTAGTTATGATATCTGCCTTACAACCCTGAACTTTTTTTTAGAATCAAACGTATCTAAAAAGGAGGATTATGAAAATTAAATTTTTTGTGGCAGGGTTTTTGCTATGAATCAGGATTTTTGCTATGGATAATGCCAGGAAAAAAGCTTTTAAAACTATTTGAGAAAAAAATGTGATATTTTGAGAAAAAAAACTCTCTTTTTATAACAAGTTTTCCCTTTATTTTTCAAAGCTTATGGAAAAATTCATTGTTCTTATCACGCTGTTGACTATACTCTCTGAAAAATAAAAAAAATATTTTTACATCTATTGATTTTCTTTGGCCAATATATTAAGACCTTACTCAAAGTATATTAAAATATTACTTAGAAAAAAGTTAGAACTATCGAATGAATTTTTTAAATGGTATATTTTGTGCATTCGTTAATAGAAAAACAACTTATTAAGTGAACCGAGACAATTAAAGGGAACATATTATGGTGGGTAGAAAAAGAACTGTTGAAAGGAGAAAAAGCACACGATATAAGGCTGTTGAAGGAGCCTACGCTGCCATAAGTCCCAAATCTCATAAATTAGGGCAGA
>CAYWGN010000361.1:0-4067 GCA_964457495.1 uncultured Desulfobacula sp.
CAACATTTAAAATCATTCACAACATCAATCCTCTACCATTTCATCAACCCACTTCTACGTCTCAATTCATTAGCTGCTCGAAAGAGGTTCAATAATACTTCATTCATCAAATCCAACCATTTTAACCCGACAAATACTTTCATTTTTACATCATTCCAACGCTCGACATACCAACCTACCAATTTCACAATCGCTGACAAATTCCAATCAATCATAGCCATTACAGGCTCTAAATCTTTAAATACCACTTACATTTTCCATCACTTAGGAACCCCACAAGGGAAGACCAATCGATATCCTTCCAGTTGGGTTCCACGCTTCTTTTCCTTCAATTATTTTTTGTTTCTATTCAATCTGACTTCAATTCAAATAATCCACTCAACACTCAATTCCAACCTCAATCTCAACCAATCAATTAAAATCACATTGCCCGAAGCATTCCACGAATCCCTTTCATCCCCGCAGGGGATAAGACATAGTCACCATCATTTCTAATTCGATATTATTCCAATCACACAACCCAACCTTAAATCATTACCAGACCTTTAAACTCACCAAATAACCTTGGTCTAATCTCAAATAACTGCATCCAGCCACCATCACTACCGCATAGAATTAGCCTGCCAAACTCAAAAATTCTCAAGTCTCAAACGTTTTACCGCACTTTTCTAAACATCCTTTTTGCTGTTTTTAAGAATAATTCTTCCTCCATTTTTTTCTGCCCTTTACGAATATCCTTATATGATTTTGGTCTCTTCAAGAAAGGACTTGGACTCTCAACCTTTTCATTCCCAAATATCGAACCTTCACATTCCCAACAGTAAGCTTTCCCTGCTTTTAGTTGCTTTGGGTCAACAGGTTCTTTGCAACACATACAAATCCGACGAAAACAAGAGGGCATTTTAAACCCTCCCCCAACCTTGACCAGGCTCGTATGCGTATTCATTCCATATGTTAAAACACCTAAATTTAACTGCACCTTTTCGTACATCACTCACAAGCTCTAAGAACCTTCTCAATATGTTTCTTCTACCAATCTCAGGCTGTGTTACAATCACACTATATGTCTGTGCAAGGTCTTTAACCCGCTCATACAATTTTCTTGTTTGCCACGCATCCATGTTGAACTCTCTACCATAAAGTCTTCTATAATCCGCAGAACTGAAAGCAAATGAATTTGAATCATCGCTCTCAACCGGCAAATAGAAATCATTTTCCAACTCTGGCTTAGGTATGCTCAACAATACCTGATGCTCACGGCTCATAACCCAACTTATAAACTCCCAATATGCCTGATTTTCCATCTCAAGCTTTTCACCTGTAAACTGCTCATCTTCATCAAACAAGCATTTAAAAGCTGGCTTTTTTTCTTTTAGCCATGGCATACTTGGCAATTCTTCTTCTGCAATCCATTCATCTACATGCTGACTTATTTTTATTTGTTTCATCTCGACACCTCGTTGTTTATACCCTTTTAGACAACGAGGAAAACGCAACATATTAGTCGCAGGGTTGGGAATTTGGGCGTGAAGATAATTGTGAGGAAGACCAGGCACAAGAATGAAAAGTTAATCCGATAGGATTGACACATATACGGGCTACCTGAGCAAGGAACAATTTTCATCGGGAGCCCAAATAATGAGGGGACGCGATACGAATCCTCCATTAAATCTTTTTCATTTACGGTTTCAATATCCGATTTAGAGCATAGCTATGCTCTCAAGAATGGAACCGAAAGATTTAAGGAAGGATGAGTGTGTTCACGATTGGTACCGACACAAGCAAGATATCAGGTCAATACCACAACAATTTTCTGGCAATATTGCGCATCTGGCATGAAATAGTTATCTGCAGTAATCATGGCTGCAATTTCTGTAATCAAAATCATTATGGCATCTGTAAACTTTGGTATCAATTCTTCTGGTAGATTCACATCAGTCTTGTTTTAATTCAGGTTGAAAGCCAATTTCAAGACAAAATAATAACCATTTATCCCAATTTGTATTCCTAAATTCCGTCAATAACAAAAGGTCATTTTTGGAATCAAGTTCTTTGAGGTTCATATCACAATAACAGCACTCACCAATAGGGTATGACCCACCATCTGACAGGAATCCCTCCGAGATACCAATGAACGCATTGTTTTTACATTCTGGACAGTCAATTATCATCGCACAACCATTTTTAAGGTCTTTGATTATTCGTTTTATCTCATGCTCTTGAAGTTTTTCCATATTATCACGCTCCGTGTTTATCGAAACACCACGGAGCTGGATTAGTCATCTTTATACAAAGCACCATTGGTCATAGCATTACCAATATTTGTGAAATTTTTATCCATGATTTCTGTTTCACTTAAGACTTGTTCAGAGCAATCAATCAGATTGATAATTTCAAACAGCTTGGCATCTTTATCATACCAGATATGCTTACTGCTTCTCAGGATGCAGTTTAACAGGATGAAACAGTCACAACCATTGATTGCTTCTTTCTTTAGCGGTTCAATAGATTTTATTTTTGTTGCCATTCATATCACACACTTTTTTTTTCAATGCCATGACTTTGCAGTACTTCTCTGGCAATTGTACATAAACTATAATGAAATAATTGTTTACAGTAATCATCTGCCATTTTGTCTGCAATTTCTGCCATCATATCATCTGTAATTTTTGTGATAAGATTATCTGGCAGGTTCATATCTGCTTTGATATCATCCCTATGCACACATGTAATTTCAAAAAATCCTTTTTCTATTTCTTTTGACATTTTATATCACGCTCCGTGTTTATCGAAACACCACGGAGCTGATTATTTATTCAAATTCAGGAATTTGTTCTTCAATATCCCTTGTTTCATTAAATCTATTGGCAAGGTCATAATAATCTTTGATGGAGTCATCACATTTAGGACAAGTGTAGGGCGCATATAGCCCTGTCATATCATCCACAAACGATGCTTTGTAATCCCCACCAATTGTATGTTTACATAATTTTTCTGTCATTGTTCACTTCGAAGTGCTTTGCTTAAAATGATACCTTTTTGCAAAATATCGTGTTGGTCATTTGTCATCTGACCTGCTAAATCAATGAACTCATGCAGACGCATACCATTATGTATAATGACTGGTTTTTCCAATTTAGTCCGCTCCAATTTCCATATCGTGCAGAGTCTTTGTTTATGATAGGCATAACTATCTTTGTTGATTTCTGCTTTAAATCCATGAAAAACAGCTTCAAGTAAGGTCACTGCTTTTTGTAATTTTTCTGGTATTTTATCCATATTATCAGCTCCGTGTTTATTTGATAGTCACGGAGCGCAGGAATCATCAAAGCGAATATTCAGAAGCAAAGTTGTCACCCTTGGATATCCCATGAAATTTCAATCACCTCTTGTTGCTTTATAATCAACCGATTCGGTATTCCCACAGGTTTTACACCAAGCGACGTCTTTTCCTGCATCAATGAACAGTAATGAATTATTGCATTTTTCACATTTCAGTTTAATCGCCTCACCTTAATCTATTGGTGAAGTATAATTATAGTTTAAATAAAAATAAAAAAAGAGGCTAAGCCTCTATTTTGGTGCGTCCTTTACGTCCTCAACCGTTACAGCATCAGTCTTGACACCATCTTTTTCTTGCTTTACCTTTTCCTTGATTTCGCCAAGATATGTTGATGTGTTCTCATCAGGGATTTTCACCTTTGAGATTCCTGATACAGTCTTACC
Organism: uncultured Desulfobacula sp.; assembly: GCA_964457495.1. GTDB lineage: Bacteria > Desulfobacterota > Desulfobacteria > Desulfobacterales > Desulfobacteraceae > Desulfobacula. Next base: position 3,727 of record CAYWGN010000361.1, read on the forward strand.
ATCATTGTCTTGGTAATCTTCCACCATCACTCTGCAAGGATTACCGAGAAGTGTACTTACATCAAAGGTCTTACCAATTTCAGGTTTTCCGCATAAAGCCTCAACGGTTTCCCAAAGCTTGGATTTCGGAGTCAATTTCTTTCCAAGAACTCTACCTATTTTTACAGGCTTTTCGTTTTTGCTGTAATGTACGATAAAATCTAAAGCCACCCTTGCTCCAAATTTCCCGTCAGGTGCATTTGAAATTTCGATAAATTCTGCATGGTGTATCCCTTCAGTGATGTGTACTTTCTCAAAACTACTTTCTTCTGCTTTTATTTCCATTTTCGTTTTTCTCCGCC
>CAYWGN010000362.1:0-4007 GCA_964457495.1 uncultured Desulfobacula sp.
TTTATAATATATAGAGTAGAAAATTTAAATTTGTTAGAATATTATCAGAGCGTTTGAGATTTTCAAGGCTGGATATTAAATCCAATTTTCAAGGAAAAAAATCCTGTGGACTATCCCTGTAACTCCGGATATTATTCAAAAACAATCCACCACAACATCTGGTATAAATCAAACTTTAAATCTTTAATGTGAAATTCACCTAAAGATTTTCAAAATGGTAAAAGACGATCCGGGCGATCCGGGGACACCTTACGCAATTACAACAATATGGATAATTTAAATAAAACCGGAAGGCGGGGTGTAATCCCGAAGAAAGAAAGCGACAACACCACCGCCGGTTAATATCAAAAGACTCCCGACAATAAAAACATAAGAAAGGCCAAAGACATCAAGGATAACGCCTGAAAGTATTGGAGACACAATCATGCCAAGGCTCCAGGCGCCATCCGTAATGCTCATGAGTGATGCCATTCCCATGCTGCGGCCGAGCTGCCCTGTGATAACAAGTCCGCCGGGCAATGAAAGGCCATTGGCCATACCCATGAAAATATTGAGCAACAGGATCATCATAAAGCCGTCTATAAACGGCATCCCAAATACAGTCAATCCAGATGCAAAGGTCCCGATGATAACAAGATACTTGGGATTAATCCGATCGGCAAGGCTGCCGCAGGGTCGTTGAAGAAATGCAATAAGAAAAATATTGGCAGATAAAATGATACCGACCTGGGAACTTGTCAATTTGAGCTGCAACGCAAGAATCGGTAAAAAGGTATAGACGGCTCCCTGTCCGGAGGCGGCAAAAAATCTCATCAAGGAAATTCCCAGGACAATGCGATGGGATAACATTTTTTTAATTGAAACCGGGTTTTTAATTTCCTGAATTCCGCGGCGTTTGGCATCGGAAGGAATAAAAATCATCACCAGAATACAGGTTAACAGCGCCAGGAAACCCATGGCATAAAATGCTGTATCCATACCTAAATGGTCACGGATCATGCCGCCCAGGGCAGGGCCGATACCAAGACCGGTCATCACAGCCATATTCAGAGTGCCCATATACAACCCAATTTTTGGTTTTGGTGCGATATCCGCAGCAAGGGCCATGGCAATGGGAACCACGAGGACAGATGTCAATCCATGGAAAAAGCGGATGATAATAAGCGTTTCAGCAGTTGCCGGCAGCACATAGAATACTGAAATTACGGCGTATGAAAAAAGGCCGGTCACAATGAAATTTTTCCGGCCCCATTTGTCTGAAAACCGACCGACAAATGGGCTGAACAGGGTCTTGGAAACATTAAAACTGGCAATAATAATCCCGACCAGGGTGCCACCTGCGCCGAGTTCCACCGCATACACCGGTATAAGGGGCCAGATGATGCCAAGGCCAATCATTGCCACGCCCACTGAGACAGAAAGCAAAAACAGTATTCCGGAAGAAGATTGATTCAATCTGTTCACGGCATTTTATCTGCCCTGCGGCCAGCCTGAACCGTGCGCCGATTTCGTTCTTTATTTTGAGACATGAGGATGCTTTTTTTTGTTCTGGTCACAATGGAGCGCCTCTTCTGTACCAAGGGTTAAAAAGCAACGATTACAAGAAATGCAGGCAGCTTTTGACCGGTCTCCAGCAGCCCATCGTTTGACAAGCCCGGGCTCTCTTATGAGCGGTCTTGACAGGGCAATATAGTCGGCAACCCCGGAGTTGATGATATCTTCGGTAAGCGGGTAGCTGAGAAAGCCGCCCACCAGAATAAGCGGAATTTTTATTTTTTCCTTGAACGCCCGTGCCGCTTTTCTGTAATAAATTTCTCTGTCTTCCGACTTTGATGTTCCCTTTCTGGAGGGTATGCATTTGCCGGATGCAGCGGTTCCGCCACTCATCTCAATGGCATCCAACCCCAGATTTTCAAGTATTCCGGCAACCGTGATCATCTCCTCCACTGTAAACCCGTGTTCAAGGAAATCCTCCGAGTTGATCTTGACCATGACGGGAAAGGATTTACCCACCCGCTGCCTGATCTCCTGGTAAACTTCTATCAGCATCCTTGCCCGATTCTCAAGTCCTCCGCCATAGTCGTCATCCCGCTTATTATAGTGTGGAGATAAAAATTGACTGAGCAGATAGCCGTGGGCCGCATGGATTTCAACAGCGTCAAAACCGGAAGTGACAGCCCTTTGTGCGGCATCCCCAAAGGCTTTTACCGTTCTTTTAATATCATCAATCGTCATTGCGGACGCTTTTTTGATGTCCTCTTCAATTACCTCTGAAGGGCCTATTGGCGCATACGCCTCTTTTCCGATACCCCGCACACCGGCATGGGCCAGTTGAGCGGCTACCCTCCCGCCATTTTCGTGAGCAGCCTGGACCACCTGTTTTAAACTGTCGATCATTGCATCGGAATAAATGCCCAACTGCCTGGGACCTGCCTGGCCTTCCAGGGCCACATGGGTGTGTCCGGTAATAATAAGCCCGACATCTCCCCGGGCGAGCCCGGCCATATAATCCAGTAATGTGTCTTTTGTGGTGCCATCAAGATTGGCCATTGCCTCATAGGTGGCGGATCTGACAAATCGATTTTTCAGTGTCATACCATTTATCGTACCGGCTTCAAACAATTTAGACATGATTCTCCTTTTGCAAATTATTGCGAATGGTGGGAAATGATCCTCTCAAAAGAGCTGCACAGGGCAGCAAGGGGGTGAGGAGTTTTATTCTGGTCTCTGTTTTCTGGATTACTTTTTTCATGGCAGTCAACATATGACCCGTCGTCTCAAAGTCAATGCGCCCATAAACAAATGGTGTAAAGGGTAACGATTTTGTTTGTCTGATCGCTCAAGCCCTTTGGACTGTCCCTCGCGGTTCCACCCTTGTTTTAGGCTAATACTTGTGTTAATTAAACCAATGGTAACAGGACTCACGTATAGGGGACTTTCACCCCATACCGTTACTGACTCACTATTTTATTTTTAAGGCTTTTTAATGAAATCAAAAAACAATCCGCAAGTCTTACCGAATACAAAAAAATCGACTTTACAATTATATCAGGAAAGCCGCTTGGCTCAAAAACGGCTGAACACACTTTTAAAATTTCTTCCTGATCCTGTATTTGCCTTCACTCTTGATAATGAAGTTGAGTATATCAACCCGGCATTTGAAAGAGTATTCGGATGGACCCTTGAAGAAATCAAAGGGAAAAATATCCATTTCATCCCTGGTCACTTGATCAGTCAAGCAAAACAGGGCATGAGAGAATTATTTAAAAACACTGCTGTTCTTGATTTTGAAACCCAGCGGCTTACCAAGGATGGACGAATCCTTGATATCCTGATTAATGGTTCCATTTTATACGATGAAGAAGGCAAGCCTATCGGGCAAGCCCTTATATTAAGGGACATGACCGTTGAAAAAAGAATGGCAAAAACCAATCGAATCATGTTCAACATCTCAAATGCGCTTCACAGTTATCAAAATTTAGGTGATCTTATCGCCTTGATCAACAAAGAGATACAAACGCTACTTTCTGTTGAAGGCGCATTTATATTGCTGGCAGATCAATCAGAGGAGCAATTGTATTTTTTATCTGCCCAATACCGGGATTATGAATCGGGAAAAAAATTCAAAAAGATCCGATTCCCATCTGATCAAGGAGTTTCCGGAAAGGTTTTCCAAACCGGAACAGCCATGACCATTCCAGATGTCTCCAAATGCTCTTTTTTCCTGCGTCGGGTTGATGATGAGACCGATCTGGTCACCAAAAATATTTTATCCGTTCCCATCAAACTAAAAGATAGGACCATTGGTGTTGTTTCCGTTGTCAATAAAAAGTATGGAGAATTTGATATCACAGATATTGAACTTTTGAGTATGGTAACCAGTACCATTGCCCTTCCCATTGAAAATACCCGAATACATGAAGAACTGAAAAAATCATATACAGAATTAAAAATACTGGGTATCCTGTTTACTCAACCAGGCACAACGTGTAGTATGTGGTCATGGA
>CAYWGN010000363.1:0-3996 GCA_964457495.1 uncultured Desulfobacula sp.
AGTCGCGTTCTACGGCTTCCAGAGTTTTCTGGTTTTTGCTCAAATAAGCAAAAGGCTTGTTAAGATCATCCGCCAGGTGAAGTTTTGGACCGGGCGAGTTGATCACGGCCCGCTCAAGAACGTTTTCAAGCTCTCTGACATTTCCAGGCCAATGATAATTCTGCAGGGTATTCATAACTGTTCTGGGAATAATGGAAGTATCCTTTCCCATGCGTTTGGTAATTTTTTTGACATAAAATTCCACCAGCAGCGGGATATCCTCCATCCGGTTCCTTAAGGGCGGCATGGTAATGGGGAAAACATTGAGCCTGTACCAGAGATCTTCCCTGAATCGCCCCTGGCGGACTTCTTCTTCAAGATTCCGGTTTGTGGCGGTAACAATCCTTGCATCCACCTTGATGGTGCGGGAACTGCCCAGTCTCTCAAACTCACCGTCCTGCAGGACGCGCAGCAATTTTGACTGAAGATCCAGGGGCAGTTCTCCGATCTCGTCTAAAAAAAGAGTGGCCCCGTCAGCAATCTCAAACCGTCCCAGTTGTCTTCCGCTGGACCCTGTAAACGCCCCTTTTTCATGGCCGAACAACTCGCTTTCAATTAGGTTTGCGGGCAAGGCTGCGCAGTTTATTTTTACCAGCGCTCTTTTTTTGCGTTTACTGAAATCGTGAATGGCCCGGGCCACCAGTTCCTTGCCCGTTCCTGTCTCGCCAAGGACCAATACCGTGGTATCGCTTGCGGCGATCTGTTCCACTTTGTACAGCACATATTTTAAGGCATCACTTTTACCAATGATATTCTCATGGTTATGTTCCAGTTTGATCTCTTCTTTAAGGTAGGCTCTTTCCGCTTCCAGCTGCTCCTTCAGGCTTTTTACCTCTGAAAGCGCGGCTTCCGCGATCTGTTTTTTCAGATCAGCTTCCTGCCGTGCCAGCACCAGCTCGGCTGTGCGGGCTTCAACGATTTTCTCAAGATTCCGCTTATAATGCTCCCGTTCAGTCACATCTTCAATGGCCAGCAGAATGATCAGCTCCTTGCCCAGCCCCTGTTCAATCTGGCGGGCATTCAACAGCATGGTGCGTCTACCGATGGTGGCAAACTCGTGTTCAACCTCGTAGTTTTCAAAGGCGGTCTTTTCGGGAAGAATGTTTTCCAGCAGTTCCCGCAGTTTGGGGATATCCCACTGTTTATTGCCCAGGTCATAAATAAGCTGACCCACGGTCTCTTCAGGCTTTACTTTGAAGATCCCATAGAAAGAATGGTTTGCTAAGATAACCTTCAGATCTGAATCCAGCACCAAAAGGGGTTCACGTATTGTCTCTACGATATCTTTGAATATATCATGTATCAGAACGTCAGCCATAGAGGTCTCCTTCTTAAAACGTGACTTCGACTAATAAAGGGTGTTGAAATTAATTTATAATTTTTGAAATTTATATAATAATTTCAGGTTTTTATAGTGCAAGCCTCTGTTTAAGTGTATAATTTTTAAGCGACAAAACAAAAAAACAAACACAAAAACAGAGGCAATATGAATAGAAAAAATATCAGAAGAATAGTCATAAGACAATTAAAAAATAATCATCCACATTGGAAAAGAATGAACAAGAAATCCAAAAAGAGATTGCTGAAACAGGTCATGAATGAAGTGGCGGACAATTATGATTATTCTCAGATTTTAGACCTTCCTATAGAGCAGCTTATTGGAGTCGAAGATCAAGTGCCCACAAAAGGGATCAGATCCCTTTCAGAAATGTCTGAATACATTGATAATTTTTACAGAGACAATCTTTTTGACTTTGACAAAAGAACGCAACCATATTCTGAGATTGTTGATAAAGAGCTACAATTTGTGGATGATCTTTTTGATAATCCAATTATCAACAGCCTTCTTGCTCCTGATGGGTAATCTGCACCCCACCGGAATATTCAACCCTTCCAATTATTTAGGATGGAACTTTTAAAAATAATAAAATATCCTGAAATCAGTTACAGGAAGTTTTGCACTGACGAATATTTTGGCAAGGAGAGAAAGCAGAATAGAAGATTCATCAGATTACCCTTAAACATAAAGGATCAAGTCCACCTTACTGAGCTGTGCCATTTCAGAGCTGGTCTATCTTTTAAACAGCTGATGAATATTCTGGTGTATATACTGCATCCTTTTTTTAAATCCGGTTACCTTGAAAATGCGGTCATACATGGAGTTGATTCAACGGAGCTGCCTTCTGAAACAAACTATGCGCTATGTACAATTGAAATCAAAGGCAAAAAGATACGAATTTATTCTGTTCCCGACTGTGGTTGTGGAAAGCGCCGTAATAAAAGAGACAAATCGTATTATGTTATTGGGTAACGGCTACATACGCTGACAGCGATGAATCCTTCAACAGGACACAGTTTTCCATTGGTTTCAATTGTCGGTGCAGCAAATCATCATGACAGCCTTTTTTTAACCCCCTTGATCAAGCTTGCGCAAGCACTGTGTCCTTCCGGCAGGCGTGCTTAACTCTGCCGCGTAGATAGGATAATATAGGCCCATTCAAATAATTTTAAAGGAGTATGGGCCATGAAAAAAATAGAGATCGACAGGCTGTTACCAAATCAAATAATTCAAAATTTTTCCCATCATCGTAATATATAAAACTTCAAAAACCTCTTCCATCTTTTCTTATCACAGGCACTTAAAATATTATTAACGCTGAAAGATTCGATATGGCAAATGATTTGCTTGCTGAAAACCGGTTACCACAGGAAAAGTTACCTTTTTATACCACAAAACGACATATCTATGGCTTATATCAGGCACGCATCAAGGCTAACGGCATGTTTGTCGCAATAGGTTGCTATCTTTTTTATGTTGTGTGCAATGCACATCAGGTCAAATTCACCTTTTACCTTTGCGACACCCCGTACTAAGAATTGCCTGAAGCCCAGATTGAATTTTATATTTCCAAAAACCGGCTCAACAGTATGCATCCTTTTTTGATATTCTTTACGCCCTTCATCACTTATAAGTTTCTCCCTGTTTTTTTCAATCAGAAGCTCATGCTTTCCTCGGGATAGCTGTTTGTATTTAGCTTTTTTTGTGCAATCTGATTTTACAGGACATTCCAGGCATTCTTTGCATTTATAAATGGTTTTTTCTTCTGTGGTTGAAATTAAGTTTAACACTTTTCCTTCAGGGCAGATGTAGGTGTCTGTCTCTGAATTATATTTGAAATTCACTTTGTCGTATTTGAAATTATCATTAGCAACTCTTTGTTTGGCCGGATCATCAATTAAGACTTACATCTGATTTTCTGATATTTTAGCAAGATTATCCCCGCTATGGTAACCACTGTCAGCCTTACAGATATCAATTTGGGTTTCCAGGTTCTCTTCAGATTGGCTAACCATAGGGATCAATTGTTTTTTGTCATTACATTCGGTTGTCACATCACAGGCTACGATAAATTGATTTTCTTCATCAACACTGGCCTGCGCATTATAATTGGTTCTGATGCAGCCATTACGTTCCTTCATATACCTGGCATCATGGTCGGTTGTGTTGATTTTTAAGTTCTTAATCTTTTTTTCTTCTGTTTTGCTGAGAGTGCCTTTTTTGCTGTTTTTCTTCTTTTTTTCACTGAGTTCATTTTTTAATTCAGCTTTTTCTTTTTGTAATTCCTGTATGGCACTTTTTATCTTCTCTTTTCTGATTTCCAATCGTTTCAGTTCTTCTGGAAGCTCATCTCCACGCTTATTACCCAATTCAGAATCTTCTTTCTTGTCAATCTCTTCAGCTTCTTTCAATATACAGGCAACTTTTTCTTTTACATCTGACAACAGTTTTTCCAATCCTTTTTCATCCTTGCTCAGTTTGCCGGATGCATTTGCTCTGATTTTTGTACCATCTATTGAAAGCTTTATGTTTCCAATTTTTACAAGACCAAGCTTTATTCCTATTAAAATGATTTTTTGAAACGATTTTGATAATTCTGATAAATTTTCTCTTCTAAA
>CAYWGN010000364.1:0-3982 GCA_964457495.1 uncultured Desulfobacula sp.
GAAAAAAGAAGTGGGAATTGTCCGCCGCCGGCGATAAGTCCTATCCTCATTTGTTATACTTGTGACCTTTAGGTTATCTGGTAACGCCCCTGTTAGAAGTAACAATAAATTCTATAAAATTTTTCACCTCAGGAATTTGTTCAGTTTCAGCTTTAACACGTTCAGAGGCCTGTTTCACAGTCAATCCGATACGAAAAAAAATTCTATATGCTTTTTTAAGTTCCTGAAGGGTTGATTTAGGGAATTTATGGCGCTTTAATCCCACATTGTTCAAACCGTGGAGAGTTGCACGATCTCCAGCTGCTATCACATATGGCGGGATGTCCTTTACCACGGCGGATTTGCCTCCGATATAGGCAAAATCTCCAATTTGAACAAATTGATGGATGGCCACCAGACCACCCACGGTGACATTATCACCAATTATAATATGGCCGGCAAGAGTGGCGTTATTTGCAAGAATAACCTGTTTTCCAGTTTTACAATCGTGGGCAATGTGTGTATAAGCCATTAAATAGTTTTCCTCCCCCACTTCTGTAACACCGCCGCCAGCTTCTGTTCCCCGGTTAATGGTCACAAATTCCCGGATAATGGATCCCCTGCCTATTTTTAAATATGTTTTTTCACCCTGAAATTTAAGGTCCTGTGGAGCGCAGCCAATAGCTGCATATTGGAAAATCTGGCAATTCTCTCCAATGGTAACATATTTTTCAATAGTGGTATAAGAACCTATAGTTGTACCTGAACCTATGTGGACATCTGATTTGACAATAGCATAAGGGCCTATGGTGACATCGGCATCAATTTGCGCGCATGGATCAATAATTGCCGTGGGATGAATCATTCTTACTCCGTTTATTTATTTTCTAAATTCTTCAATCTTTTTTCAAATGAAAAAAGGGCTTTTCTCATTTCCGGTAACCGGGAAATTATGCGGACTACCTTACGCCATTGGCCATGCGGCATGTGCGGTATTCCCGATACAATTTCATTTTCAGGAACATCACTATGAACACCTGCAAAAGGTCCGACAATGCAATTGTCACCAATTGTCACATGTCCTGTAATCCCCGCTTTACCGGCGATAATAACATTCTTGCCAAGCCTGGTGCTTCCGGCAATTCCGACCTGGGCAACAATCAAGGTATTATCGCCAATCTTGACATTGTGTGCAATATGTACAAGATTGTCTGTTTTAACACCGTTTCCGATAATCGTCATTCCAAGTGTTCCCCTGTCAATGGTGTTACAGGCACCAATTTCAACATGATTTCCAATATGGACATACCCGGTATGTATTATTTTTTCATGGGTGCCCGCATCCTGGGTAAAGCCAAATCCATCTGAACCGATGACGGTTCCGGAATGAATGATAACATTATTACCGATCCTGGTTTTTTCCATCAGTGTGACATTGGGTTTGATTAATGTATTATCACCGATAAAGACATTATCACCAACATACACACCCGGCATAAGATGAACATTGTCTCCGATTTCGACATTATCACCAATAAATACATTGGATTCAACAATGGGATTTTTTCCAAATTTTACATGATATCCAATATTTGCATTTTTGTGGATACAAGGCTGTTTTATTTTGTTCGGATGGAATAGGGATACCAGTTTGAAAAAAGAGGCTTTAGGGTTGTCGGTTTTCAACACTATGATATTCCGACAATGATCCTGATCAGAGTTAAAGGTATCCGGAACAATTATAACTCCAGCTTTAGTTTGCTGAAGATCGGACAGGTATTTTGAATCAATAGCAAAGGTAATATCGTGGGAACCTGCATCATCAAAAGAGGAAACACCCTTGACCAAAAAAGAAGAATTACCAACCACTTTGGCATGAATAAGTTTTGCAATTTCTTTAACTATTTGTTCCATATAAGAATTTATTCAGTTTTTGAAACTTGTAAATTATATTTTTTTATTATTTGATCAGTTATATCCAATTGGGCCGGATGATATACCACCCCTGCTGTTTTTCTTTCAAGGATGAGCAAATATCCTTCTTCTTTTCCAATCTCATCTGTAATTTCAAAGACTTCTTTTTGGATTTTATTAATGAATTTAACCTCTAATTGTTTAAATTCTCTGGCAAAATCTTCCTGCATTTTTTTAAAATCATTAACCTTGATCCTAAATTCTCGTTGTTTTTCATTTTGTTTTTCAGGACTTAAGACCAATGCTTCCCTTTCAATGGCTTTATTCAGCTCATCCAAAAGGTCTTTTTCAGTCTTTAATTTTATTTGTAACTCATTGCCTTTTTCATTAATTTCTTTTTGGATCATTTTTCCTGCACTTGAATCAGTCAGGATTTTTTGAAAATTAAAAATACCAATTTTTGCAACGTCTGCGCAAAAAGCTTGAGGGATTATTCCCAAAAAGATAAATACAGATAAAATTACGATTATTTTTTTCATTAAAACCTCCAAAATTTTTTAAATTTAAAAAGAAGCACCAACAGAAAATTCAAATTGTCCATCGCCACGTTCTTTCACATTTTTTCCATCAATAACCCAGCCGTATTCAACCCTTAAAGGTCCGACTGGTGAATTCCATCTAAAACCAGCACCAAAACTTGAAAATTGATCGCCTAAATCAATATCTTCGCTGGTTCTATATACATCTCCTCGGTCATAAAAGAGAACAGCTATAATTTTGTATTTATCTGTGATTGGAAAGGTTACTTCCGCATTAAATTGAACATATTTTTCACCACCCCTTTGTTTGGCATCTCCATCCCGCTGGCCGCTAATATCAAATTTATCAAATCCTCTGATCGAGGTCATTCCACCCAAATAAAATTTCACATAATCAATATCAATATCATTGCTGCTTTGATCTTCCAAATATCCAGCTTCGGCATGCAATGTACCTGTGAATTTCCAGAAAAGTGGGAAATATACGCCGGTTTCAATAATATATTTTGTATAATCAATTTCACCCCCTAAAAATTCTCCAGCATATTCAATGGAAAACTCATGGCGTGCTCCTTCAGTTGGCATAAAAATGTCATTTCTGCTGTCATATCGCAGATAAGGCTTTATGCTGCTGTTTAAAAAAGAGCCAGTCGTCATATTGGTAAAATCAGTTTGAACATCTGATATATCAAAGCCTTCTATATTATAGTGTGTTCCAATTCGTGTATAGTCGAACAACTTATACCCCAGTGCTAATGTTAAGCCAAGAGCATTTTTATCATAATAATCATACTCTCTATCTTCTTTATAGAGGTCGAAACCACCGGCAACTTTTGTATCATAAATATAAGGTTCAAAAAAATTAATGTTAAAAATAGCTGTTTCTGAGGACAGGGTTGCCGAAATTTTTCCTGTTTGTCCCCTCCCAAACAAGTTTCTTTCCTGGACAGACACCATACCAAAAGTTCCGTCCTCACTGCTGAGCCCACCACCGATTGAAAAATTTCCAGTTCCTTTTTCAACAACTTTGACATCTAAATCCATTTTATTATCATCAAAAGTTTTAATGGGCTTAACATCAATATCTGCAAAATAATCCAATCGATTTAAATTCTTAAAACTTCTTTGAATTTTTTCTTTACTGTATAGGTCCTGTTCTAAAATTGTAATTTCTCTTCTGATAACTTTGTCACGTGTTTTTAAATTACCGCTGATATTAATGTTGTTAAAATAAACAGGCTCTCCTTTTTCGATTGAATATGTGATACCCATCGTTTTTTCTTGAACATTTTTACTAACTATGGGATTGACATTTACATTAGCATAGCCCCTGTTGGAATATATATCAGAAATAGACAACATATCTTGTCTAATATATTCTCTATTATATAATTGCATCTCCTTGGATTGAATTTTTTCTAAAATTTCTTCTTTGGACAGAATCAAGTCACCGGCAATATCAATTTTTTTAATTTTATATTGATGGCCTTCGTCAATTTTAAAATGAATGGAAATAAATTTTTCACCAATGTCAACAATCGGATCTGATA
>CAYWGN010000365.1:0-3979 GCA_964457495.1 uncultured Desulfobacula sp.
AAAGTACTTAAGAAACATCACACCTTATTATCGTCATATCTCGAGAATAAAAATATCTTAGAAACTGAATTTTATCTACCAATTGCGGCACAACTTCGAGTTCTTCTCTGTGATAATGAAACACCTATTCTACTTACATATGCAAACTTGACAAATCAAATATTACACATATATGGTCCTAGAAAATTACCTCGATTTTTGCTAAAAAATTTACTTTATCACACTAATTACAAAATAGCCAACTCAGTTCCATTTGGTCCAATTTGCAAAAAATATGAAATAAATGAATACTTAGATTTACCAATTGGACATATATCTATTGATAAATCTAATTTAAATGGATTACCCCAATCTTATACAGTGACGCAGTTAATTAAATGGGTTTCAAACAAAGAGGGGATTTGTCATTTAGATTTCAAGAAACCAGGTACTTTTACTAAACTTAAGTCTATCAAAATTGTAAATGATGACAAAGAGATTGAGGATGGGTTAATCAAAAGTTATATTATTCAAATGGCAAAATGGATTGTTAATGCCATACAAAACTTATTATCTGTTCAACAAGATTTCTCAGTACTATTAAAAATAAAATTAATTCAAAAACCTAAAGAGAAAATACGATTATTCCGTTTAAAATCGAATGATAATGATAGAGATATAGTACTATCAGCTTCTGTGGAGGAATTCATTTTTGAAGTGTATTATAAATCTTTTCTTGAAGCTTCTAGCAATATACCTTATCCTTATAATTGGAGGAAAAATAGGAATTGCATCTTAGCATTGAACTATGAGGCTAAAAGCAATATTTCAAAAGTTTTTATAAATGGGTGGGAAATGAAACAACAATTGAAGAGTAACCTTGGCGGAATGATTAATGGGAAACCAGACGGGCTTTTTCTCAAAGGAAATCATTTTAACTTCAAAGGGGAAATATTGCTTTATTCGAGACATGTTACCCAAAAGGATATGTTAGAACTTTTTGAAGTATCAGATAAATGGTTTAAAACCCTTGATCCCAACATTGTCCATAAAGTAAAAACAAACATCTTTAAGAAGATGTACATTTATTTTTATAAGATTTTGTTTGTCAGACATTCCTAAACTCATCCTAATTATGTCCTAAACCATATTCGTTTCTTTCTGTACGTGTCACCAATCTTATAGATTGGCCAAAAGATTATAAAATGAAAGTACATTATAGAGCAGCGGGATTAAGAAATTTAAAAGCAAAAAAATAGCCATTCAGTTAACGAACAGTATCCACGCTACCAACCCCGTCTTGCCTGTTGAATAACCGGGGTATATCTTTGGCGCATGCGAAAAAATCAAAGATACAGCAAAGAAGAGATGTACCTTGCCATAGATATTTGGCAGGAAAGTGGGTTAAGTCAGAGTAAGTTTTGTTCGGATGAAAAATTGTCGGTTAAAACTTTCGCTTACTGGTTACGAAAATATAAATTGGAAAAGGGTTTTCCGGCAAAGAAGGATGATAGGGTTTCGAAAACGTTTATCCCCGTTGAAGTTTCTGGTGCCACAAACAACCTTGTTCTGGGTTCAGGCCACATAGAATTAACTTTTCCCAATGGCGTTGGGGTAAAATGTCCTGTGGGAATCGATATCCGGCAATTAAAAATCCTGATAAACATTTAGCCTATGTTTGCCCTTTCATCCGAAAACCGGTTCCACCTGTACAGCCAGCCGACTGATATGCGTAAAAGCTTCGACGGGCTGGGTGGCCTTGTTCAAAACACCCTTGGGCGCGACCCTGCTGGCGGTGACGTGTTTATTTTCATCAACAAACGCCGTGACAAAATCAAACTGCTGCACTGGCAGGGCGCCAGTTTTGTCTTGTATTACAAGCGGCTGGAAAAGGGGACTTTTGAACTTCCCCGCTACGATTCTTCAGTGGGGAGTATTGCCCTGGACTACGCCAAATTGGTGATGATTATTGATGGGCTGAGCATTGAAAATATCCAAAAAAGAAAACGTTACCAGCCAAATTTTTAGTCCTCTTTTTATCCAAAAAACCGTTGATAAAACTCCTCGATTTTCTTTCTGAAAAACCTGTAAATACAGTATCTTTGGCGTATGTCAAAGGCGTTGGAAAATATGACTTTCGAGGAGCTTCTGGAGGCCAGCAAAAAGATGGAATCCCGAACGGCAGAACTCGAATCAAAGCTTTCGGACATACAGTTCCAACTCGACCAGTTGAACCGTTTGCTGTTTGGTGCCAAACGTGAGCGTTTCATAAAAACCGATGATGAAAACCAGCTTACACTTCCCTTTGATGTTGAGCCGGAACCTGAACCTGAAAAGCAGCAGGAAACCATCACTTATGTTCGCACAAAAACCAAACGCGAAAACCATCCGGGACGCATGACTTTGCCATCACATCTTCCGGTAGAAGAGATTGTGATTGAACCCAAAGAAGATACCACCGGCATGAAGTGCATCGGTCGCGAAGTTACCGACCAACTGGAACTTGTTCCGGCAAAATTGTTTATAAAAAGATACATTCGCCCCAAATACATCAAGCCCGAAGATGAAGAAACATTCACCCATAAAGGAGTAATAGCTTCACTTCCGGTATTCCCGATTGAAAAAGGGATTGCTGGCCCGGGATTGCTGGCACAAATAATGATTGACAAGTTTGTGGACCACCTGCCCATTTACCGGCAAATCGAACGTTTCAAACGCGAAGGCATCAAAATACCTTCATCTACAATAAACGGATGGCAGGAAGCCGTTTGCAATTTACTGTGGCCTTTATACGAAAACCTGAAACGCCGGGTATTGCAGCAGGGCTACCTGCAAGTGGATGAAACTCCCATACAGGTACTGGATAAAACGAAAAAAGGAAAAACACACCGTGGATACCATTGGGTTTATTATTCCCCGTTGGAAAAAACAGTATTTTTTGATTACCAACACGGGAGGTCCAGGGAAGGTCCTTCGAAACTACTGAAAGATTTTACCGGTTATCTCCAGACCGACGGTTATTCGGTATATGACCTTATAAGCAAAAGAAAAAGTATTACCCACCTGAACTGTATGGCGCATGCACGCAGAGGCTTCGAAAAAGCTTTGCCTTACGACAAGGAGAAAGCCGGGTATGCTATGGATATGTTCCAAAAACTTTATGCAATTGAAGCAATAGCCAGGGAAGAAAACTTCTCTGCACAGCAACGCTATGAACTCAGGCTCGAGCAGGCACTCCCGCTGTTAAACGAACTTAGTAAATGGATGGTAGAAACTTATAAATATTCGCTCCCAAAATCACCCATTGGTAAAGCAACGGCTTATTGTATTCCCCGCTGGGATAAGCTTATCAATTACCTGCACGATGGCTCGTTGGAGATTGACAACAATCTGGCAGAAAATGCGATCCGTCCAATTGCCTTGGGACGAAAGAACTATTTATTTGCCGGATCGGAAAGAGGTGCCCAAAGGGCTGCCATGTTTTACTCATTCTTTGGTACCTGTAAAAAGAATAATGTAAATCCCTTTGAGTGGCTCAGAAAAGTACTGGAAGTGATTCCGGAACACAAAGTCAACAAACTCCACGAATTGTTGCCGCAAAATTTGCAGCTCTAAGAATCCCAGCATAAAACAAAGAAAAACAATATCCAAGAAATTTCTATGAGCTACTTGGTAGTGTGGATACAACGAACAGCTATTAAATATTGAATAAACTCCTTTATTTCAAATTTATAAATCACGCAAAATGACTTTTTAAATCTTGCAAAAGTGCATGGTAGATAGGATTACACATTTTTGCAACTCCTCCTTTCGATGATTTCCATTTGGAAATCCACGATACAAAAGAGGTGTCGTTATCTGTAACAGAAAAAACAGTTACTTCTCCTAAATAACCTTCCACACTATCTTTTGCAACAGCTCCCGGACCATCGTCAATGCTATAAGTAATACCAATTTAACCTGAGAATGCCGCATTAAAGCTATCTAAATATTTTTTGTT
>CAYWGN010000366.1:0-3826 GCA_964457495.1 uncultured Desulfobacula sp.
TTTTTGATTCGGCGCGTTCATGATCAGATGCGGTTTGGAAATATTATATTTTTTTTCCAGATAATCGGCAATTGACTGGCTGACCGTGATAACAGCATCTGATTTTTTTATATATCTTCTTTCAAATCTCTCTTCCAGTTTCAAAAACCAGTTCGGGGGGATATAAGGCCTGTTATGATGGACATAAAGCTCATGGGAATCATATACCAGCTTTGCACCATACTTTCTGGCCATCTTGTAACCGATATACAAAGTATTCAGATCATGGGCATGGAACACATCTGCCTTCATCTTTTTTTGAGAAAAAAATTTATATATTTCCCAGTAAAAACAATAAATCCTAAGGAATTTTTTTAACGTCGAAAAGAAAAATTTTAAAAATCCGAGTCTCTTTTTTTGATTCGACCCGAATACTGGAGTTTTCCCCGCTCCGGCAGCAGGGGGAGTTGGGGAACCATATATGATTTTTTTTAAGCGATCAGTTACATTTTTTTTTAACCTATCAAAATTCTCACGACCCAGTAATAGTATGTACACGGAAATAATTTCCAGCCGGTGAACCACAATGGAATTTATTTTTTCAATTTTACCGGTTTTATCAATATTATCGGTTTTATCAATTTCATCAATTTTTTCAAGACGTGGCAGGCCCTGTTTCCAGATAGCAATAATGTGGACCTTATGACCGGCAGATGCCAGGGTCAATGCTTCCTTTAAAACCCGGGAATCATTTTCAAAATGATTATAAACAAACATGTAGATTGTTCGGCTGATTTTGATCATAATAAATTATGCCTGAAAATTAAGAACCAACATTATCCTGAAATACTTACAATCAATTTTTCAAGTTTAGCCGCTTGAACCCGTCTTGAATGATATTTTTCCACATATAGCCTGGCGCTTTTACCCATTTGTCTTCTATATGTCCATGAAGTATTTTTCATGGCCATTATCTTTTTTGCAAGATCCCTGTGGTCATCCGGCGTATAGGACACCCCGCCCTTGCACTGGTCCAGCAGATTTTTTGCCTCTCCTTCAATCCCCAAAAGAACCGGGGTTTCACAGGCCCATGCATCAAATAATTTGGAAGGCCGGGCATGCTTGAAAATCTCTTTTTTCGCCAGGGGAACCAGGGCCGCGTCAACGGCAGAATACAATTCCGGCATGGCATTCCTGGGACGTTCCCCGATAAAATCAAGGTTTTTGAGTCCCAGCCGGGCAGCCATGGATTCAAGTTCGGCTTTTTTCGGACCAGCTCCTGCAACCAGAAAATGAATATCAGAACAATGCCTTAATTCATCTGCAGCATTAAGCAGGGTTTCAAGATTCTGGGCAATTCCCAGAATACCGGCATACAGGACAATAAATTTATTGTGCAGGCCAAGATCAGATCTAAGGTTTTCCCCCTGGGCCTGGTCCCGGTAAAAAGAATCTATTGTGGCCCCATTGGGAATAAATTCAACCTTATGGCCGGGAATCTGTTTTTCCTTTTTCAAGGCCTTTTCAATTCCCTTTGTAACGGCAATCACTTTTTTTGCCCTTGCATAGCACATGTGTTCCAGTTTTCCGGCCATTTTAATGACAAAAGAATTCTTAAGTTCCCCAAGCTCAATGGCAGAATCCGGCCAGATATCCCTGACTTCAAAATAAAATGGATTTTTTTTGTACAGGCTGAGCCACAAGCCTGCTCCTGCTGCCGGAAGCGGAGGAGATGTGGCATAAATCAAATCAAAATTGTCCTTAAGCAGAAACATTCCAGCCAGGGATGCACCTGCCATAAAACTTAAATAAAATGCCAGCCGGGTTAAAAAATTCTTTTTTTGTGATGTAAATACCCGGATATATAATACGCGTATACCTTCTAAAACCTCTTTTTTAAAAAGCCGCCCCCTGTATCCCTTAAAAATAATGCCGGCCGGATGATTGGGAATTTCGCATAAAACCATGACATCATGCCCTTTTGACTTCAGATACCGGGCATTTTCAAAAGCCCGGGTCTGGGTGGCCCCGGCTTCAGGCGGGAAATACTGGCTGATATACAGGATCTTCACAACCTGATTTCTGGGTCCTGAACAAGTTCTTTGATAATATCCTCAAGCTCTATGACGGGATTAAATTCAATATATTTTTGAATCTTTTCAATGCTGGGCACACGCCTCTGCATATCTTCAAAATCCCTTGTATAGGCCTGCTCATAAGGGATCATTTTTATCTCGGATTTTGATCCAGTCACCTTTACCACCAATTTTGCAAGTTCAAGTATGGAAATCTCCCGGGTACCGCCAATATTAAAAATCTGCCCCACTGCGCTTTGCTGTTCCATTATTCTTCGCAGGGCAGTTACCACATCTCCCACATAGGTAAATGTCCGGGTCTGGTTTCCATCCCCATACACGGTCAAAGGCTCATTTTTAAGGGCCTGGTTCACAAACCTGGGCAATACCATGCCGTAACTGCTGGTCTGCCTCGGGCCAATGGTGTTGAACAACCGGGTGATAATGACATCCAGATTGTTCTGCCGGTGCCAGCCCAGGGCCATGAATTCATCCATGAGTTTTGAAGCAGCATAACTCCACCTGAATTTACTGGGCGGGCCATATATGATATTGTCATCCTCTACAAGGGGTGCATGAAGGTGTTTGCCATAGACCTCCGAGGTTGAAGTAATCAACACCTTTTTTTTAAATCTGCCGCACATTTTTAATACTTCTTCTGTTCCATGGATATTTCTTTCAATGGAGGTCAATGTATTTTTCAGGATATAATCCACACCCACGGCTGCAGCCAGGTGAAACACCCGATCACAGGTCCCGGTCAAGTCAAGGAGGGTTTCCTGATCAAATATGGACTTATGATGAAAAAATAATCTTTTCTTATAATCTTCAATTTTTTCAAGATATTGAATATTTTCAATATAGCCCGTTGAAAGATCATCAATAATATAAACTTCGTGCCCTTTTTTTAAATACTCCTCTGCCAGATGAGAACCGATAAATCCTGCCCCGCCCGTTATTAAAACCTTCATATAAACTCCCTTATGAGTGAAAATCCGAAACCGATAAACCAAACCTTTTTAAAAATAAGCCTTTTTGTGTGCACAATTGATTCAACTTCTGTAATTCGTCTGTTTCGACCTGTTTGATGGATACAATTATACCTGCAATATCATGTGAATCTGCCAGTTCCGGCAGATCATTTAAATTTCCCAGAACCTTAAACCCAAATATTTTTTTCCCTTTCTTGCCTGGGTCTTTATCAAGAAAACCAACTGGATTCAAGTCCAGTTCCGGATTAGCCATGATTTCTCTTATAAATAATTCCCCGCCCCTGCCTGCACCATATATTATAACACGCAATCCCTTGAGCTGTTTTTTACTGCTGATATACGTGAACAGCTTTAAAGATCCCCTGACCATGATCAGCAATCCAAGTGTCAGGAAAAAATCAATGATAAATACACCTTTGGAAAAAGATTCAAATCGGAAAATATAGGTCACGCTGACAATGGATAAGACACTGCCTGCCAAAGCTGCCCTGATGTAATTCAAAAGATCGCTGAGCCCCATATACCGCCACAGGGTTTTATAGATATCCAGATAAACAAAGGCTGCATACTTACAGATGATCACCACTGGAAGCGAGTTTAGAAATACCTTGAAAAAAATAAGAAAATCCGGGTTATCAAACCTGATCCTGTAAGCAAGATAATAGGAAAATGAAATCAGGAAAAAATCAAGAATAACAAAAAGAGTCTGCCACTTAAATGCAAGGGTTGTTAATATCCTATGAATTTTTTTCCCCCGCAGGACTGAAAACTCTTTTTCCC
>CAYWGN010000367.1:0-3820 GCA_964457495.1 uncultured Desulfobacula sp.
TGGTTCCCAATCTAAATTATTCTTTGCCAGTGTAATATCAGGTTTCCTTTGTAAAGGGTCATCATTGGGTAGCTCTTTAAATACTATTTCAGATTTGCTGTCAGTAAGGCTAACTATCTTTTGAGCCAATTCTAAAATCGTAAACTCAACTGGATTTCCAAGATTCACAGGCCCTAAAAAGTTATTCGGTGCGTCCATGAATCGAACAAAGCCTTCAATGAGATCATCCACATAACAAAATGAACGCGTCT
This sequence comes from uncultured Desulfobacula sp., assembly GCA_964457495.1. GTDB lineage: Bacteria > Desulfobacterota > Desulfobacteria > Desulfobacterales > Desulfobacteraceae > Desulfobacula. Next base: position 252 of record CAYWGN010000367.1, read on the forward strand.
GAGAGCCATCTCCATAAATTGTAATTGGATTATTCTTTAAGGCCTGAACGATAAAGTTAGAAACGACTCTTCCGTCATTGGGGTGCATTCTAGGCCCATACGTGTTGAAAATCCTGGCCACCTTAATTTTAAGGTTATGTTGTCGATGATAATCAAAGAAGAGGGTTTCCGAACAACGTTTGCCCTCATCATAGCATGAACGGAATCCGATTGGATTAACATGTCCCCAATAAGATTCAATTTGAGGATGAATTTGGGGGTCGCCATAAACCTCACTTGTAGATGCCTGAAAAATTTTTGCACCCACTCTTTTTGCAAGGCCAAGCATATTAATTGCACCATGAACGCTTGTTTTTATATTTTGAACAGGATCATGCTGGTAATGTATAGGCGAAGCAGGGCAGGCAAGATTATAGATTTCATCCACTTCAACATATAAAGGAAAAGTAACATCATGCCGCAAAATTTCAAACTCAGAATGATCTAACAGATTTTGTACATTCTCTTTAGTTCCAGTGAAAAAATTATCCGCACAAATAACTGAGGCACCATCTTCAAGTAATTTTTCACAAAGATGGGATCCTAAAAAACCTGCACCACCAGTAACTAATATTCTTTTTTTAATATGATACATAAATAGTCATCCCTTATTATAGTTTTGTTTCGAGTTAAAGCACACAGCACAGTCAACTTCACGACATCTAAGGAACTGGCGTAAGCTATTGTTCAACTGAAGAAATATTGATACTTTTGATGTTTGGTCTAAATTATCCAATTTAACAAAGAAGTCACTAACAGTAAAAGGATCCTTGCTGAAGTCCCATATAGCTAAAATATACTTTTCTTCCGAATTTATTCGCGAAACCATAAACCTAAGCGTTGGAACTACCTAACTAATGCGTGCTACAGGCCTTCGTGAAAAAAACGTATTTTTGAGCCAAATCGACTATAAATAGCAACTGGAGTCCTCTTGACACACCACCACAAACCCTTTTCTTCAATTCTGCTAAAAAGCAAATCAAAAAGAGATCATAGATCATTTGCTGCCATAATTATGTATTCTCTCCATATTACTCGTATTCATTTCTTCCATGAAGTTTGAAACTATCTCTTTTGCCGACTTTGGCTGAAAGCCTATAAACTTTCTCGCCCTTTCCGTTGATATAGTAAACCCATTATCAGCAGTAATGTCTTCAATTATTTCAGAACTGGATCTTGTGTGCTCCTTCATCGCATCAACAATCTGCCTCACAGACATATAATTCTTGCAACTAACCGTAAATGTATCACAATCGGAAGGCTGATAATTCAGACTGCTTGAAACGAGACTGCAAACATCAGAGATATGGACCATGTTGTAAGGTGAATCACCATTGTAAATGTGTACCGGTTCTCCTTGAAGTAATTTCTTATAGGTATTAAAAAGCCATCCCGATTTCATAGCGGCGCCTACAACAAGCGGCAACCGCAATATAACTGAGGGAATTACTTCCTTCTTTTCCCTGAGTAAAAGCTCTGCAAGGTACTTGGTTATACCGTAGGGCGAGGATAGTTTTACTGGTGTATCTTCGTCAACTAAAGTCGATTCTATCCTACCGTAAACTGACATCGCGGATAGATATATAAATAACCTCACTTGTTTCTGTATAGCAAATTCTATCAAATTTTGAGTGGCAACAATGTTATCGGCAAGGTAATCAGCGACTGTTACTGCTGGTCCTGGAGAGCGGGCGGCTGTATGCACAATAACATCGATATCATCCTCAAAAAATATTTCCTCAGAAAGCTCTCCTACGTGCCATTGAAAGTTCGAATGAAAACCCGCCATATCCTGATTCTGACTGGATTTTCTTCGCCTTACGCCGATGACTTTACTGCTCTCAGAAAGCGTTCGACAAAGATAACTCCCGATAAAGCCATTTGCACCTGTTATGAGGATCTTCATTCCACCTTCTACATTTTCGCCCACGCCACTCCCGCCAATAAATACCATTCCAGCGCCAATCAGGACATACCGCGTTCTTTTGCAAAATCCAATATAGCCGTAGCGGCTCTTGACGCAGCATTTCCGTCGAGACAATAGAACACTTTGGAAATGACGTCCTGCCTTTCCTTCTTAAACCTTTCCGGGTACTTGATGCAGTCTTCAATTGCAAATACCAATTCCTCAGGAGTTTTTACAACATAACCAACTCTGAGGTCTGGTGGCATGGATGCTTCCTCCCATGCGTCTAAAGTATCATCTGGGTCTATATAAATAATTGGACGATCCAAGACTATAAAGTCCATTATTATTGCCGATAAATCACTTATCAATAGATCTGTTGCCCATAAATAGGGGTTTGGATCAGTTTGGAACGTAGATGTTTCTTTCACAGCCCAAAGAGCACCATAGCTCCGGGCTATTTTCTGAAGCTTTTGGTCACCGGCATAGGGCGATAAGCTGTGGAGCTTAACTATGAAGTTGAGCCCCATTCTTTTTACTTCGGAGCACAGCAGTTCAAACACTTCAGACTCTAGGCCAAACCAACGCCCAAAAAGTTTATGCTCGCCGTGGTAACCGCCCCAGGTTGGAGCGTACATAACAGTCTTCCGATTGGGGTCTAATCCGAAACTGAGCAATATCTCTTCTCGGTCAAACTTGCCCTGAAAGAAATCATCAACTGCTGGCCATCCAACAATTTTCAAGCACTCATCAGGTATCCAGGGATACTTTGACAAGATTGACTGTTTATGCCATTCCCCGGGCAGCAAAATAAGATCATACTTTATGATTTCCCTGTGAAGTTGAATGTGCTTCTTGAAGCCAAATCCATGAAACGTTTCGACCCAGGGAACTTTCTTGGGAATGAAAGACAGGCGATTTAGGTGGTCAGATATCCATAAATCGGGATTGATTTTTTCTGCAAGTTCATTTTCGGCCCTGCCTCTGTCAACGGACACATACTTCAGCCCTTCCTTTTCAGGGCGGTAATTAAGCAGATCAGTACAACATACAATGTTTTCTGCCCCCATTTCCTTCAATTCATCATATAAAGCAGGCTGAGTTACACCCCACCAGCAACCTGTTTTATCCCTCAATTGTTCCCAGTATTTCTTTAAATAATACGAGGAATATGCAAGAATTCCTATTTTCATCTATTCTCCCAATTAATAAGTCGGCTCGCTTCATTGATGCATTGCCGTTTCTTTATTTAGTTGAACACCAATTTTCGCGAAGTTTTAACCGTCACCCAAATATAAGAATTTGACGTTCACTTGAATTTCAGATTAAGACTTGCACTACTCATCCATGAAAGTGATTTCGGCATCGATTGCCAAAGCACAGCCCTCAGGATCGGGTTGTGTACCTTTCTTGGTAATGTGACGGTAATGTTTCCACTTTCGATATCTATATTTGCTTTGCCCCTGACAAAATGACGATATATCTTCTGGGCATCACAATACTCAAATCCACGCAGTTTTCCTGCAAGCATACTGTACAGTGAGAGGTTTGCATAACTAACCTTTTCTGTCATTCCAACGGAAGTGGGAATCTATAAAGAATTGAAAACATTAGATTCCCGTTT
>CAYWGN010000368.1:0-3782 GCA_964457495.1 uncultured Desulfobacula sp.
ATACCGGTATTTGGGAACCCAAACGATATGATATTGGCAATGCCATATCGTTTGTGATAACTTTCGAAATCGGCTCATTTGTTACTCCCTGATCCTTTGTTGTGACGACAACTTGATCATTGAGTAACATTGAGTCATACAGATGGCAAAACCTCTGCACTCTGACCTGGCCCTGAGGGCCAGGGTTTCTACGTTGGACTAAAAGCCTCAACTATTTCATTAATCCATTTGTGGCTTTTTGTATCTGTTTTAGATCATATTGTTTTAAAATGGACATACTCTCTTCACCTGAAATACCTGAATATCCGAGAGAAAATATGGCTGAATTGGTTTCAGTTTCTCCAAGCAGAACCAGGACATTGCCTTCATTTTCATTGCTGTCATGGGTGTGCATTATCTTGAATCCATCCATTTCAGAACTTTCAATTTTAATCCCACCCTGGGACATGTTCATTCCCTGGAATGAGGCCATTCCCATTTGCTGGGAAGTAACCATTATCGCCGCATCAATGGTATTGTCTCCCTTTTCATAGGATCGGGTAGCATTTAACATTTTTACACCATTCATGTTCATATCCATATCCATAGCAGGTTCAGCATCCCAGCCCGAGATATCAATGAGAGGGGCTTTCAATGCTTCCACCGCGAATAGTGATGAAGTAAATACAAAAAGAAAAACAGTTAGAGAATAAAATACGATTTTTGGATATGATTTCAAAATAATCTCCTAATTATGGGTTATGGCTATTGCCGGAAACCAAATGAATTATACATCTATACCATTTGAATTAATTTGTTTGACCTGTTATATTGTTTTTAACAATTTTACATATCATAATATTTATACCCGCAAACAACAATGAAAATAATTTTAGCCAATATTGCAGGAATAAGAGAAGAATTTGCAGGGCAGGTATTTTTTAAAGCGGTTTCTGAAAATAAGATAATTGGATCGCGGTGAATGCGTACATGTTTTTTTAACAGATTTCGTTCCGAACAGAAAAATTCAATCTGAGATACCCTAAAGCACTATTTGAAGATCTGTTTAAATATCAAATTTGAATGTATAATTTAATGAAAAAGTAAGCATTGGATGGTCTGGTTTGATGAAGTTTCCATATATGGAAAATTTGTGATATTTGCATGCAGATGGTGAATATTTTTTAGACCTTGAAAAGTTAGCCTTAAGTAGATACAGATATATTTTCAGGGGGAGATCCAAATTTATACGGGAGATAAACTTTTGAACAAACTTGAACTGATCCAGAAGGTAAAAGACAAATGCCACTTGACCAAGCAGGAAGCTGATGCAATTGTAAAAATATTCTTTTTTGAAACGGTTAAAGCCCTTGTCAAAGGTGATAGGGTCGAAATCAGGGGATTGTGTTCTTTTTATATTAAAAAATATGCAGGCTACACCGGGCGGAATCCAAAGACCACCAAGAAGGTTCAAGTGGTTCCCAAAAAATTACCTTTTTTCAAGTGTGGCAAGGAATTGAAAGAAAGGGTCGATTATCCAGCCAATTTAAAATGATAGTCGTGTTTTTTATATATAAGTATAATTTAAGGCAATGCCTTAAATTAAAGTTGTCAGTTGAACGTCGCCGATAACCGGCAATTTACAGCTTTGTTTGTGTTGTGTATAATGGAGCTGTAAATTGTCCGCGTTGATCGGGGTTAGTTGTAATTTTCATCGGCAATTATTATGTCACTGTCTTTTAATAATTGTGAATTAAATACTGCTATGCAATTCCTGCCATTTGATTTGGCATTTTCGCTGAATAGCGTCAAATATCAGCAGTGTCTTTTTTGCCGGGCAGTTCTGAGCTGATAAATAGAGGTTGGTTAGGAAAAAAATATACATAGAAGGTATCGGGGTTCAGGGCTGAAGAATGAATGAACGTCAATTTAAACGGGTTAAGAATTGATTTCAATCCTCCCTTTTTTAAGCAGTTCTCCAAACTCTTCCGCCGGAAGCGGTTTGCTATAATAATTCCCCTGCACAATATTGCATCCATGATCTCTTAAAAAAGAGATTTGATTTTTATTCTCAGCCCCTTCAGCAACAATTTTCAAATCAAGACTTCTGCCCATTCTTATTATGGAATATGTTAATGCAGCAATAGAAAAATCAGTTTCAACATCCTTAATAAAAGTTTGGTCAATTTTTAAGGTAGAAACCGGGAAACGTATCAGATATTTCAGGTTGGAATATCCAGTCCCAAAATCGTCAATTGACATGGTCAAACCAACTCCTATCAGTTTTTTAAGTTTATTTACAGTTTCATCGACATCACTCATCAACATACCTTCTGTTATCTCAAGTTCAAGAAAATCAGGATTTATGCCGGATTGTTTTATTGCATTGCTAACATCTTCGTAAAATCCGGGGTATTGAAACTGTCTTGGAGATACATTGACAGCCACTGAAATGGGATTTAAATTTTGCTTCTGCCATTTGCAGATCTGGTTGCATGCTTTATTCAGAACCCATCTGCCGATGTCTATTATCAAACCGGTTTCTTCAGCCACGGGAATAAATTCAAAAGGAGAAACCATGCCCTGTCCAGGATGATTCCATCGAATCAATGCTTCTGATCCTAAAATCTTGTTTGTGATGATGTTAACCTTTGGTTGATAAAAGAGTAAAAATTCTTCTTTCTCAATTGCATTTCTAAGGTTATTTTCTAGTTCAATGCGTTGCTTAGCGGTTTCGTTCAGGGCGATAGTAAAAAAATGATATGTTTTTCCACCTTTTTCTTTGGCATGGTGCATGGCACTTTCTGCAAAATCCATAATCTTGTCTGCACCTTCACTGGCATCATGGCATGTTGCAATACCAATACTTGCAGTCATAAATATTTTCTGATTATCTATTGTGATCGGTCTGGATAGGATTTGCATTACCTTTTCTGCAACAAAGGCAGAATGTGTTTCTTCTGTTATTCTGACAAACAATCCAAAAGTATGCCCTGCAATTCTTGAAACAGTATCGCTTTTACGAAAAGAACTCTTTAATCGACTGCTGATCCTTTTGAGAACCTTATCTCCATATTCACGTCCTAATCCATCCTTGATTAAAGTAAACCTGTCAAGATTAATAAGAAACATTGCTATGTTGCTCTTCTCCCGATAATTAGATATAATTGCCTGATCAACACGATCCAAAAAAATATCAACTTCAGGAAGCCCTGTAAGATAATCAACATTAGCTGTTTTAACTTTGTTTTGAGAGGGGAATAAAACCAGATACAAAATTGGTTCCTCTTTTCCCTGGTTAAGATTAAGAATTCTGGTTGGATATTTTTGTGGCTGTTTTTCAGGAAAGGTAACTATAATATTACCCTGCCATGAATCCATTTTTTGGAGATCATTTGAAATTTTTATAAAAAAGGATGTATCATATTCACTGGAGCAAAAATCTTCAAGACTATTTCCAATAACCTGGCTTTCGGTGAACCCTGTCATTTTAAAAAAAGGGGGATTAGCATATTGAACAACTCCTTGGTTATCAATCAGAATCATACTTTCACATGTATTATCCAATATCTTTTTTGCAAATTGAACGTAACCCATCCAGATACCTCATTTGATTTAAATATAATACTAGCTGAAGTGGAATCCCCAAACCATAAAACCGCCAGATTGATTTTAATATTCTTGTTGGTTTCCTAATGAATCACAGTACAATAGATTGTGGTCCAAAACAAATAAATTATCAAAAATGAACTAAACAACCACCGGCTTGAAGGCCGGTGGGTTTAAGAGCGCGGACTGAAAGT
>CAYWGN010000369.1:0-3761 GCA_964457495.1 uncultured Desulfobacula sp.
ATTTTTTGCGCCTTGTATATGGGCAACTTTTCGCCCAAACACGGGGTTTTCGGTTAGGCACTAAATACCATAACCTTTGTTTTGAAGCAAAAAAGCCGGTAGCCATGGAAGCCACCATGAATACCGGCCATTGTAAGTTCGTGGTAGCGACGCAGAGAATTGAACTCCGGACCCTGCGGATATGAGCCGCATGCTCTAACCATCTGAGCTACGTCGCCAAAAAACCCCGAATAAATATCATAGATATGCTGTAAACGTCAATCTTTAATTTATGGATTTATTTATTGCTTTATCAAAGCCGGCAACTTTAATAGTAAAATTTTCTAATTTTTCCGGAAGGTCGGAAAATACGACCATAAAAGGAACGCTGGCACCGGGTGCCACATTGACATTGATTTTATGGGCACCCTCTTTCAAGGTAAGAAGGGTATTGATGTCTGAAATATTCCCGGTTTTAAGCATGTCCTCCGTGATAATATTTCCGCAAAATACATTTTTAATTTTTGCTTCCTCTTTATTTTTTGTGATCAATGCTCCCCGAATTTCAATATGACTATAGGCAATATTTGACGGGTTTTCAATCCGCCCTGTAATGACAAACAAGGTGCCTGCAGTGGAATTGGTGACAAAACGACCATTCACGCTTTTTTGATTGGGAATGGGCTTAGCCTCTGATATTTCCGGAATCGGCTTTTTAATATATTCATCAATAACAGGGAGTTTATAACCAGTAATGACACTTGCGATATAGGCTCCGATGGCCAAAAGGAAGATCAACAGCAGTATGATAACAGGTATTCTGAAAAAAGATTTCTTTTTTTTCTTTGTGGGTTTTGGCTTTGCAGTTACAATAGGTTTTGGCTTTGCAGTTACAAAGGGTTTTACGATGACCTTTCTTTCTTTTTTTGGGGGTGGATCAACTTCTTTGGCTTCTTCTTCAGGCAGGCCTATTTTTGTCTCGGTTTCTTTTTCTAAACTTTCAACATCTTCTGTAATTTCTTTTTCTGGTGTAACAGAAGATTTTGCTTCGTCAGCCTTTTTGGGGTCAGACAAAATAATGGATTCCTCATTTTCTGGGTCATCTTTTTCAACAACTAAGGGCTCAGGTTCTTCTAAAAGCTCAGTCTCTTCTAAAAGCTCAGTCTCTTCTAAAAGTTCAGTCTCTTCTAAAAGTTCAGGTTCGTCAAAAGAAATCGGTTCATTTTCCAAGTCAAATGTATTTTCTTTAAAGGAAAAATCGTCATCTATTTCAAGGTCATTTTCGTTGAACTCCAGATAGGAATTGTCTATTTCAATATCAGAATCTTTTGAGGAAAGGTCGAGGTCTTCCATTTCAAGGTCAGAATTTCCTTTAAAAAGATCGTCATCATCCAGGTCAGATTCAAAATTAAAGTCAGATGCTTCTTCAGACATTTGTTCCATTTCCCCGGGCTCAGGCTCCTGGATTCCAGTCTGCGAGAGTTCCGGCTGCACGATTTCTGGGTCCCGGGACAACGGGGTTTCTTTTTCCATGTCAAATGTGTTTTTTTCATAGGAAAAATCATCATCTATTTCAAGGTCATTTTCGTCCATATCCATATCAGAATTTTCTTCAAAAAGGTCGTCATCATCCAGATCAGATTCATAATCAAAGTCAGATGTTTTTTCAGACGTTTGTTCTATCTCCCAGGGTTCCGGGGCTTTGGGTTCTGCCTTCTCAGGTTCAGATTGCCAGGGTTCAGCCTCCTCAGTTTCAGGTTGCACTGGTTCCGGTTCCAGGGGCAAAGGATATGCTGTTAAAATATGGTTGCAGACAGCGCAACGGCATTTTGAGCCGCCCTCTTTGACAAGAGAATCGTCAAGGTTGAAACTGGTTGAGCACTTATTGCAGGTAATAATCATTGAAGTCTCCTTATCCCTATAGTTTCATGTCTTAGATGGCTGGAAGATTCCTGTATTTTTCATTATAGTCCAGTCCAAATCCGACAATAAATCCTTTTTTAAATGAGAAACATGAATAATCAACATCAATTTCTACCTCACGTTGCTCACGTTTGTCAATCAAACTGCAAATTTTAATGGACCTGGGATGTAATAATGTGATGCATTCAATCATGATATGATTTATAGCCCTGTTTTTTCCAGTTGTTGAATAAGTTCTTTCTGCTCTTTTGTCAGTTTTTTGGGCATGGGTATATTAATCACAACAAAGAGATCTCCGCAACCATTTCCTTTTATTTGGGGAATTCCGTGTCCGGGTATCCGCATCTTTGCCCTGGGATTTGTTCCGGCAGGAACCTTCAGATTGATGGTCATTCCGTCCGGTGTCAAAACTTCTATGGTATCCCCGAGCAAAGCCTGGGAGAGTAAAATTTGTTTTGAGAGCAAAACATCATTGCCTTCAATGGTATATTCCTTTGACGGGATGGGAATAGATTTAATATAGAGATTGCCTGGAGGGCCTCCGTTGGGGCTCATACCCCCTTTTCCAGCAAGCCGGATTTTTTTACCCTGGGTGAGTCCTTTGGGAATTGTTACTTCTATGGCCTTTGCATTGCCGCCCTGATTGATGGTAATGGTTTTTTTGGTACCATTGATTATTTCATGGAGGGTTAAAGGCAGTTCATATTCAATGTCTTTTCCTTTCATGGGCGCTTGTTTTTGTTGGCTAAAACCACCACCTCCCATATTATTGAAAAACGAATTGCCGCCCCTGCCGGAAAAGCCGCCTCGTTGTCCGCCCCTGCCCTGGGAGCCGCCAAACCCGAATTCCTTGAAAATATCACCCAAATCAAAATTTCTGAAAATATCTTCCTGGGAGAATCGTTGCTGAAAATCGGCTGATCCATAGGTGTCATATTGGTTTCTTTTTTCAGGATCACTCAAAACAGCATAGGCCTCGCTGATTTTTTTAAATTTTTCTTCCAGGGGTTTATCCCCTTCTGTTTTGTCGGGATGGTATTTTAAGGCAAGTTTTCGATATGCTTTCTTGATTACAGACGTATCTGCTGTTTTTTCAACCCCTAGAATTTTGTAATAATCTTCAGCCATATGTGTCAATCCTTGTATGATTTAATTAGTGTTTTCGGTCAGGCACTAATTATAAACAGGGTTAGGCTTGATTTGAAGACCCCATCAATAACCCAGGCCTGACTCCATAAATATTAAGGTTTAATCAAGTCAAGTCAAGCTTTGTTTTTTGTTGTAAATGCGGCAATTGCAACCATTAATACTGAGATGGCCGCTGGTGTCATCCCGTCAATTCTAGAGGCCTGCCCCAGTGATTTCGGCAAGACGTGATTCAGTTTTTCCTTTAATTCGTTTGAAAGGCCATGGGTCTGGGAATAATTAAAATTTTCCGGGATATTTATTTTTTCCAGGTCCTTATATTTTTTTATTTCATTGAGCTGCCGCAGAATATATCCCTGGTATTTTATCTGGATCTCAACCTGGTACTCAGCCCTTTCCAGAACAGGTAAAGGTTGCGGGCAGATTTCTTTGAGTGAAGTATAATCAAGCTCAGCTCTCCTTAAGAGCTGCTCAAGTTTTACCCCGTTTGTTATTGGATTTGTTCCTTTGGAAAGCAAAAAATCATTAACCTTCTGGGTGGGCTTTATTATAGTTTTTTTAAAGCGTTGGATTTCTTTTTGCGTCTGGGCCTGGATTTTTTTGCAGAAATTTAAGGTATCATCATCCACAAGCCCCAGGGCATTTCCTATCCTGGACAATCTTAAATCAGCATTATCTTCCCTTAGCAGCAACCTGTATTCAGCCCTTGATGT
>CAYWGN010000370.1:0-3729 GCA_964457495.1 uncultured Desulfobacula sp.
TAAAGGTGAATACCAGGCAAAAAGAATTGAACCTTACAGCAGCCAAAATTATCAAAGTCCCATCAACGATTCCCTGCAACCCACACCCCGGCATTCTCCGTGGGATTCAGTATTCATATAACTATTTAATCTTGACCCAATGCAGCCATAACTCACGCCTGCCATATTATTGTTCTGAGTTCGCCTTATGGAAAATATCCAGTTGGTCGATAATTAACTTTACACCAGAGGATAACTGTATTACTAAGAGCAAAAGCATGTCAATTAATAAAGACACATGGGCAAAAATTTGGTTTTTCTACCATAATAGTTTTATGGTAAAGAAGTTCTCTGCTTAACAAAGGAAAGCTGGAATGAATATTTTACACATATCTGATTTGCATTTTGGGCCGCGACACTGGGAGGGCAATGATGAAGTATTGTTGGAGAAACTCAATTCATATAATGCCGATATCGTAGTCAATACAGGTGACAGCACCTCCGATGGGCTGGAAAGCGAATACCAGGAAGCAGGACAATTCTTAAAAGGTATTACCTGTGATAATGTGATTTCTATTATCGGCAACCATGATAAACGAAATATGCGCTCACATGAATATTTCAGGAAATACATATACAAAAATGAGATTATTTCTCCTTTAAGGCCGGAGCTTACCACCAAGAAAAACCTTTTTTTAAAACGGGAAATTACCAAAATAAAAGATAACTTTACTGATCTTAACTATATCACGACCTTTACCATCAAGGGAGTGACTTTGCTGATTATTTGCATTGATTCAAATCAGCTTTCCATTGATGAAGGGTTTGTTGAGGAAGAACTTTTAAGGAAGATCTCAAAGAAGATCACTCGGATGAAATATGATATGTCCCTGATGCTGATTCACCACTCGGTTCTGGCCACAGATGATATACCGCTTCAAAATTCCTTGTCTTTAACTGATTTTATCAGGGAACATAAAATAGGCCATGTTTTCTGCGGGCACACCCACCAATTGGACCTGAGAGAGACCACCGATCTTTATTTTAATCACTCTTTTACCCAGTATATGGTGGGCTCGTTATCATCTTGTAACCATGACAATGACGATAATATGTTTTTGTTTTATAAAAACTGGGGTACTCGGCAATTGCAGATTTATTTGGTAAGAATTTTTCTTGACGGGGATTCCGTGAATTTTACTGAGGAATTAGTTTTGGGGGATGATAATCCTGAGTAACGACAGGCTTCACCCTATCAAAACCCCCAACCGGTGTTAGTTTTTTCCCATCTTTCCATTTTATGAAAGGCATTTGCCGTCATCTTCAGCAATATTTGTGAAAAGCACAGAAGCGGATATTACAACTTTTGTACTTCTATTGACAAGAAGCATATTAGAGTGTAGATCAATAGTGTTGCAGCAATTGGAATAAAGTCAGCAAAAGCTTTTCCAAGTTTAATCAATACCAAGTCTCACCTCTATCAGTGTTGGGACTGATTTCTAATCAAACTGGTTTGATTAGAAATATCAGGTCTTTCACCAACAGGGTTGATTTATACCACGCTTCTTATTGTCTATTTCTCTATAACATGCTCGATTTTGGTCATTGTAAGGTTATGATGACCCACAGGTTTTTCGAGCACGAATCGTCCTTAAAACGTATATTGGAGGTTGTATGAAGTACAAGAATTTTTTTATTTTATTTTCACTCATTTTTTTAATGATATCATCCGCTGCCTGGGCAACCAATGCTTCGACAGTGTCAAACTCTCAAGGGATCAAAACCGAATTCCCACAACAGCTTGATTTGAAAGATTATGAAAAACAGATTGGAAAAAAACTGGTTTTTTCAGAAAATCCAATTTTTGCCAAACAGGTCGCAGCTAAAAATTTACCAGAGGTGAGTGAGCGGTTACCAGAAGATGCGCTGGTTTTGTTGCCATATGAAAAGATCGGTAAATATGGCGGAAAGCTTAGAGGAGTATCCCTGGCCTTAGAATCAAGTACATCCGAAGGAATGTCATGGCGTCAGGTTAGCCTGGTGCGTATCAGTGATGATATGAGCACGATTGTACCCAACGTGGCAAAATCCTGGAAATGGAACAAAGATTATACCGAGATTACCTTCCATTTACGTGAAGGCCATAAATGGTCGGATGGGGAGCCCTTTACAGCAGATGACGTCGTTTTTTATATCAATGATATTATCCTGAATAAAGCGATTCACAAAGCTGTCCCCGGGCGGTGGAAAATTGGTGGAGAGGCAGTTAAAATTGAAAAAATCAACCAAACAACCTTTAAATTTATATTTCCTAAACCATACCCGGGTTTTTTGTATAACTTAGGTGCAAGTGGTTCCTATTTTTCACCCTATGCTGTTAAACATTTTCTGAAGAAATATCATATTAGTTACAATCCCGATGCTGATAAGCTGGCTAAAGAAGCAGGGTTTGACAATTGGACTGCCTATTTTGGTGTGTTCTTCAATAAATGGAAGGATGCGGTTACTGCGACCAAATACGGATTGCAGGTTCCAACTCTGGAAAGTCATATCATGGATACCGTTCCTGATTCTCAGAAACGAACATTTATCGCAAATCCCTATTATTTTAAAGTGGATACAGCTGGTAATCAACTTCCCTATATTACGTATCATCATGAACGGTTTTTGAATAAGAATCTCTGGCCGCTTGAAATCATGAATGGAAATATTGATCATAAGTCTCAAAATATGGGCTTGAATGATTTTCCTGTTTTAAAGGAAAATGAAGCAAAAGGTGACTATACGATCAATATGCCTCCGGGTATGGCAGGACCATCAATTGTTTTCAATCAAACCCATAAAGATTTGCAGCTTAGAAAAATTTATGCGGATGTCCGTTTTCGCAATGCAATGTCTCTGGCAATCAATCGAGATGAATTAAATGAAGTCCTTTTTCTGGGTATTGCAAAACCCCAGCAGGCAGTTCCTGAAAACGTTCCATTTGTAACGGATGCGGATCGAAATTATATGATCCAGTTTAACACAGAAAAAGCCAATCAGCTGTTAGATGAAATGGGATTAAAAAAAGGCAGCGATGGCATGCGCTTGCGATTTGATGGCAAACCCCTGACTGTTCTTTGGGAATACACACTCCAATATGCAATGTCATCTGAATTTCCAACACTGGTTGCGGAATATTGGAAAAACGTGGGTGTCAACGTATTAACCAAAGAGATTACGACTCAATTATCACGTGAGAAGGATGCTTCTAATACCGGTGATATTAGTATGGAATGGTTTGTGCCCTATGAAGTCAGCCTGATCAGTAATCCGGTTTATTTTACCCCTCCATACAACACACTGGCACCCTTGTTAGGCGTTCCCTGGATGGCCTGGTGGAACAGCAATGGAACAGAAGGTGAAAAACCACCTGTCTGGGCACAACGTTTGCGAGATATTGCAGCAGAATGGAAGACGGTTGCTCCGGGAAGTGAACGATATCTGGAGTTGGGACGAGAGATGGTTAAGCTCAATCTTGAAAACCTCGTCATTATCGGCACACTGGGAAAAGTTCCTCTTCCCAATGCCGTATCCAATCAGTTGGTCAATGTTCCTCAGTTTACCATTGATAACACATACTATGGGTATGCTTATCCGTTTAGAGCCGATCAGTGGTCCTTTAAATAATCGGGTCCTTTAAATAATTAAGATGATATCCCAGGGTATTGTCGTGTAAGCAATCGCTCGAACGAATCTGTTATAGATTCG
>CAYWGN010000371.1:0-3709 GCA_964457495.1 uncultured Desulfobacula sp.
AGATGCAGTTTCTACTAATGCACCTTCTGTTTCAAAAACAAACATATGTCGTGTATCTAAGTACATATCTAAATTTACATCAAATTCTAAATCATGCACACCATGTACCAATCCAATCCATCTATCATCACCATGTTTCATATGTAAAAAAGTCTCAGAGCCTGTTATCTCAGTAGCAGTTAAATGACTAATAAATTTCATTGCACGGACCACAATAGAATCATATGGACTTGATGTTCTTGTGGCCTTCAAAATATCAAATTTTTCTGAATAATTAGATTCGATGATACATTTTTTACATTCTTCGTATTCATCTATTCTATTTTCACATTCTTGAATTAACTCTTCGACTTCAAAAAGATAATATCCTTCAGATTGTTCTAAATCCTTTTCTTCCATTGATTCCTTCATCCAAGTCAGTTCCATCTTTTGGTCTTCGAGATCATCTAATTCAAAATCTAATTCGTCCACAATGTCATTTGCAGTTAGTTGTTCGCTTTTTGTTTTAGTTTCCATTGTAATTTCCTTTCTTTTTAGGTTTTATTTAATTTTTCTGTCATGATTTAATTACATTATACTCCCACTCGCAGATATACTAAACGAACTATTTTTCATAAAAAATTATTTTTTCATATTTTTTAAAAATACAGAATGAATGAAGGGAAAAATTAAATAAGAAAGGTGGATTAAGGTGGATAGTGTATTTAACAATTGGGAGGTATTCCTAAAGTTTTTTTTGCAGAATTTCTAGTATCAATTGATATTTAATAACTTTTGCTTTGATAAAAAAGTTTTAAATTGATACCAAATAAAAAACAAATAAGGAGTTTAATAATGCTAAAACGAAAAGAATCACCCTATGTATCTCATGTTTTTGTTTGTACCAATGATCGTGCTGGAATAAGAAAATCGTGTGCAGACAATAACAGCAAACTTATTAAATCAAAATTAAAGGACAAAGTTAACGAAAAAGGTTGGAAAGGAAAGGTCAGAATTTCTACTTCAGGATGTATGGGGCTTTGCGCTAAGGGCTCTAATGTAATGATTTATCCTCAGAAGGTCTGGCTTTCAGACGTTTTTGCTGATGATGTAGATGAAATCGTGCAAATCATTGAACGTGAAATGGGTGATGATTGATTCTATCCAATGAAGTTACCTTAGATACATGGCTGCCGGGGTTTTTATATATTAGTAACTTGAATTAGGGAGAATGGATTTTATTCAACTTAGCAGGAAATATAGTTGAACGTTTGAATTAAGGGGCTGCCGAGCGTAGTCGAGGGGTTTGGGGAAAGGCCGAGCCACCCCACAAGCGGTCTGAGGCAACGACTTGATATACGTTATTAAACACTATAGATCTGTTCTTAGTCTTTCACCAAGATTAGAGATACCAAGTTCCCAGCCTTCGATGGCCTTTTCGTCATCTTCATAAATTGGTCCTCTTGCTCCACAGTTTTCGCACTGTACTTGTTTGCCAGCCATGTTAGGTGGTTTTGATTCAACGATATTTATTATTTTTAATTGGCAAAATGGGCAACTATTCTCAGATTTCATGGTGTTTCTCCTTAGTATTTAGTTAAAAAGCAAACAGCCTTTTTGATTCTTCTAATTTAGGGCCATTTGAACGGCGTAGTCTCCAGTAAATCCTTCCAAAACTGGATTCTTAGTGCAAAAAGCAAGGACTAAATCGTTTGTAAAACTAACAGCTCTGGCTGATATCGCTGAAATATTTGGGTCTTTCATTAATATTTCTATATGTTGGTTATTCTCCATGCCAACAACTACTGGGAATAACCCCATAATATTTATTTTATATTCGTTTAAGATATTCTGAAAATATTCATATGTCTCTGTGGAATTTTTATCTGTTTCTAATTGCATCCATCCATTAACATACAGGTTCGCATTTTTTTTGTCTTTGAAAGATTGGTGTATAAGTGAAGGAACTGTAAAATTGCAGATATTAAACAAAATAGATGTGACTTCAGATAGTTTGTCATCGCTCCATTCAATGCCGCAATTTTCCCCTGCCTGTTGAATTTCCTCTCTCAAGCTATTGACATAAAGTTCCATGCTTATTCTGATGCAGGTTGAAGTGATCGTGATCAAATTTGGGTAGGAAATTAATTGCTTCTCAATCCTCTTCTTTTTTTTATTTGCACCGAAAATCATATTTTGATCCATACTCCTTGGTATAATTTTTTAGAATCTGATAAGCCAACCAAACAACCTATTATTTCTGTTTTAGATAAGGTCTAATATGGATGTGAAAATTTCATTGAAGCGCTAACAATAAAAACAAAAATACATATAACTAATGGTATCCAAAATCCAAAAAATACACATGCGATCCCATAAGTTACTGAAATTATGCTTATCCATCCAGCCGCCGCACCTGGTTCTGTTTTCGCAACTTTCATCAGGTATCGGTCTGAATCCCAGTCTTGTTCAAGTATCTTTAGCCAAATTGATAAAAGAACCATCGTCACAGGAATATAATATTTCCAGTGATCTTTTATAAAAAAATTTGATATAAAAAAAATAATGCCGACAAAGATAAGCATAAAAATTGTTGAGAACATTGTAATCCTCCAATATCCTGCCAGATATCCGACCAGTTTTTAAAACAGAACTAAAAGTTAGTAACTTTATTTTAAAGGACTTGTAAAGATATTTTTGAAATTCAAATTACCTGAAAATATAATTGAATCAGGAAGGATTTGCCAAAATAACCTTTATTGGAGATACACAGGAATGTAAAATCCGGATCTGGAGATTCGGGGAAATGACCTTTTTTATATTCACTTGAATATGGAAGAACGCTTTTGGCAAAGGTTTTGGTTATACAGAATAATTTTCTCATCATAGGCAGTGTCATGTTTCTCTGGTGAGGCCTTGACATCAAATAGACAACATTATACCCCTGGAAAAAATATTCTATGTAATGTCAGGAGCAAAAAAATTACCCCAGGCACCGGACCCGAGGCGGAATAAAAAAAGTATTATTTTTTTCATGGTGTCACACTACCAAGAAATTCCATTGCTTCTTTTCTTGCTGCTTCCAGTTGGCTGATAAGGTCATCAATCTGATTGTGTAAACGAAGTTTTTTCTGCCTTTTTATTTTAAATCAAACATCCTTTATTCACAGTATTCTACAAGCATTTTTACACATTATAAAAAAATATATAAATATATATAGAGGCTCTTGCAGACAAAATGTATTTTCAAGTTTTAGTATGTATATTGTGGATTAGAAATTATGTTCATGCAATTTGTTGTACTGCTCCTTGCAGAAAAAATGGTTCTGCAAGAGCCTCTAAAAATAAGGCGTTTAATTTTTGTGAATTAGAAGTTAAAATATAAGGAGGTTTAAAATGGATAACAGTAAAGTAGACAAATGTAGGAAAAAAGATCTGGTCGGTACTTGTATCTTTGTTGACCGGAAAATAAAAAATGAATTTAAACAGGAATGTGTAATCAATGAATTGACCATAGGAAGTGTTATGGAAATGTTAATGGAACAATATGTTAAAAAGGCTAAAGTTTAAAGTTTTACCGTTTAGCCCTGAGTTGGGTTATGGTATAATAAATAATAAATTTAAACAGGAAGGTGTGAAAAATGAATTGACCATAAGTTGAAATGTTAATGGAACAGTATGTAAAAAAAGACTAAGGTTAAAAAAAACAATGGTCCTGAAACACTGGTAA
>CAYWGN010000372.1:0-3693 GCA_964457495.1 uncultured Desulfobacula sp.
GAATATTGAACAAAGATGTCGGCAGAAGGGTCGTATGTGGAAGGATAGGTTTTAATAAATTCAAGAATAGCACTATCATTAGATTTATTGAGCAGACAGAAAACATACCACCTGAAAATATCAAAAGAATCAATATCAGTGTCAGTTAAAAGCGCTTCCGGGGGCCTATGTACGATTGGCTTAACAGGGTTTGTAACAGTATTTAAGATATGTTCTATTTCGTCTTTTAACAGGAATCGCATTATTTTTATGTTGGTTGCATTTTTTTGTGAATAGATAAAGATGGACTCAAGAAAAAAAGAGGCAGCATAAAGCTTTGAACGCAGGCAATTTTCTTTTTTACACAAATTCAGATGACGGGAAATCTTTTTTAAATATAAAATTCTGGTTTTTGGTGACAGGTTTTTAAAAGAGATATTTGAAAGAAATTGTTTTTTTAATCGTCTCATTACAGAGGACGTTATTTTTTTTCTTTGAAGACGAGCTTTTTCTTCAAATATTGAAAGATACTCTTTAAGGCTTCTCATTCCGGGTGGAGTCAATTCTTCTGTACCATTGTCAAGGATGATAGACTCGATCTGTACATCAAGCAGGTTATTCAAAAAGTTTTGTGTTTTATTTACGTCATACCCCTCAAGGGGTTTGAAATAATCCACAAGCAGGGCTTCTCTACCAGTCTTTTTAATTGGGAAAAAGTTTGTTTCAGATGTAATCTGGATTTTTTTGTGTCCAAAAGGGTATAATGCACTGGTAAAAGTTGGAATAATTATAAATGCGCCATCTGGGGTGATTTCTACACCATATCCGTCTGTGATGGATGGTTTTATGCTGACAAAGTCTTCATCCAGGCCTGCCGGGATCAGCAACTCGTCCAGATCATGCTGTGTGCTGATAGGGTTCCCAAACTCATGCTCAATTTTTTTTATACGGGCTTTGTTTTTTGAAGTGATGCTGACGGAAAGGTTAGAATGTTTTTTTAAGAGGGTTTTTAATAAGGCCTCCTTTCCTTTTGGAACCTTTGTTAACAGGCTGTATCCAAGTGGTAATGTGTCCAGATAGTCTATGATGTCAGAAATGGTTTTTTCATCCTGCCCCCAGTCAAGTGGATCTGACGCACCATAAAGAGAAATTTCGTCATTGCCTTGATCTGCCATGTGCTTAAGAATTTTAAGTATGGCTTTATAGGAAAAGTGCGATCTTGCCCCGGGTAATGCCCATTCATTGCATCGCCTGCAATAGTTGCTGCATCCCGATGTCAATTGAAAATTCATGGCGGTTTTATACAAAAGGTCTTTCTGGTTGGAGCCTAAGCCAAGTTTTGTTTCCCAGGTCAGAAAATTTATATGGAGGATATTGGTACAGGAAAGTTTTGCAACATCTGAAATCAGGTTTTTAAGGCGGTTGTTGTATTCCTTGATCATTGGCGTGCAGTGCTTTATTAGAGAAGGCTTGAAACGTTTAAAAATGGTCTGTACCTGATTTAAAAGTTTTTGGGTGTTTTCACTGAATTCTGATTGGCTCTCTGCGTATTTGAGAATATCAATGTAGATCTGCTCAGCAGTTTTAAAGTTTTCCTCATACAATGCAGCCAGGAAGTTATTTTTTTTTTGTTCCAAAAATGAATCATTCCTAGGAATAAAACAGGGGAGTTCCATCAAAGAAACTCCCCGGAATAAAGATCAAAAATAAGGTGACAGGTTTAAATCTGTCACCAAGAGTCAAACTATCCGTGGACCTCTTCTTTAACCTGTGTGGCAAGCTTGTAAAGAATGGTTAAAACCAGGAAACCTGTGGCATAAATTGCCAGTGTAATCAT
Organism: uncultured Desulfobacula sp.; assembly: GCA_964457495.1. Taxonomy (GTDB): domain Bacteria; phylum Desulfobacterota; class Desulfobacteria; order Desulfobacterales; family Desulfobacteraceae; genus Desulfobacula. Next base: position 1,817 of record CAYWGN010000372.1, read on the forward strand.
GACTTCCGGTCTTGTTGGGGTATACTCTGTTACATGATGCAGAGGAGAGGGTATAAATCCGCCTGAGATCATACCCAGGCCTTTGTCTATCCATGCTCCGAAAACGATCATGGCACAGGTGACCGGTAACAAAGTCCTATTGTTTCTCAATTGTGGAATCAAAAGGAAAATAGCGCCTGTTCCCATGAGTGTCAAACTGGTCCACATCCAGGGGACAAGTGCATTGTACCCATGATATCCGAACAAAAGATACTGTATGTGTGCCTTATGGCTCGGAATATTGGAATAGTAGACAACAAAGACTTCACACAAAAAGAAGAACAGATTGGCAATAATGGCCCAGCAGACAATTTTTGACAATGTCTGCATGGCCTCCCATCCCGGATCAAATTTGGTGAATTTTTTGATGATATAGCATAGAATTATCAAAAAGGCAGGTCCTGCTGCAAAGGCCGATGCCAGGAACCGGGGTGCCAGAATGGCAGTCAGCCAGTAACCGCGCCCGGGAAGGCCGCAGTAAAGATATGCTGTGACCGTATGGATGCCAATGGCAAATGGGATGGAAAGATAGATCAGGGGTTTTGTCCACAAAGGCGGTTCAACCTGATTTCTTTCTGCTTCCAGCACTTTCCATCCGATAATAATGTTCAGACCCAAATATCCGTTAAGAACTAAGGTATCCCAGAACAGTACTGATTTAAGGGATGGATAAAGCCAGATATTTAAAAGCCTTGTTGGCTGACCTATATCCACAAGAACAAAAAGAAGACACATAACAATAGCTGCAACTGCTAAAAATTCTCCTAGAATGGTAATCCTGTGAAATTTTTCATAATCATGGAGATAATAGGGGATGACAACCATGACACCTCCTGCGGCAACACCCACAAGAAATGTAAAGTTTGCAATATAAAAGCCAAATGACACATCCCGGCTCATGTTTGTGATCATAAGGCCGTTCATGAACTGGTCAATATAAACGACCGCTCCTGCTCCCATTACAGCGAGCAGAAAGACTATCCATAACCAATAATTTTTGCTTCCTTTGATAGCTATTTCAAGCATACTCGCTCCTTTTACATGACATAGTAAACAGAAGGCTCGGTACCCAGAGACTGTTTACGTCTGATTGTATAATTTTCATTCAAAAGTACCCGAACTTCAGATTCGGGATCTTCCAGGTCGCCTACCACAATGGCACCTTCAGATGCTTCCACACAATGAGGCTGTTCACCTTTTGCCAGTCGTTCCGCGCAAAGATTGCATTTTTCCACAACCCCTTTGGTACGGGTGGGGAAGTTTGGATTCGTCTCTTCGATAAACGGTCTTGGATCCCTGAAATTAAAACTTCTTGATCCGTAGGGACAGGCTGCCATACAGAAACGGCATCCGATACAACGGTGGAAGTCCATCAGGACAATGCCGTCTTCCCTTTTGAATGTCGCCTGTGTGGGGCATGCCTTAACACAGGGAGCGTTTTTGCAATGGTTGCAGGTCACAAGAAATGGAAGATTATGGAATTTTTCTGCAAGGAATTCATCTTCCTTGTCAGGAAAGGAATTATGGAATTCTTCTTCCCATATCCATTTGACTTCCTGTTTGTGATTTACAGGTCTTGTATTGGGAAATTTTTCCTCATCCACTTCATGATTAAAGTCGGGTACATTATGGGCTTTGTGACAAGCCGCGACAATATTTTCAACAACTTCATCTGTAATCTTGTTGGTATCAATCACCATGCCCCATCGGTGGGCGGAAAGCACGGCTTCATTTTTGCTTTTCACCGCAAGGGCTGTACCATGAGAATCAGATGCAGCAAAGTTCATTGCCGGAGCAGCACCCAATCCGATGGCAGCAATACCTGCTACTTTAAGAAA
>CAYWGN010000373.1:0-3629 GCA_964457495.1 uncultured Desulfobacula sp.
AAAGCCATTTCCATTTGATCCCTTTCTTCCCGATAGAGTGACATCTTTGAATAGTCATTTAAAACGTGGCGATGCAGTTTTTCATGCTGCCACCAGAGGGTTTCAGGATTATAACCTGCCCCGGGAACCCCTCCTGAATCCGGCAGGACTTCTTTTTCCAGCCACACAGGCTTAAAAATCCCGGTACAGGGCCCGGCCGTGCCCGTGGCCCAGAAAGTATTGCTGTCCTTTGCAAGATGGGCAACAAGAGATCCTGTTGTGCCTGAATTTCTTGTTAAGCCATTACCGGCATGGGCACAAACCGAATCCATTAAAAAATGAGACCCAGGATCATAGCTTTTTTGCTTATGATTTCTTAAAATTTTAAAAGCAGAAAAAAGATCCATTTTCCCCATTTGAGTTTCCAGCAAATCATATGAACTAGTTCTACGACATCTGGAAGCGGAAAAAGTGGTAAACAGCCAGTCAGAATAGCATTTGCTAAAATTAAAGGTTTGCCCTTTTTTTAACCATCCCTTTTGCCTGGCATTGTCAATCAGATTGGGATGACTTTTGTGAAACTCCTCTTTAATAGTCAATCCATTGCTTATGGAATATACATCCTTAATTTTTAAGGCCGCCCATAAGGGTCCGCTTGTTTCCAATACCCAGGCTTCTTCTTTATCCGCCAGGATATAAGAGTTGTGATAAAACAGATTTTTATCTTCATAACCGCAGACACCCCCCTGCCCCCAGTCTGCTAAAAGCCCTGTAATCACTTGTATGCCCTGCTGGGCCGTTGAGGCCCTTTCAAGGGCCAGACGTAACAGATCCATTCCCGTCAGGGTATGGGTTTTTTTTATAGGCATTTTTGTAAACACGGCTTCATTGCCGATCACAAGACCTTTTTCATTGGCACCCATCTCAGCCCCCCACATCCAGAAGGGCCGGCACAGCAGAACACCATGGGTTTCAGACACCTGGGGAATAGTTAAATAGGTACAATCCAGTTGATGCGGTTTGGAAAATTTCAACGGAGGATAATATTCAAGCGCCTGGGCTTCATTTGGTTCTCGGTCTGAATTCTTGCCAAATATCACAGACCCGTCTTCCGTCGCGCTTGAAACTGCCACAAATGTATCACACATCAGGTTCTTTCTACCCTCCCAAAACTTTATCGTTTAATGGCACCTTATCTTTGAATCACTCCTTATCTTTTAATTGCGCCGGGCAGGATAAATTCATATCTTTTTCTCAACAGATGGACCGTAATAAACCGCTCTGTTTTTCGCAGAGCTGAAAACAGGGTCCAGATCATTTTATCTTCCTTATAATACTTATCAATCTCTTTTTGAGACAGCGCCTGCTCCAGATATTTATTAACAATTTCTAAAAACCAGGGAATCAAATCCGGCCGCTGCTCCTTATTAAGATTAGCAACAAGATCTATTACAACTTTTTTATGATCATAATACCGGCCGATAACATCATCCAGATCAAGCCTGCGCACCAACCACCGGATATACACTGGAACGCTTTGCAGCAATAATTCAACATCCAGTTGTTCTATTCCATTTTTCCGGACAAACGGGGTAGAGGTATCCACCAGAAACAGTTTTCTTTTTCCCTCCTTCTCCATCCATACCCAGTTGGACAGCTGACAATCAATTGCTATTTCAAACTGTGGCATCTGCTGCTTATTAAAGTTCCAGATGCGGGTCAAAGCCGACATAATCTGCCCCAGCATTTTAGTTCGATCCGCTTCACTAAGGGTATTAATCAATTTATGGCAAAAGAATTGTTCCTCAAAACGCTGCTGGGCAAAATAGATGGCCACTGGATGCCCGGGAATCTGGACAATAACTGCATCATCTTCAGGCAGGTTGATCCCGGCCTGTCTTAAAAGAGTGCAATATTTAAAATACATGCGTTTATACGCTTCTGCAGTTTTAAGGTCAGGAAAAATCGGTATTCGTTTATAGATGGTGCTCTGTTCATACCCTATCTGGAAAATAGCGGAGATTTCACCAAATCCTATGATTTCAGCCGGGATAGAAGACCGGGACAAATCATGGGGAATCAGTTCCTGTTCAAACCGGTTTAATAATTCAATATCAATATCCATTGTGCCTCCAAAACCTATTCTCCTGACATTGCTTTAAAAGATGTTTCCATTATTGTTAACATATTTTCTGCCTCTGCCTCTGAAATATTCAGTACGGGCAGAAATTGAATGACTTTTGGATCATTGCCGGAATACACAACATAAATGCCATTGTCAAAAAAAAGCTTGATTAAAAACAATGCCGTGATCTCATCTTTAAACTCAAGCCCCATCATCAGGCCTTTGCCCCGGATTTTCAAACCCAGACCCGGATATCTCACACCAAGCGCTTCAAGCTGCTGCCTGAAAAATTCACCCAGGGACACCACATGATCCAGGAACGGCTTTTCCCGGGATATTTCAATCACTTTCATTGCGGCAAAACAGCCTATTTCACTGCCCCCATAGGTTGAAATATGAATAAATGGATTTTCCTTAAAAAAATCTTTATATTTTTCATCGTAAACCGTGGCACTCACCGGATATATCCCCCCGCTCATCCCCTTGCCCATTACAATCATATCAGGCTTTACATCATAATTTTCAAACCCCCAGAATTTGCCTGTTCTTCCAAAGCCTGTCTGAACCTCATCCAAAATAAGAAGGCTTGCGTTTTTCTCACAGATCTCTTTAACCCTTTTAAAATAATGTTCAAAAGGCGTCACCATCCCCATTGTAGCCGGAATGGTTTCCAGGATCACTGCAGCAGTATTGGAACCAACGGCTTTTTCCATTTCATCCATATCGTTAAACATGACCTGCTTAAACCCTGCCGGAACAGGCTTGAATTTTTCCTTGAATTTTTCGTCTCCCGTTGCAAGGGCAAATCCCGTATGGCCGTGATACCCACCTTTGGCTGAAATAATTTCTTCTCTGCCTGTTACCCCCCGGGCAAGCTTGATGGCAAGATCAATGGCTTCACCGCCGCTGACCCCGTAAACAACCTGGTTTAATCCTTCAGGCAGGGTTTGGGCAATCATTTTACCCAGCATTGCCTTGGGTTTGCTGATCAAATGATGATTACCGATATCATAGGTTTCCATTGCCTGGGTTACTGCTTTGATAACCGCCTTGTTCCTGTGGCCCAGGTTAAAAACCCCGCCATTACAATGGCAGTTATAAAATGTTTTCCCATTGGCATCACTTATTTTACAGCCGCCCCGCTTTTCAGGAACAAGAACGATATCGTATTTCTGATAAAATTCAACTTTCCCGGGATACACATGATCTGCATATGTTTTAATGGTTTTATCTCTGTCTGAATCCATATTCTCCCCTGATATAAAATGTCTCAATCTTTACCCGTTCCGAAAGGGTACAAATATTTATTTTTCAAAGCAATAGTTAACATTAAAAAATTTTCAAGGCCTATGTATTTTCATCTATTGATTTTATTATAACCCCTATATATAACACAATTGTTCCTTTTCTCTCCTTGTTGTCTCTACTCGCAAGGATGTAAACGAAAGAGCGGAGCTTTGCCAAGCCCCTTCCATCAGAAATCCAGCGGGCTTTTTGATTCTTGAGGATATTTAATACAACAGCT
>CAYWGN010000374.1:0-3610 GCA_964457495.1 uncultured Desulfobacula sp.
CAAATTATAAACTTTTTTGTTCAATTGAGGCGACAACTACCCTGACACATAGGGAGTATCTATAAGCGGGAACCAGTGCATGAGCACGTAGCAAGAATCGGCACTGAACTACGCAGACATTTTAATATTCTTAAGGCTACGCATGATATACCATTGACACTCACGGGACATCCCGCTCGTATGGAGGTGACGTTTGGCTGCGCCGGCCGAATCAGCGAGTTAGGAATTAGGAAATTATTTGTACAAGAACTTATCCGAAATGGAATCTATACAGATGGGCTCTTTCTTCCTTCCTACCCGATGAATGACGAAATCATAGAATTGACGGCCACCGCACTGGATGAAACAATGCGAGTTATTCAGAATGCCAAAAACCACAACACGCTCGAAGGGTTTTTGATGTACCCTACTACCGAGGATTGCTATAGAGGAACCTATAAAAATTAGATTAGCAACTAATAATACACCTCTGGATAAAACTTTCATTACCAGCTACCTTTCGAGGGGCTTTTGCGCAACACCATGCAAAGCAAGTAATTAGAGGTGACTATATATATGGCAGCATATCAACTCAGCCAGCATATGCATCACCTACATAGTTATTTGCTGTCACAAGTATTCCTAATTGCAAAAGAGTCTAGCGAGAGATTGGATCAATTTTGTCGTAGGTAGCAATTAATCAACGTGTTTTGTAGCGCTAAGGATACAGAGAAGGCATTGGAAATAATATATGTCGCACCCAAACTAGCCTACAATTGATTGCTGAAGTTATTGCTGGACGCCAACTTTTAGCATGATAATTAAGGGTGGTGAGGATGTGCTCAGGCTGTTGTACAACAAAAAATATAATTGAGGTGCAGACCGTGGGACAGGAGAAGAGAGGGCTACTGATAACATGAAACGAGACTACGTAATCGTCGGTTCCGGTCTTACCGGAGCTGTGATTGCAAGGAGATTGGCCGATGCTGGTAAAGATATCATCATCGTTGAGCGCCGGAGCCGCTTGGGCGGAAATGTGGCCGATGCTATGCATCCAAGCGGTGTGAATGTCCATATTTACGGGCCGCATTTGTTCCGAACAGAGTCAGAAGAAATTTGGCAATTTGTAAACCGCTTTGCCAAATTTCATACCTATCGCCATCAGGTTAAGATTTCGATCGATGGGAATTTGGAAAATTGGCCCATTGCGAATAGCTACATCCGTCTCGTCTGCGGGGAAAACTGGCGCCCAGATTTACGGAAGATCGAGCCTCGCAATTTCGAGGAAGCAGCCCTAAACCTGATGCCCCGGGTGATTTACGAGATCTTCGTCAAAGAGTATACAGAAAAGCAATGGGGCGTTCCAGCGATAACCCTTTTGGCTAAACTGTGCAAAAGATTCGATGTTCGAAACAATGACAATCCCTATCTCACGCCGGATGCATTGCATCAGGGGGTTCCTACGAAAGGCTACAGTCATTTGATGAACCGAATACTCAGAGGTATTCCCGTCGTATTGAACTGTGACTACTTAAAAAATCGGCACGAATTCGGGCATCACAAGCGACTGATCTTCAGCGGACCAATTGACGAGTACTTCGGCTATGAGCTTGGCAAGCTAGCCTATCGTGGACAGCGTCGAAAGACGAACCATATCGTGGACGTCAACTGGCGGCTACCTTGCGGAGTTGTCAACACCCCGAGAAACAAAAACCATATCCGTAAAATCGAATGGAAGCATTTTATGCGCCCTGACTATGCCAACCAAATTCGAGGGACCGTATTGACCTGGGAAATGCCATATTCGCCTGAGAACCCGGACGATTATGAGTATCCATTTCCCGACGAAAACAATCAGACCCTATATGAGCGCTACCGAGAGTTGGCCGACGTTGAGACTGGATTGATGATATGCGGCCGTCTCGGTGAATACCGCTACTACGACATGGACCACGCCATTGCTCGGGCCATGGAACTGGCGGATGAAATTCTCCGATAGTTGTGGTAATTGTAATCGGCGGCCGCTTAGGACAGTAATGACTAAAAATATATTCTTATTTTTTAATGCTAAGCCTTATGATAGGATATTTAGTGTTCGTGATGAACTTTTTGATGCACTGAGAAACTCGATTTGAAACACCATAGAAACTTAACTATTAATAGGAGAGCATCATGCTAGGCTTTCGTTTTCAGAACAACACGGAGATCATTTTCGGAAAGGACACCGAACTACAGACCGGGACAGAGGTAGCTAAGTATGCCAAAAAAATCCTGTTATGTTCTTATGGCGAGCCGGCTCTTGAGGCAATTGTTGGACGTGTCAAGATGTCACTCACCGATGCTGGTGTCGAGTTTGTTGACCTGATGGGTATAAAGCCTAACCCAAAAGAAGATCGAGTACGGGAAGGAATCGAGCTGGTCAGGGCCGAGAAACTTGAGTTCATTCTTGCAGTTGGCGGCGGAAGTGTAATTGATACGGCAAAGGCCATCGCTGCAGGTGTCAAGTACGACGGCGACTTCTGGGATCTATTCGAAGATAGAATTCCTATTATAGAGGCCCTTCCAACAGGCGTAGTCAGCACGCACTCCGCCACGGGAAGCGAGACGTCAAGCGCGTCGGTTGTAACAAACAAAGAAACCGGTTACAAACTTACGATCTACGATAATTGCCTACGACCCCAATTTGCCATTCTCAATCCCAAACTCACCCATACATTATCAGAATTTCAGACGTTCTGTGGTGTTGTAGACCTAATGAGCCATGTGATGGAACGATACTTTTCTGCCACAACCCACACTGATCTCAGTGATCATCTATTGGAGGCTATTTTGCGGACGGCAATTCAAAACGGCCGCATTCTGGTAGATACACCCGACGATCCGCATGCTCGTGCTGAGATCATGTGGGCGGCCGCGTTGTCACACAATGACTTGGTCGGATGCGGTCGCGAGGCTGATTGGGTTTCGCACATGATCGGTGCGGAGCTGAGCGCGATCTATGACTCAGTGCATGGTGCGACGCTCTCGGTTATCACCCCCCATTGGGCACGGTATGTATATCGACACAATATCGACCGATTTGTGCATTTTGCAACTCGAGTTTTCAACGTCGAGCACGACATTGACAAGCCGGAACGGACGGCGAACCGGGGCATTGATGCCCTTGAGAGTTTTTTCCGAGAGTTAGGGATGCCGACGACGCTACCCGAGATCGACATCACCAGCGATGAACGGTTTGCCGAAATGGCACAGAAGGTTGTACGAAACGGCCCGGTCGGAAGTATCAAGCCGATCAATGCCAATGATTGCAAGCAGATTCTGAGGGTATCCTTATAAGGAGGAAGTAGAGCTTTCTACAGACCGCTCGCGGTGGTTGACAGCCAGAGAGGGTCAGGGCACGTCCCCATTAGGAGAACCACAACGCGAATAATTTGTTTGGCCACGAAAAGGCACAAGGGTCACAATGATAAATGAGATGAGTCCTTACTGAAAATTCAGTTAAGCAAGGGAATAAATCTTTACAAAAGTATCTGGGTTATAGTAAAAATATAGTACTTAAATTTTGAGTGCTTGATACCCTATGTGTCAGGGTAGTTGTCGCCTCAATTGAACAAAAAAGTTTATAATTTGA
>CAYWGN010000375.1:0-3596 GCA_964457495.1 uncultured Desulfobacula sp.
TGTTTTAACGCTCGTTTTGTAAAAATTCTTCCTTTTTTGACAACAACCTCTCCGGTTCTTGGAGATTTAATATCAAAGCTGGCCCTCTGCCGTGCCAAATTTTCCTGGGAAAACTCTTTAAAAAACGATCCATCCTTTTTATTAATACGTTCTTTATTATAGAAGAAATCCAAGATATCTTCACTGGTATAACCAAAGGACTTAAAAAGGATGGATACAGGGAATTTTCTTCGCCTGTCTATTCTAATATAAACAATGTCCTTGGCATCAATTTCCATATCAATCCAAGAACCTCTGACAGGTATTATTCTGGCAGAGTATATAATTTTCCCTGTAGAATATTTTTTCCCTTTGTCATGATCAAAAAATACGCCGGATGATCTGTGCAACTGACTTACAACCGCTCTTTCAGTACCATTAATAATAAAGGTACCCTGCCGTGTCATCAATGGTATGGTGCCAAAATAAATTTCTTGTTCTTTGATGTCACGGATCGTTGAAACAGCGCTTTCCTTATCATGATCGTAAACAACAAGCCGAACTTTGATGTTTATTGGAATATCATAAGTCATTCCCCTTGAAGTGCATTCTTTCATGGAATGCTTTGGTTCGCCAAAGGAATATGAAACATACTCCAAGGATGATGTATCTGTAAAATCCTTGATGGGGAAAACAGATTTAAAAACGGCATGAAGTCCCTTTTCTTCCCTTTCTTCAGGCAAAACATCTTTTTGAAGAAAACCATCGTAAGAACTTCTTTGCATCCCTATTAAATCAGGAATATCAATGATTTTTCTTCTGCTGCCAAACTCTTTTCTAATACGCTTATTTATCAAAAGACTTCCGGTCATGATATCTCCCAGTGTGAGTTTTTCTAACCGTAAAAGCGGAGACATGGCACTTTTGCCCTGCCCCCGCATAAATTTTATGCAACTTAAAACTATTGTAAGTTAACTTGTTTTGCAAAAATTATTTTACAGAAACCTGTGCACCAGCACCTTCTAATTGTTCTTTAATTTTTTCAGCTTCTTCTTTTGAAATTCCCTCTTTAATGGATTTAGGGGCTTCTTCCACAAGAGCTTTTGCTTCTTTAAGGCCCAGTCCTGTAATCGCTCTTACTTCTTTGATAACGTTAATTTTCTTATCCCCAAATGTTTCGAGAACAACATCAAACTCTGTCTGCTCTTCTTCAGCGACAGCATCACCAGCAGGCATTGCACCGGCTGCAAAGGCCATAGGGGCAGCAGCAGTTACACCAAATTTATCTTCAAGCTCTTTTACCAACTCAGAAAGTTCAAGAACGCTCATGTTTGATATAAATTCAATTACATCATTTTTTGTGATATCAGCCATTTTTTTTCTCCTAAATAAAACTGTAAAGAATATATTTTTCTAAAATTATAAATAAAAATGTTTATGCCGCTTCTTTTTGATCTTTAATTGCATTAAGAACATTAACAAAAGATCTGGGAACAGCGGAAAGAACAGTAACCAATGAAGTTGGAACCGCATTAAGCGTGTAAACCAATTTGCCAAGAAGCTCTTCTCTGGACAACAGTGTTGCCAGCTGTTTTATCTCTTCGGGATTGAGAAGCTTTCCTGATAATGCAGCTGCTTTAATCTCAAGTTTATCATTGTCTTTGGCAAAATTAAGCAAAATCTTTGCCGGAGTGACAGGATCATCTTTTGATAAAACAATGGCATTGGGACCTTTGTAAAAATCTTTCATCAAGGCCGCATCTGTACCTTCGGATGCTCTATCCAGCAATGTATTTTTAACAACTTCCATGTGGATGCCTTCATTCCTGAGTTGCGCACGAAGGTCGGTCATTTTCAATACATCCAGACCTTTATAATCAACCAAAATGGAAATTTCAGATTCTAACAACTCTTTTGCGAGCCTTTTAACCTGTTCTTTTTTTTGGGAAATATTCAGCATTTTTCTTACACCTCCTTCCATAAATTATATTTGTACGAAGGTGCCAACTAAACCAAAACAAAATTATATTATCTTCTATCTCGGCAGGCCGGCAAATCCGATTATGTGCTTCACAATAAAAGCACACCTACTGTCTATGACAGGTTTAAAAAAATCTATTTTTTTAGCCTATTTTATCAACAGGGGATCCACTTTTATACCTGGACCCATTGTTGAAGATACACTGATTGTTTTTAAGTAAGTTCCCTTACTGGCTGCAGGTTTTAGCGCCACCAATTTATCTAAAAAGGCTTTAACATTTTCAGTTAATTTTTGTGCACCAAAAGATATTTTTCCAACTGGAACATGAACAATACCTGCTTTTTCAACCCGAAAATCAATTTTACCTGCTTTCACTTCATTGATTGCTTTTTCAAGTTCAAAAGTTACAGTTCCGGTTTTAGCATTGGGCATCAGGCCACGGGGTCCTAATATCCGACCCAGCTTTCCGACTGCCCCCATCATATCCGGAGTTGCAATGGCTTTATCAAAACCAAACCAGCCGTCTTGGATCTTTTTAATCGTCTCTTCATCGGCAATAAAGTCTGCCCCTGCATCCAAGGCCTCTTTTTCTTTCTCACCTTTTGCAAAGACTAATACTTTTACTTCTTTACCAAGTCCGTTGGGCAATATAACCGTTCCTCGAACCATTTGATCAGCATGCCGCGGATCAACGCCTAACCTCACGGCAACATCCACAGTTTCATCAAACTTTACATAACTGGAAGAAACCGTCAGTTCCAAGGCATTCAGTGGATCGTATTGAACCGTTCTATCGACCTTTTTAAGTGCTTCTGTATGATTTTTACTCCGCTTTGGCATTTTCATCACTCTTCTACTTAAAGTTAAATTACTTCTATCCCCATGCTTCTTGCTGTACCTGCAATAATCTTTACAGCAGCATCAATATCTGAGGCATTTAAATCTTCTTTTTTGGTTTCTGCAATTGCAACAAGCTGATCCCTGGTGACCTTTCCAACTTTATCCCGGTTGGGCACACTTGACCCTTTTGCAAGCTTCGCTGCAGCCAGCAACAACCTGGATGCTGGTGGTGTTTTTGTAATAAAGCTGAACGATCTATCCTTGTATACGGTGATGACGACTGGAATGATAGATCCTATGTCATTAGCGGTCTTTGCATTAAAAGCCTTACAAAAATCCATAATGTTAACGCCGTGCTGACCTAAGGCAGGTCCGATAGGCGGAGATGGATTGGCTTTTCCTGCTTGAACCTGAAGCTTTATTTGTGTCATTACTTTTTTTGCCATTGTTTTGAACTCCTAAAACTTAACTATTTAACCATACTATATTTTGGTAACCTGTATAAAATTCAGTTCTACAGGGGTTGCGCGCCCAAAAATACTCACCAACACTTTAATCTTTTCTTTATCAGGTGATACATCTTCCACTGTACCGACAAAACTTGAAAATGGTCCATCAATAACTCTGACCTCATCCCCTGGTTCAAAAAAGTATTTAGGTTGAGGCTTATTTTTCCCCTGTTGCATTTTATCAACAATGTTTTCAGCCTCTTTGTCACTTATCGGCGCCGGTTTATTTTTCCCACCCAAAAAACCAGTAACCTTTGCAGTGGAACTTACAATATGCCATGTCTCAT
>CAYWGN010000376.1:0-3571 GCA_964457495.1 uncultured Desulfobacula sp.
ATTGATTCCCTGAATCTTTTTATTGAAGGATAGGCAATTTTTAAATTTTAAAAGGAGTGTATTGTATTAGATCTGGTTTTGTGCGGATTGCAGGGAACCTCCCCACATGGCATAATCTTTTTGAGCGAGCCCTTAATCGAATTGGTTAAGCGTTCTAGTTGCTCTTTTTTTTATGGCAATTATGATATTTTCCAATAGATGGTTCCGTTGATATCTGTCGATGAAGTTCGCATAGGTGCTGTCAATTTTGTTAACCAGTTTAAGACAAAAATCTAATAATCGTTTCTGGAGAATAGAGGGGCTTATTTTTATCTCCTCTGCAAATCTTTTCCAGTGCCTTTCCATAACCCATTCCGGTCTATTTTCTCCTCCTATTTTCATAGCAAGCTTTTGTGACAGATCTTCATATATAATCGTACACATAATGTCATAAAAAGGTGATAGCCGGATCTGTTTTGCCTGATATATAAAAGACAAATTTTTTGCATGCGCATCCATATTCCCGATTAAGTAATTAAAAAACACCCATTGCATCAGCTGCTGAAAATCTTTAATCGGATTTGCAGAATACGCTCGGACAAGATCAAAGCATGCTTTCAACCCTGGGCCACCATCAGCCTGATACTTCAATTCATGGGAAAGCCCCATAGCCTGACAAAAATCTTCCTGGTGAAGACGGTTGAGCACTCCATTATCCAAGATTCTATCATACCTTTTGATCAACAGGACCTTTTGGGTCTCTTTTCGAACAATCAAAACAGGTGGAACATTCAAATCAATAGCATTGGCAAGCATCATACAAAAACATTCATTTTCAATGGAAGATTGAAAATGAGACATACTCGATTTTAAAATAAAGTTGCTTGGAGCACCATTTATCGGGATATAGAATACAGGATCTTTGTAGAAAAGTGCCAGTTTTTCCTGTGCTCCTGCAAGTGATATGCGAATCCCTTCCTCGCCTGCAAGTAAAGGGCGCCTGGGGATATGCTTTATTAGATCCGCTAATTGTTCATCTGGTAAAGAACGATACGTGTATTGATTTGGCGATTCAGGCATTGTTGACTTAGGTAGGAGTGTAATTGCCCCTGCACACTCTCCTCCGATACGTTTGAGAAGCATAAAATCATTTTTATCTGAAATTCCAAGCCGTTTCGCGATTAATTGCCTGACAGCAGATTCCGGTAACAGATTAGAAAAAAAAGATTTTACTTTATCATGTGAAAAAATTCCTTCTTGCATCGGCAAAGAAATAGATAGTTGAAAAGCATCAGAAGAACCTAACCATGTCTTAGAATATTTAAATGAAAATAACCTCCTGTTATCAATACTTAGAAAACCGACTAGGGTTTGTCCAAAAAAAACATTCAAAGTTTCCAAAATCAGCTATCTCCACGTTTAATGAGATGGAGTTCAAGGCCAAGACTGTTCAACAGTTCAAATACTTTCCCAAGTTGAGCCGTTGCTTTACCTTTTTCAAGCTCCAGAACAAATTTTCTACCAACATCAGCAAATTCAGCTATCTCTTTTTGAGTCAGCTTGAGATTTTTACGCTCTTTGAGAATATACCGCCCTAATTCTTTGGGATTATTAATTTTTGTGGAAGGTTTCAAGGCATCACCCATATAAAAGTTTCCGATCAGATACTTTTAGCAATTTTACAAGCGAAACACAACAAAAAGTTTTCGATCAGGTACTTTCCATGTTTCTTGATGGGATTCAGTCGGAAAAGTGATCGATCGGAAACTTTAAAATTAACCCTTTCCTCAATCCCCACCAACCCTCCACGGCAATACCCCGGCAGACCCAAATTCAATATTACTCTATCCAATATTCACAGCATTCTGAAAAAGACTTCCCTGGATCTGAATAAAAATAAAGTTGATGTATCAAAATTAACCGCAGATGGGTTTTTTGCTTAATCTGTATCTCCAATTATGTTGAATAGGGTGTTGGCTCTTTTGATTTTGAATTTTCCAGTTGAATTTCAAATCTGAAACTAAAAATTTATCCATACCATATCTTGTATCATGGCAAATCTTAAAAAGCCCGGACTGGTGGATGAAGCACTCGGTAATTTGTCGAATTTGACTCCTGAGCGATAAAAATGAGTGGGATTTTGAAAAATTTGATTTTATATTTTTCCATATAGTAGAATTTTTTTTAAAAGATATAATTGTCTTACATCACAACTTATAGTAATGTAATTTTTATGTATAAAAAATAATTGTGCCTTGGGATTGTTTAATTTTGCTTTTCCCCACAATTTATTTTTTTTTTGATACTCTGCTTAAAATTTAAAATGATTCTCGCTTGTTTCTCTTTTTCTTTTGTATGACAGAACCATCATAGTCAAATCGAGTTGTTCGAAAATTAGGTATAAGTTCTACTGATTTAGCAAAATATTGGGAAATGAGTTAACCAGGACACTGGGGTACGCAGTAAGCTGTGGTGAAAATATTGTTAAGAAGAATAAATACAATTTGCTTGAATACATTACTTTTTTATCAAGGTCCTGGAGCCTTCGCCCGGGCACCTGAGGCTGCAAACCAGAATTTCTCTGGATATAAAACCACGTGTTGTTTTCTGTTCCTATGCTTGTAGAGAAAAGGAGTGAGTATGGAAAAACCAAAAAGAATTTCGTTCTCAAAAAAGCTGATCGATCGAGTCGGCAATCCGTTGGAGTGGAGTACAGTCGATAAGTGCCTGCTCATCATCTGTTTTTGGGTGCTGATAGGACCATTAACGACCCTATTATTCCACTATTTTATTAGCCATCCCGAGAGGGTTCCGTTCTTTGACCCTGCGTTTATGAAGAAGGTTCTGCCACTTGGCTGGGGTTTTGGGGTCGCTTGGAGCATACTTCTCGTAGTAGGTCTTCAGCTTCGGAACAGCAGACCGGAAAATAGGACGTTTGCTTATGTGACGGTGTTTTTATGGTGGAGCGAGGAAGCAATCGCCGCTGTCTGCACTGGCCCACTAACCACCCCGGCTGCTATGGTGCTTTTGGGACAAGGCTTCGTGGCGTTTCTCCTGTTCGAGATACCTGTTGTTTTAGCGGGTCTTGGCTTTGCCCTGCTCCTTGTGGTAGGGTCGACTATCGCCTCGCAGTATGACCTTTTCCCATATGCGCCTCTGATGGCGGCCCCGTTTTCCCCTGGCGGGAGGATCGCAAACTTGTGGGCCCACTTGCTTGGTCCCATATACCTGATTATGTATTTCTGGTTTCTATCACTGTCTGCCTACATCATCACTCGCTGGAGAGACCGTGAAGCCCGGCTCGCTGATTTAACGACAATGCTCAAAAAAATGTTCGGCCGCTACCTCTCCACCGAAGTGATGAATTCCCTCATAGAGAACCCCTCAGCTCTTGAATTAGGGGGCGAGAAACGGAAGGTTACCGTCATGATGACTGACCTGAGGGGATTTACTGCCATTGCTGAGCGCCTCGAACCAGAGAAGGTGGTTCAGATGCTCAATTTATACTTCGAAATCATGGTAGAGGTGGTTCTGAAATACAACGGAACCATAAATGAGATTATAGGCGACGCTCTGCTTATCATCTTTGGCG
>CAYWGN010000377.1:0-3550 GCA_964457495.1 uncultured Desulfobacula sp.
TTATTATTTAACTTGAGAAACAAATCATACAGCTCAGGCACTGCTAATATATTATTAATTTTATATTCTTGAATATATTCAAATAGACGTAATGGATTTCTTTGATAAGAAAGTATTGATGTAATTTGATATAGTAAAGGCAAAAATATACAACCTATTAAAGTAAAGATATGTTGCATTGGTAGTATTACCAGCAAGTTTTCTCCTTTATGTAACTGCACACCATCTTCCAAAACTTGAGCCCCCATAAGGTATTGTGCATGTGGTACCATTGCGCCTAGGGGATATCCATAGCCTCTGTATGTATAATTTATAGATGCGATACTATCATCTATCTCAGCAGGCTCACTTTTATTTTTTACTGACTGGTGCAGATTAAATTTACCATTTGATCTGATAATAACTATCTTTTGTTTTAGATACGGCACTATAAGTGGTAAAAATTCTTCCTCAGCTATAACTGCATGGGGTTCTGAATTTGAAAATATCTCATCAAGTTCGATCTTTCTGAAAGCCAGATTGATAGGGATAGGTTTCGCCCCGATATCCATTAATGCTAAAAAGATAGAAACAAAGTCGACAGAATTTCTTAAAAAAAATGTAACGATATAATTGTTTTGTATGCCTGATTTTTTTAAAAATTCTCTGGTGTCATTTATTTTTTCTCTTAACTTTTTAGCTGACGTATAGACAGGGGATTTATCAGGTAATAGTTCAATATAGGCTGGATGATCTCCCCATGTATCCAGTGATTGAAATACTTTGTCAGTAATTTTCATGGGTTAAGGTTTTTCTCCGGTAACGATGACAACCTGTTCCGGCTTACCCATTGATGATGTAACCTTGATATTTTCAAAGCCGGCATTCTTAAGCATGGAGACAAGTTCATTGTCTGAATAAAATTTAAAGTATCCATCCTCTTCCAGTTCAAAAAGAGCTGCAGCTTCGTTTAACATAGCTCTGGCTGCTATCAGATTCGTCTCCTGGTCTTGAATTTCTGTATCTGCCAAATCAAATTTTTTAACCTTGTAAATATAGTCTGTAAAAATCAGGGATATGTCACTATCCGGCTTCATGGATGAAACCAGCAATCGGCCGCCAGGCTTCAGCATTCTATAAAATTCATAAATAATATCATCGGGATTATAAAGATAGGAAATGAAAAGGCTTGCTACAATTTTATTAAAATAATTCAAGCTGAAATTCAAATTCAATTCCAGGCCATTATTGCTGAAGTTCAGCTTCTTAAAGACTATATCATCAGTTTGTATATTCATGTATTCTTCATTATTGATCAACCCTTGATGAACATATTTTTTATCCACCATATCTTGAGCAATTAAATCTTTATTGATAAATCTTGAAGCACGGTTAAACTCTACAATAATTTCATAATCGTCTTTATTAAAATTGTTTTTTAAATAAGAGTGATCATCATGGGTTAGGTTCGCTCCTCGCATCAAATTATAGAGCCTTGCCGAAGTTTTTTGTAACAATTGATCAATTGTTACATTCATCAATCCATCAATTCTATTTCTTAAAAAATTGAAATCAAGATTTGAATCTTTTATGAATTTTTTAACTGGTATCAGCCGGTTAGGATCAAGGTCCATCTGGGCAAATTGAATTTTTTGGGGAAGAAGTGATTTATATGAATTAAAAAGTTTTTCGCATTTTGCTTTTGATTTGTCCAGGGCTTCTTGAACAAGGTCAACCAACACAAGATGGGTATCATTGATATTTTTTTTCTGATCTGCAAGATTCAAGAGCATATTTTCAATAAAAAGACCAGTACCGCATCCTATGTCAGCAAATACCTCTCCATTTTCCAGTCCGATAAGCTGGCTTTGAAGTGTCAGAAATTCTCTAAATTCCTTAATATTCTTATAAAAATCATAGCCGACATTGCTGCCTTTACCAATAAGATAATGCTTCCAGTAATCCTCTGGTCTAAACGCTTCGGTATTTTCGAGCCTCTCCCGTTCATAGGTGATAAGCTTAACCATATTATTTCTGTCGGGAGCAATAGGCTTGATATTTTTCTTATACTGCATGCGGTAAATTAATTTTGTTATCAGCTTAAATGTCTTTATGGCATCATCACTTGAACGTAGATTGTGCCCTGTTGGTATTTCAATCACCTCTCGCATACCATCTGCTTTAACACTCATAATATCTTTGATCTCATTTTCCGGGATCCATCTATCATACTTTCCATATATCCATGTCACAGGGATAGAAACCCTTGACATGTCAAGCCTGGCATCGGTGATATATGCATATTTATTGTCAATAAGATCCTTTGCAATAATATCCACATCAAGAAGGTGGCCTAAAACCCCGGACAATCCATTTTGAATTCCGATTTTTGAATTTCCAATGATATCCATACCGCCCATTACATTGCCAAACGAGCTTTGCCCGCATGTGGCTCCCATAACGTTGATCAGATAATCAACCTTCTCGTTACCCTGTTCAATAATAATTTTACGCGCATCCAAAGCTGACATGCTGAATGCAACCAGGATAACCATACTCGGCTTAAATAAAGGATTGTTGTACACATAATGTATCGTTGATTTTAAATCATCCAGGCCCTGAGTGATTTTATAGTGAAGCATTTCATATCCACGTTTTGGAAACATTTCCTCATTATAACTTTCACCAGGTCTATTAATCCCATCATACCTGATTGTTATTATATCCTTATTTAAATTGCGATAATTTGTAATCAATGTTGATACAAGGGGTGATAATGTTTCCTTTTTTTTACCAAAAGCAGGTGGAAGAATAATAACCGGCGCAATAATATCTTTACAGGTGTAATTAAGGAGAGCTGCGATTTTTTTGCCTGCGCTGTTTTCATACGTAACAACCTGGGAGGTAATCATTTTTTTTGCTATTGATGGAAGCTTTTTCTGATATGATTTTTTCTTTTTCCATACTGAAGGCTGAAATCTTTTAAATATAAAATCAGAACGTTTTATACCTGCTTCAACACCAATTTGAAGCACCCTGTTCCCATTCAATATTTTATTTTTTGTTATATGACGTATCTCTCCAAATGAATCCAGCCCATAATTTTTGTTTAAAATATAATTTAGCGCCTGTCCTGATTTGATCGAATTTTCAATAAGTTTATCAAGTGAAAATTCGCACAAAAATCCGCGGCTGCTGATATCAATCAGTCTTCCCTGAAATTGTCTGCCTGATATATCATCTAAGTTAATGGAAATATTAATATTATCGCTAAACAATTCCCTCTCATACGCTCTTTTTTCAGACTGATATATAACAAGCGGAAATGCAAAGATTATGCTGCCATCATAATATTTGATAAATTTTGTTTTAAAATAATAACTTCCGCCCTGGAAATAAAAAGAAAAATAGGAAGAATGTTTTTCGCTTAGTGCCAGATTAAATATTTCCTTCTGAATTGAGGTTATAAATATCTGATCCTGGATATTTATTTTATTTATATTTAATTCAAACACTTTCTGGCTATTTTCAAAAAAACAAAGAATGGTTTAATGAACTTTCGTCTGGGAAT
>CAYWGN010000378.1:0-3545 GCA_964457495.1 uncultured Desulfobacula sp.
TGTTTTGCACACAGTTCAAGAAACTGGTTCACCATTTTGGCGGTTTTAATATCTTTTAAGGATCTTAAAAGGTGAGTGGATACAAATAAGGACACATCTTTTTCAAGCAGTATCAGGTCTGGCTGGTTTTCATATTCAGAAAGCTCGCACAACAGTTTTGCTGTAAGTTTAAAGTCGTTTGTGGCAATACTGTGGATCAGATCCACAAATATCTCCCGGGTGTGTTGATCCACAAATCCTGTCATCCCGAAGTCCACTGGGCCGATGCGATTTTTTTCCAGGATAAAGATATTACCGGGATGGGGATCCGCATGAAAAAATCCATGCTCAAATACCTGTTTCATATAGAAATCAGCCCCCCGCCGTGTTATCAATTTTTTGTCAAGTCCGGCCAGTTCAATGGCATCCACATCATCGGCCTTGATTCCGTGGATATATTCCATGGCCAGAACCCGGGCACTGGATTCGGCAAAATATACTTTGGGAATATAAATGGTTTTGTCATCTTTGAATTGTTCAGCCATTCGTTCCATGTTGGATGCTTCAATGGTGTAGTCCAGCTCTTTTTCAAGGGTTTTGGCAAATTCTTCCACAATTCTTACGGGTTTGAAAAAAGCTGCCTCTTCAATATTATTTTCCATTATGGAAGCGATGTGAAGCATAATTTCAAGATCTGTTTCAATTATTTTTTGAATACCAGGCCTTTGGATTTTTACAGCAATCTCCTCATTGCTGTTGATCTGTGCTTTGTGAACCTGTCCAATGGAAGCACTGGCAAAAGGGATTTCTTCAATTGATTTAAAAACTTTGTCGTGGGGCTGGCCAAATTCAGATTCAATAATGGCTTTTACCTGGTCAAACTCAAAACACGGGACATGATCCTGGAGTTGTGCAAGTTCATTTAAAAGGTCAACGGGAATAAGGTCGGGGCGGGAGGAAAGAACCTGGCCCATCTTTATAAAGGTGGGCCCGAGTTCTTCAAATACCATTCTTATGCGTTGGTTTTTGGAAAGTTTTTCAACTTTTTCGTGGCTTTTAACAAAGGGAATTAGCTGGAGACCCGATTCAATGTAACGGTCAATATGCATTGAATCAATGATATTGCCAAAGCCATACTTTAAAATAATGCTGATAATTTGTTGATACCGCCAAAGATGGCGGTATCGTTTGCCTACCCTGCCAATGTTTTTAATACTCAGCATAAACGGTCCTGGGTTTGTTTATGCTTGATCAGACAATTTTTTTGTCAGAGCGTCAATCCTGTCGTTAAGGGCTTTTATATCTGACTTTGAAGGCAGATCCAGTTTTAAGAGTATTTTTTCTATGGTTCCTTCGATTTTTTTATCAAAGCCGGTCTTTGCATCTTCATATTTTTGCTGACATTCCGTTAGAAAATCTTTGGCCTCGCTCTGGCTCATTTTGGATTTTTCTGCAAATTCTT
The DNA here is from genome assembly GCA_964457495.1 of uncultured Desulfobacula sp. Classification (GTDB taxonomy): domain Bacteria; phylum Desulfobacterota; class Desulfobacteria; order Desulfobacterales; family Desulfobacteraceae; genus Desulfobacula. The sequence goes on from CAYWGN010000378.1 coordinate 1,442, forward strand.
TAGCCAGGTCTTCGATTTCATTTTTGGATCTTAATGCCAGTCCAACGCCTGTTAGCAGACCTTTTTTTAAATATTCAAACATATCCCCCCCACCTTAAAAAAAAAGTTTATTTTGATCCAAAAGACACGTCCAGAATATCCTCCACACTGGAGTCGCCTTCCAGAATAGCATCCATCTTACCATAAGTTGATGGAAGAAGGGTATGAATAAAAAATTTAGCAGATTCAATCTGGCCCGCATAAAAGGCAGCATCTTTGTTTTTTAAAGCTTTGGCTGCAACGGCATCCTTATCCAGGCTGCCCACTTTTTGGGCAAGCCTGGGTGCTGCAATAGATGCCCGCCACAGATGCATCCATGCAAAGGTGACATCCCCGGTTACTTCAAGAAAGGGATGGGCAAAGGCATATGCATTCAACGCTTTTTCAGACCTGGCTCTTTGTCCGATTTGTTGAGCAAGGGCTTCAAGCCTTGATGCAGCATGGTCAATTTTTTCAACCAGTCTTTCAATGCCTTTAATTTTCCTGGCCTCTTCAACGGTTTCTTTTATCCTGGCAATAAAGTATTTAAAGCTTTCACCATTATTCATGGAAAGTTTTCTGCCGATAAGATCCATGGCCTGAATACCATTGGTGCCTTCATAAATCATGCAAATCCTTGAATCTCTCATGAGTTGTTCAACAGGGAATTCATTGATATAACCATAGCCGCCATATACCTGTACTCCATGGGAACAGACTTCCAGGGACTTGTCTGTGATATATCCTTTAACTATGGGCGTTAAAACTTCAATCAATGCACGGGTATCTGTTTTGAGTTGCTGGTCCTCTGTAGTGTGGACAATATCAGAGCATTTGCCATAATAATAGATTAAAGACCGCATCCCTTCTGTATAGACTTTCATGTTCAGAAGCTGGCGTTTTACATCTGGATGCTGGATAATGGGAACGCTTTTAGCCTCCGGGTCTTTTCCTGCCAGAAGATGCCTTCCCTGAATTCTGTTTCTGGCATAATCAAGGGCATACATATAAGAAGCAGAGGCAATGGCAAACCCCTGCATTCCGATAAATGCACGGGCCTCATTCATCATCTGGAACATCTCAGGCATGCCTTTGTTTTCTTTACCCAGAAGGGTGCCGATACATTCCCCTTTTTCTCCCAGGGAAAGAGAGGCTGTGGCATTGCCATGAATCCCCATTTTATGTTCCAGGCCTGTACATAGGATATTATTGAATTCCCCCAGGCTGCCGTCCTCATTGACATGGTATTTAGGAGCCAGGAATAGTGAAATTCCTTTAGTTCCGGAAGGCGCGCCTTCAATTCTTGCCAGTACCGGGTGAATGATATTTTCGCACAGATCATGGTCTCCCCCGGAGATAAAAATTTTTGATCCCTGAATGGAATAGGTCCCGTCCTCTTTTTGTGTTGCTGTGGTGGTAAGAGCTCCCACATCAGATCCTGCTTCAGATTCAGTCAAGAGCATGGTTCCGCCCCAAATGCCCGCAAACATTTTTTTTATGTAACGCTTTTTTTGTTCGTCATCACCAAAGGCTTCCACAAGCTTGGCTGCGCCGTGTGTCATGCCGTAGTAGAGCATAAATGAAGAGTTTGCCCCCACCATGTATTCAAGGGCAGCACATCCAATGAGTTTTGGCATTCCCTGACCGCCAACCTCAGGATCATCACACATGGCCAGCCATTCACCTTCACAATACAAGTCCCATGCCCGTTTAAATGATTCAGGAACGGTGACCTTTCCATTTGCAAGCTTGCATCCGATTTCATCTCCGTCCTTAAACGTGGGAAGGATTTCCTTTATAGCCAGGTTTCTGGCTTCAGAAACAATCAGGTCAATTGTTTTTTTATTGAATTCTTCAAACAATGCATGTTCAACCATCCCGATCTGTTCATGCAATACAAAATCAACATCCCGTCTGTCTGCAATAAGTTGTGCCATATGTATTTTCCTTTTATATAATAATTTGGTAATAATTTATTTTGAATAACTCACAGTATTTTCCTAAGCAAAATAAACAGGGTTGTCAACCTGTGAGAGTAAAAAATCTGGATATTTGCCATAAGAAATTTTGCATAACCCGTTCCAGG
>CAYWGN010000379.1:0-3536 GCA_964457495.1 uncultured Desulfobacula sp.
AGGACGCTGGCCTCTCACGCCGGAAACCGGGGTTCGATTCCCCGTGGGATCACCATTTAGAGTTTCAAGGCTTTCAGAGATTATTTGAGAGTTTTTTTTGTTTTAAAAAAATGTAATCCCCCACAGTATCCCCCACATCCGTGATGAATTTCATTGTTCAATCGCAATCCAATAATTAGATTCATCAAAGAAGATTTATCCTTAATATGGATATTTTTAACTTCTTACCTTTATATATAGAGGTTGGGAATTGTTACACCTGCCAGGCAGCATAAATTCAACCTCTTCCCAAAGCCTGAAACCATATTCCTCCAACAGTCTAAAGGAACGGTGTATGAGAGGAGGAGACTAGGAGGGAAGCCGTTAAACACAAAACATGACATTACCCCCTTCCTTAAACCTAAACCGCATCTCTCCCCCCTATTTTTTTATATATATTTTAAGAACTCAATCGCCGTAAGGCTTTATATGGAAACTGGATATACTCCAGACCTGGCATGTCACAAAGCACAATCATTCAAAAGCTCCTCCAGATCCACTTTTAAATGCTCACTCTTTGTATGCCATTCCAACTCTTCCATACATCCTTATTCAGCTGATTAATGCCTCTGGCGGTCTTCCCCTGATGGTCTTGGTAGGAGCCTTTAATCCAGCATTGAAGGAGAAAATCACAGACATAATCAAGGCCATTTCAGGATGATTGTCAGGGTTATTTTATCTCCAATAAAATATACAGGGGCCTTGATTCATTTGATCATGCGGTTTTCTATATATTTGAATTTCACATTAAAGATTGAAAGTTTGGTTTATACAGTATCTGGTATCTTGCTAAATTATTAAAAACCCGTACTGGTGAAAGAAGCACTCGGTAAATTGCCGAATTTGACTACTGACAAATACCATAAATGCTTGTGAGCAAATTTTATACTTTGCATTTCACAATTTTTTGATATAAAGATTTTTAAATAATGTTATTCTTTATTGGAGTTATGTTGCGAGTGGATTTAACCCTCTAAAATAATGGTAAAATTTGATTTATCGATTGCAAATCAATATTGACAACAAATTCAATGACTTAGGACGCATTTTAAAAATACTTAAAAAAACTGGCAACATAATATTTTGCCTTTTTGCATACCTCACTGTGTCTGGCACAGGCAGTTCCAATGGTTAAAGACTGTCAAGCCATCGCATACCATTTTAACAATGGAGGAGATAATGATTAAATGGAAATTATTTATATTTCCCTGTCTGATTATTTTATTTTGCTTTACCTGGGCAAATGCCAAAACCATCACCTTGCTCCATAATGATGTGACAAGTTTTCCATACATCATCGTCGATACAAACGAAGAGGCTCAGAATCCGAAGCGGCCGGGCTCGATCATTGAGTTCTTAAACCTCGTTGGAAAAGAGTTAGGGGTGAAAATTAAATTTGAATCGATGCCATGGGCAAATGGTCTTGAAAAAATAAAAACCAATGTCGCGGATGGGATATTTCAGTCATCCTATTCAGCCCAGAGAGTGGAAATCGGCAGATTTCCCATGAAAGCGGGCAAAGTGGATCGATCTCGTCGAATTCAGACGATGAGCTATTTTTTTTATACAACCAAGGATTCCACCATAAAATGGGATGGGGAAAAAATATATAATCTTGGAGACCGATCAATCGGTACCATTATCGGTTACGCTATTATTAATGATTTGGTTCGGATAGGTGTTCCATATGAAGTAAATGCAAGTACATATGGTGACTTTAAAAAAGTTCTTAATCGCTCGGAGTATATTGCGGCCACAGCGAATATAGAATCTATTGCCGATTTCATTCTGCGGAAAAATCCGGATGTATTTCAAGATATAGTTAAATTGCAGCCGCCATTGAAAGAAAAGGATTATTACTTGCTGCTTTCCCGGGAATTTGTTAGCCGGGAACCACTTCTTGCGGAAGCTATTTGGGATAAAATACGGGAACTCAGAGAAGCAGGCATTTTAATTAAATTAATGGAAAAATATACCGATTAAAAGACAAATATTTATTCGGTTCAGGTGGAAAAATAACTTAGGGCAACAGATGAAAACAGATGTTATGAACCAAGTGTCACTTAAAAATTCTATTGCAACACAACTCTTAATAAAGGTGTTTTCTTTATACCTAATTATAACTTTCGTGGTAACCGTGATTCATATGACGGCTGCTTTTTATGAAAAAAAGACAGAAATTCAAAAAGAGATAGAAATTATAAGCAAAACGTTTGCTCCCGGTCTTGCAAAAGCACTTTGGGATTATAACCTGGGGCAACTCCGTCCTATTTTTTCCGGAATGCTTGATTACCCGGTAATTGTCGGCATGAAACTTGAGGACAACAACGGGGTGGAAATAGAAGGTTTAGGAATCATCAAAAACAGCGATGGAAGCATCATAGAAAAATATAAGGATGGGAACGAAAAAAAAAGAGTTAATTTTTCGAGGATTTTTAAATATAGTTTCCCCATTACAATGAATAGAAAAGGAAAAGAGTTCAGTATCGGAACCGCTAATATTTTTTCCGCAACCAGTGTCATATTTGACAAACTCAAATTGGGATTTTTTTTCATCATTGTAAATGCAATCATTAAAACCGCATGTCTGTGGATGATTTTTATCTGGATTTCTCGTCGAATTCTGCTCAGACCTTTGGTAAGACTGACAGCAGCTACTGAAAAAATTGATTTTGATAATCTTGAGGAAGTTCACATTGACATTAAGATTAAAGAGAAAAATGAGCTGAAAATACTGGAAAAAACCTTTAATGATCTTATAAAACGGTTATTCTTTGAGCACAGCCAGTTATTGAGTCTTACCAAAGAATTAGAACAGAGGGTTGAAGAACGAACAGCGGAATTGTCAGAGACAAATGAACGGTTACGCAAAAGAATAATCCAGCACGAAAAAACAATTATCGAACTGGAAAAGGCGTTGAATGAAATAAAAACACTGCGTGGAATACTGCCAATTTGCTCCCATTGCAAAAAAATCAGAGATGACAAAGGGTATTGGAGCCAAATTGAGTCATATATTCAGAAGCATTCGGATGCAGAGTTCAGCCACAGCATGTGCCCTGAATGTTCAGACGAACTCTATGGCAAAGAAGATTGGTATATAGAAATGAAAAAAGAGGAGAATCAAAAAGAATAACGGCTGTATGAAACGTTTTTCAAGACTTTCAGAAATTGAAGAATTACAGGAGCATTCTACTGATCTTTTAATTATACCCTGACTCTGTATCTTGTGGTGGGAAGAATAATATTTTATCATTTTCTATTAAACTATATGGACTGAAACCTTTGTTATAAGGCAGTCTCCGCATTAATTTTTATAATATATTCATCCCATTCTAAAAATTTTTTCCGGGGTACGAACAAAAGGATATAAAAAATTTTAGGGAGCCTTGAAACTCAATCTCCAATTATGTAGCGAGTTTATTCGGTTGTGGTTGGATAGATATAATTGAATAGCTCTTTACAAAAATTTGAAACATTGATATTGATTTACAGTA
>CAYWGN010000380.1:0-3521 GCA_964457495.1 uncultured Desulfobacula sp.
AATCGAAAATTAGAATACGGGGTTTAGCGAATGCTTACTTTTCATCAACGGATTTATTTTAACCGCCCAAGGCTTATCGCGTAACGGATGCTCCCCTCTGATATTCCTTCCTCTTTAGCAATGGAATACAACTCCGTCCCGTATCAAGTTGGCTCTGGATACGGATAAATACATTGGGCAATAATTTATGGCTCCCCATGACGTGATTCTTTCTTGAAAAATGCCCCTTCTCCTTCCTCTGAAAGCATCTTCTTCCACCGGCGAACACTATCTGTTGATACATGAAACGTATCGGCAATATCCTGATTAGTGCACCGTCCTTGCAAAATAAGGTTAGATGTTATAAATCGGAACAGGGTCAAATCTTCTGATGCATGTGAGAAAATTGGCACAACACTATGAAGATAAAATACGGTGCCATCATGTTCCCTTGCACCAAGTGTCATGGTTGTAATCCGGGTATCACATGGAAATATTGGTAGTAATAGTTGTCCCATAACTGCTAAAATAAGGATTATTACTATACGATATTAGCCATGCTAAATGCTGATGATCAGGTATAGGCATTGGAAGTCTAAGGATAATGAGGTGATGAAAGAAATGTTTCAATATAGCTGTCATTTCGACAAGAAATAAGAAGAATTGAAAATCTGCGAAGCTAAATTTCTGGTTCAATGAGCGAATCTCTCGTATAGTCGAGATAACAAAATGTTTAAAATTTTGTAATTGATTATCAATTTTTTACAATAATATGTAATTGGTAAACTTGATGTAAAGAAGTAAAAATCCTCAACTTGTTGCAGATTTCACTTCCAAACGTCATCCAAATGACAATAAAAATCAAAACCGATTCTTATTTCATATATTTCTGATACGATTTCGATTTTTTCTCATTACCAAAACGAGAATAAATACTGGCAAAGTAACTGGCATATTCTTTTCCCTGTTCCATTTTCCAAAGTTTTTCGAAATAAGTAAGCGATTTTTTTAAATCGGCAGTTGCCAAATCCAGTTCCTTTAGAAGAATTTTATACTGACGAGTGGTTTTCTTTTTTTCGTATTTCTCCATTTCGCTTTGGTAACGATTCTCACCCAACCAATAAAATTTCTTTGCATTCCAATCTAAAGCTTCAATATGCACAGGATTCTTCTCCAACAAAACCAAAGAAACCGAGTCGCAAACAGTTAAATCTTTTAAATCCATTTGTATAGAAAAATAACTATCCAATTTCAATAATTCATTTTTTGAACTTTCAATCAATCTTTCCCATACTTGCAACGCTTTTTCATTTGATTCTATTTCAAAATAAACATCAAAAAGCCGATCATTTATTTGTCCTGAATTTTCACTGAAATTTTCAGTTATATATTCCAAAGCATCCAACTCTTTTGAAATGTTCTTTTTCTCTTCGAATATTTTTGCCAGTGTCACATACATTTCTGTGTCGGCATAACTTTTATAACGTGCCTGATCGAACCAATTTAATGCCAAATCAGTATCACCACTTTTGAAAGCAGATTTCGCGGCATTCGCAAAAGCCGAACCTTCAACTTTCTCAATCGCAGTTTGTGAGAAGTATTGTTTCCATGCTTCAACAGCCTGTGCATAATTTCCTTGTAAGGCGGCCGTTTCTGCATCGTTTTTGTGCAATACCAAAACTTTTGGTGCACCACAACTAAAAAGAATAGAGATTAATAATACTCCCCACAAAAAATTCTTCATGCTCATATACTTTTGAATTTTGAAATGCCAAAACTACATAAAATATTATAACCGTTCATTTCACAAGCAAAAAGTATCGATAATAAACAAAAGCCAAAACACATTTTGTTTGTAAGCATATTGAAACCAGGCAACTACAACATACACATTGATGCTGGATATGAAAAATAATAGCAAAGAGAATAATTACACTTCATACAAATTGTGTCCTATCCTTAACTCCATTTTTTTTTAAAGGATTTTGTGTATGTTTCAAACCTGAACGTGAAACAATGTAAAAATATATTACACATTTCAAAACACGTTTTTAGGACAAATCAAAAGTAAAGGTTTCCTCTGTTTGCTAACGGACGGAGTTAATTGTAATGATTACATTTCCCTTTTTATGACCTGAGTCAACATATTCATGTGCCTCAACCAATTGTTCCAAAGGATAAGTGCGGTCTATAATTGCTTTAAAGTGCCCTGCTTCGATTAACTCTTTTAACTTAACAACTCAAGTTTCGCACCCAGTAAATACTGATACTCCGGGGTGCTAAAAAATAAAAAAAGTAGCATAAAAACCTTGCATAACGCTTGGTTTTACTGTATTTTGTAAGTGCAAACAAATAAATACAAATATGCTACAAAACAAAGATATTGCTAAAATTCAAGAAATAGAAACACTATTTCAAGATAGTTGGATTCAGCCAGAATTTTTATCAAAGCACCTCGGAATTTTTAAATTTTCGAAAAGTTCAAAAATATTTTGTGCAGTTAAAAAAAGCGGAATCCCTTTTTGGGAGGTCATGAAATTATTGTTGGTTCTCCCATTTACAAATACAAAAAATATAAATTCGTTGTATAACAATAAAACAGCACCAGTAACTGCCGGGGAGAAAGATGTTTATTACAGGGCACTTTCCAATCAAAAAATTAATTGGCGTAATTTATTGCTCTTATTTGTAAAGCGGTATTTGCAGTTTGACACAAGGTTTAGTCAAACAAAAGATAATACAAAGTGCTTAATATTTGACGATACTGAAATAGCGAAAACGGGCAAGGCAATAGAAGGCGTTTCAAAGGTTCACAGCCACGTTGCCCAGCGGTTTATATTTGGCTACAAACTCCTTGTTGCAGGTTACTGGAACGGAAGTGTGTTTATTCCTGTAGATTTTAGTTTTCATCGTGAGAACAAAAAGAACAAGACAAAGAAATATGGATTGTCGAAAAAGGAAATCAAGAACCAAAAGAAAACAAATAGAAATACTAAGCATCCCGTATATAAGCGTTTCAAAGAATTGAACTCAAAGAAAAATGATATTATTGTTCAGATGTTTAAAAGGATTAACCAGCGAAAAATTGAGGTAGATTATATTTTAACAGACAGTTGGTTTACAACCATGTCCCTAATTTCTAAGTTGATGAGAATCAACAAAAAAATAAATATTATAGGGATGTATAAATATAACAGCAAGTTGGTTATCGAGAATAAAGAGATAACAATAAAACAATTAAGGAAGTTTAAAAAGGGCTTAAAACGTTCTCGTTCTAAAAAGCTTTACTACATGAGCTATATTGGAGAAATAGACGGAATTAAAGTCAAAATATTTTTAACAAGAAAAGGGGTAAACGGTGCCTGGCACACAATAATATCTACTGACACAAACCTTGCATTTAACCGCATGATTGAGATATACAATATCAGGTGGACTATTGAAGTATTTTTTAAAGAGGCCAAACAATTACTTGGACTTGGCAAAAGTCAATCAACAAATTTTGATGTCCAGGTGGCACAAACAACAATAACAATGATTCA
>CAYWGN010000381.1:0-3519 GCA_964457495.1 uncultured Desulfobacula sp.
ATTGAGCGCGAGAGACAGCAAAGCCTTTTAAAATATTTCATGCGTCAGTCGTATTGTCACAGCAAGGTCCTTGACTATTTATGCAATTTTGCATAGATATAATGCATAGAATTTAAACCTAACTATAAGGAAAAAATGATACCACCCCTTGAAATTACCACGGATATGATGATTGTATTCGGGTTTTTGGTTTTTGTAACCATACTTTTTGTATTTGAAGTGGTAAGGGTTGATATGGTTGGTCTTCTTATGATGGTACTTTTACCCCTGTCGGGTATAATTGATGCTTCCCAGGCCATCAGCGGCTTAAGTTCCAATGCTGTTGTTTCAATAATTGCCGTTATCATCATTGGGGAGGGCCTTGATAAAACAGGTGTCATGAATATTTTTGCCAGGCAGATAATTAAGTCTGCCGGGAAAAGTGAAGTGAGGATCATGGCCCTGATTGCTGGAACAGTTGCGTTTATCTCAAGTTTTATGCAGAATATTGGTGCCGCAGCTTTGTTTTTGCCCGCAACCAACCGGATCTGTCGGCAAGTGAATATACCTGTTTCAAAAATCCTGATTCCCATGGGATACTGCGCTGTTATAGGAGGATGTCTTACTTTGGTGGGTTCAAGCCCCTTGATCCTGTTAAATGATCTAATGTCATCCTGGTGGTCATACAATCAGGATCTTTTAGGGGACAAAACCTTTGAAGCATTTGGCCTTTTCAGTGTAACACCCATTGGCATCGCCCTTGTTATAATGGCAATTCTATATTTTATTTTTTTTGGCAAATTCGTATTACCAGAGGTAAAAGCAAAAACAGACCCTTCCTGTCTGCTGAATCAAGATCTTGAATGTACCTATGGCGAAGAAATCCATAATGCCTATGAACTGAATGTCCCGTCCAATTTTAAAACAAAGCGGCTGGATGAATTAAGAATCAGGCCTTTGTATCATTCAACTGTTATCTGCATTTGTAAACATGGGAAACGAGATGGCAGAATCAAGGTTACCGTCCCTGCCAGGTCAGATATTATTGAACCCGGAGATACCATCGGTGTCATCAGTAATGGTGAACATATAGAAAAACTGGCCCGGGACATGGGATGGGAACTTTGTGATGAGCTTAACAAACTGAATGAGGTATTATCCCCTGACCAATCCGGTATTACTGAAGCCATTGTAAGGCCCCGGTCTGAACTGGTGGGCAAGACATTGCACCAGATCTATTTTCGGAAAAAATACCAGGTCAATCCTTTGGCTTTATTTAAAGGAGATAAGGTTTTTTATGAAGATATCTCTGAAACTAAAATTCAAACGGGAGACGCGTTCCTCCTTTTTGGCCAATGGGAAAAATTTCATTTATTGCAGCAAAAAAAAGACTTTGCCTTTACCGAGCATATCCCGGGAGAGATCATGCACCCGGAAAAAGCAGGGTTTGCCATTGGCAGCCTTGTCCTGGCCCTGGTCCTGGCGCTTGGATTAAAAGTTCCCTTGTCCATATCATTGCTGGCAGGTGCTGTCAGTATGATTTTAACCAGGGTACTGAGCATTGACGAGGCATATCGCGGTGTTGACTGGATGACTGTTTTTCTGCTGGCAGGACTCATACCTTTAGGGCTTGCCTTTGAAAAAACAGGGGCAGCACTTTATTTATCTACATCCATTGTCAACCTCTTGCAGGGTGCGCTTACACCTTTTGTTCTGTTTTTAATCCTTGGTTTTTTGACATCCTTTTTCACCCTGGTGACATCAAATGTCGGTGCCACAGTGCTCCTGATTCCCCTGGCCATGAACATGGCCGTCCAATGTAATGCCGATCCAAGAATGGCAGCTTTACTTGTTGCAGTGGCTGCATCAAATACCTTTATCCTTCCCACCCACCAGGTCAATGCGTTGATCATGAGGCCGGGCGGCTACAAGGTAATTGATTATGTAAGGGCAGGCAGCGGGATGACGCTCTTATACATTGGTGTGGTCATGACCATTATGTATTTTTTCTATGGTATCTCCGGCTGAAACCTTTTTTAAAAAAGATTGAATCAATTATGAAACAATATATTGAAACAAGGCATGAAAAATTTATAACAGATTTTCAAACCATCGTTAATATTGACAGCAGCAGTGACAATAAAACCGGGATCGAAAAAGTTGCCCGTTTTTTTGAAAAAAGATTTGCCGGGATCGGCTTTGATACACAAGTTTTATTTTTAGGAGATGAAAAGGTTCCCTGCCTTTATGCAGAACACAGGCCTCACAAAAAGCCTTTTGATGTAATGTTCCTGGGCCATATGGATACTGTATTTCCCACGGGAGAAGTTGAAAAACGTCCCTTTTCAATTACAGGAAACAGGGCATTTGGTCCCGGGGTCTGCGATATGAAAGGCGGATTGCTTGTGGTATTGCATGTTCTTGAAACCCTTAAACATGAGGGCATTCTTGATTCTTTATCTGTCTGCGTGGCCTTTAATGGGGATGAGGAAATCGGTTCCAATGCTTCTAAGGACTGGATTATGTCAACAGCTAAAAAAAGCCTTCGAACCTTTGTTTTTGAACCCTGCCGGCCTGGATATCGGTTTGTTCTTCAACGAAAAGGCGGTGGCTGGTTTCAGGTGATGGTAAAAGGACAGGAAGCCCATGCCGGGGCTGATCCGGAAAAAGGGATCAATGCAGTTGTAGAACTTGCCCATCAGATTGTTAAAATCAATGAGCTGAATCAAAATGAAATGGAAACATCAGCCCATGTAACAGTCATCACAGGCGGGGATAAGGTCAATATTATCCCCAATAAAGCCCAGGCCTCGGTTGATGTGCGAATTTTAAAACTTGAAGAAAAAGAACGTGTTGAAACCTTTTTTAAAACCCTGCCTGAACATCTCTATTTAAAAGGTTCTGAAATAATAATTCAAGGTCACATTGACAGGCCGCCCATGGAACCTGGGGATGCAACCCGCAAACTTTGGGAGCTGATTCGATCAACAGGAGAAAAAATGGGGTTGCCCATGGAATCGATTTCAACAGGTGGTTGTTCCGATGGCAATTATACGTCTGCCGCAGGTACTCCCACCATTGACGGTATGGGCATTGTGGGGGCAAATTCCCACAGGGCAGATGAGTATGTTGAGCTTGACAGTATTGATAACATGGTAGGGCTTGTGGCACAGGTCTGCAAAACCATTAACGAGAAGAACAAATTAATTTAAGCCTGGACAGTGCATCATGATCAACAGCTGGATTTTAAATCGCCATCATTTCTTACATGTAGAGATACCCAATAATTGGTAAGGTGGACACCATCCAATCAGACCGGTGAGAATGGGCAAAATGTCTACCAGACCCCATAAGGATTTCGGCCCTACAAAAATCAAGATTGGTTTTGGTATTCTAAACTATTCCAAGCTCTGAATACTCCTAACAGGGATAATTAACTTTGAGAGTGGCAGAACACTGGACATCCTGTCAATCGTTAAGAATAACTGTAGAGAGTCTCTTTAATATCCCCAAAATCCAGCATAAAATCCCATGCATGTT
>CAYWGN010000382.1:0-3508 GCA_964457495.1 uncultured Desulfobacula sp.
AATTTGTGATCATTTTAGTATTACTAACTTTTGGGTACAGCCATTATTAAGTATCTTATTAGAGAAAAATGTTATAAACTTTGAAGAATACTATGATAATATAACTAAATTATTAAGTATAAATTATAGAATTTAACAAATGAAATTATTGTGAAATTCCTTGTAAGAGCCCTATCCATACAGAGTCACAGAAATGAATGAAATAATTTCATTCTGTGTCTATAAGGGTGTGAAATTGAAATTATTTTTAAGTACTTGAAAATATTAATAATATTAACATGGTTTTTTTTAAGAATTTCACTCAATAATATTAAATCATTTAACACAAGAACAAGAATTGAAATCATTTAACACACGCATACCAGATGTATGCCTTTGATAATTTTAAAGGAGAAACAAAATTTTATGATGTATAATTTTTCCTGCTCATCAATAATACCGATGTAATTATTACTTGAATCGTAATGTATTTTCTTAAAAGAGATCATTCGATCTGAATTTCAGAAATCAGACCATCTAGATCTTAATGTATCGTACACTTTGGGAATTTTATTATATAAATTGATCTTCCATCCAAGGTGGTGGCGAACTCTCCTATCCCCTATTGGCTTTCAAAAATGATGCTTTTGTTTAAAAACAGAAAATTTTAAAATTATATAAAAGCATGACAATTATTATTTTTTTGCTTATTTTAAAGATCTTTTTTTCTTTACAGATAAAGGATATGCATGATTACATACAATTTTAACTATTTCAGGAATCAACTCTTTTTTTTTAACTTCTATATAATGAGGATACTGTTTGTTCCATCCACTACCATCAATTTTAGTAATAATTTTAAATCGAGGTCTTGTCTTTAATCCTCTAATTTTATGGATAATACCACGGAAATAAATGCGAATACAATCGTCTTGGCGGTGGTAAACATTAACGAATTGATTTCTATTTGGAGTGAAAGTAACACAACTTATTTTGTTTTCTTTACGTCCGACATTAGATAGATATTTCTGTAATTCTTTAAAAAAAAATAGACATAATTCTTGAGATCCTCTACTTGCTAAATCATGGTGCGGCATAAGCAACCTCCATCATAATAGCCATTTCTGTATTCATTTTTCTTTCCTCCGTGGTTTCATTTCGCTCTTTTTTCTGTTACTCGGAAGCAAATCCTAAATAACAAGTTAAATCGCCATCGTAAAGCAAAAAATTAAAGGGAATCATCATGATTAGAAGATGCTTGGTGTTGTGGGTATTGGGAAACCTGAAAGGCTTTAAAATGACCTTATATCTTTACAAGCCACATAAGGGAAAAATTATTCAACCTCAGGGGATAGATGGGAAAATCAAAGTTTTAAAGATATTAGACAAATGTGCTAACAAAATGAAATAATAAAATCTATTTTCATCAGATTTTCAATTAAATATCCAATGATCTGTTTTAAAAAATACGATTTTCTACCTATTGACGAAATCATTTAGATTTATTATGGATCATAATTAATAATCCCCGAAAAAATGGACCTGTTATTTACAATACATTTAATTATTATTTGTAGATTGTCGCGCTTTTATTGTCAGTGCTTGTGAACTTTATTCTTCAACAACGGGGCATCGAACTCATCCATTAATTTTTTCATCATTTTTGAACCATTTCTGATCCATTTTTATAAATATAAGCAGATGAGATATTAAATGGAGGAAAAGATGAAAAATTCAAGATTATATAGAGCAGAGTATGATTTTTTTAAATTAAATCAACATAATCAGAGGATAACAAACTCTTATACCGTTTTTATGGTGGCAAAAAATCAAGATCAAGTCACCTATGAAATTTACAGAGTTATGGGGAAAAATAACGTGTGGATCAAATCAATAGATTTTATTAATAAAATTGACCATTTTTCAGATGAATGCATTCAGGAATTAACCAGTCCAAATACATCAGATACTGAAACCGATCAAAATTGTGACTACCCAACAACATCAATGAGTGCCGCAGATAAATTGTTAGAATTTATTGCAAAATTAAAAAAATAAGAGGAAATAATGACATATAAAAAACCGAAAAATCGCTTGAATGTGAATATAGAAGAGGAATATATCATTAAATTAAGAGAAATCTGTAAACTAAACAAGATTTCATTGTCACAACTTTCAAGTGAGATGATCAAATCTGTGGTTGATATTTATTGAGAACAGAGAAGTAGCGATAAAGGAAAATAAACTGCTTGAAATGATATTATTTGATTTGAAAAAGTAGTCTACAGATGGGTCAAAATTGTTTTAATAAATCGAATATAGTTTTAAAATTTAATTGCGGAAGTGGCTGTTTTTGTGTGGTTTAAATTTTATAACACACAGTTTTTATTTCTATTATATTGTATTATTAACCAAAAGATCTTCTACCTCTTGCGTTTGAAGCCACAAATAGCCCATTGTAACAGCCGGGGCGGAATGTAGGTAATCTTATAAACGTTTTATTGATTTCATTCTTCGCCTCTTATTCATTAAAAAAAATAAAATTCTTTTCATCCAACTTTTCATTTTGCCAATCATGTAGATTATTAAATGTATAACATACCAATTTTTCACCTTCCCCTGCTGAATAATCGACACAACATATATTCTCTTGTTGCAGTATAGGTTTACCGGTCATCCAGTAATGACCGAAAAAAACAGGCTTATCATCAAGGGAATAAAGAACATCTGCTACTTTTTGAACTGGAATATTAGGAATTGTTTTTAAAATATCATCGTTATAACCAAAAGCAATGTCCCTATAATTATCTCCTATATCACCCCACCATTTAACCCTAATCTCATGTCTTTCTTTACCATCTTTATCAGGGATTTTATGATCTCCAGGCAATTCAACTTCAGGGCCTTTCAACAACCTTTCTATAGAATTAAATAGTTCTCGATCAAATAGTTCTGAATCCTCATTTGCAGAATCGGCAAAATGTTCTTCTTTCAATGTATTATCATTATAATTAAGAAATGGTTTTAATTGTTTAATCTTGTTTTTATCCCAACAAGCATGGATTACACGGAATTCTTCAAGTTCAAAAAATAGTGGTAGTGTTTTAAACCAGGCAATAACCTCATTAGTATCATCATGACCTAATGGATATTCTTTTAGAAAATTTTCATGCTGTTCAAAATTTGTTTTTTTATGTGGTCTTAAATAATCAATTTTAGATATTGGTTTCAATGTATGATAACAAATTGCATTGTATTCGTGGTTCCCCATAACAGCACGTGCATGACCCAAATCAATCATATTTTTGACAATTTCTAAAACTCTTCGATTTTGTTTACCTCTATCAATAAAATCACCGACAAAAATAGCTTGATGGCTCTCCTGCTGATAGACATTATCTTTAAATTTATAACCAAGTTTTAACAGTAGACCTTCTAATTTATCAGCACGTCCGTGAATATCACCTATTATATCGTATTTCATTTCAATTTTCCTTTTCAGTATTGTAGCCTAAAGCTTTTACTATTG
>CAYWGN010000383.1:0-3496 GCA_964457495.1 uncultured Desulfobacula sp.
TTTGCAAGATTTCTAAAGACCAGTAAAAGCAAAGCCAGCAGCAGCAATAAGTTTGTGTTTATCAGGATAAACATCAATACTGTGCTGGATAGGGGCAAATCACTGCCAAAATTGGTGATGCGGGTTTCAATAAATGTGAGGACCCCGACCAAAATCAGGATAATGAGGATTAAAATGCCTTCTTTTCTTTTTCTGGCCTGCTCGTCCTTTATATGTTTTGATTCAGCCATATGTTAAATTTAAGGCAAGATTAAGACATTGTGAACACTAATAGGTAAAATTGATTAAATACCAATTTGTTTCAAAATCCCAAAAAGAGACAAAAAATAAAATAGTATGAAGCGATAAGGGTAGGGTGACTTTATCAAGCTTGGCCTTGATCCTGAGCTGGTATTTATCCCCTTTCACAAGTTGATTCAATGGTATGATCTTTAAATTGTCAATTTCAGTCATCAAAGATTTTGCTTTTTCAAAGGATTGTGTGACAATTGCCTTTTCATTTTTCCAGGGTTTTAAAATAGAGAATTCTTTTTTTAAGGAATTATACTTTAAAGTGGATTTAATCTGGATGTCAGACATTTTTTTGTCAAACCAGGAGCCATCAGTTTTATATAAGGTAATATAAAATGAAAAACTAGTTGAAATACCATTGAGTACAGCCTGGTTTATTTTTTCAGTAAATGCCTGTTTCACATCAAAATATGTTAAAAGGTCATCTCGTGTGTTCGCAAGTTTGATATTTTCTATGGAAGCATTTTCTTCTGCAAAAGCGATTAAAGGGGAAAAAAGGCAGAAAATGATGCCCACTGACAAAACAAGTGTAATCATTTTTCTATGGAAGGAGGATCGTATCATCATTATAAAAATATTATTCCATTTTTGCCGGCCCTGTTTCCCAGGCATCTTTGTTCTCTAAAAAATTTTTAATGAATAAATGATTAAGGGTGTGCCCTGATCTACAGGTAATAATATGTCCCTTGATGGGCATGCCAAGGAGGGAAAAATCTCCAAGGCTGTCTAAAAGTTTATGCCTGACAAATTCATCAGGGTATCTTAACCCTTCTTCATTTAAAATTCTATCTTTATCAATAATGATGGCATTGTCAAGGCTTCCACCCTTACCAAGGCTGAATTTTTTTAAAAGTTCCAGATCCTGGATAAATCCGAATGTTCTGGCACCACTGATTTCTTTCTCAAAATTGTTTTTAGTCCTGTCAAAGGTAATTTCCTGTTCTCCGATCAAAGGGTGTTGGAAATCAATTTGGCAGGTTATTTTGAAACATGGTTCTGGATAGACCATAACTGATTTATTCATATCCACCACTTTAATAGGTTTTTTAACAATAAAAAAATGTTTTGGAGCAGCTTGTTTCACAATGCCGGCATTCTCAAAGAGTTGGGTGAAAACCCTGGCACTGCCATCCATAATTGGGATTTCATAATCATCCACCTCCACCAGGGCATTATCAATGCCAAGACCTGCAAAACTGGCCATTAGATGTTCAATGGTTGAAATAATGGCACCATTGTTCCCCAGGACTGTTGCAAGGCTGGTGTCTACCACCAGCTTGAAAAGCGCCTGGATATCTTGGGTGCCGGGTAGATCAACCCTTCGAAATTTTATACCATGGTTTTCCGGTGCAGGGTATATTTTCAGGTGGGTCTGTTTCCCGGAATGAACCCCAGTCCCTGAAACAGAGACACTTTGTGAGAGTGTTCTTTGCAAAAAATAGCTGGTCATAAATTATATATATATCATTATATTGTATGCTTAAAAATTGCTTGCTATATATACCTGGTTTTAATACACAAAGCAAAGCAAATGAAAAGTTTCTTTGGGGCCTGATTGTTTTGATAGAGAAAATTAACATCAAATAGTGTAAAGAATTATAATACTATAAGAATTAAACAATTTGAAAAGGAGCTAAGTTGCTTGCAAAAGTAGACTCTTGTTCAGTAACAGGGATTGATGGATTTATTGTTGCCGTTGAAGTTGATATTTCCTATGGACTCCCCGTTTTTAATATTGTCGGGTTGCCGGAAGTCTCCGTCAGAGAGAGCAAAGACCGGGTTAAAACAGCCATAAAAAATTCGGGGTATACATTTCCCATGGAAAGAATTGTGGTCAACCTTGCTCCTGCCGATGTTAAAAAGGAAGGAACCGGTTTTGATTTGCCCGTGGCCATTGGTATCCTGGTCGCCTCTGAAGTCATCCCGCCCGATAAGATAAACGCCTATCTTATTTCAGGAGAGCTTTCCCTTGACGGACAGATAAAACCTGTCAAGGCCGCACTTCCCTATGCATTAGCTGCAAAAGAAAAGGGATACAAAGGAATTATCCTTCCCTTTGAAAATGCAGATGAAGCAGCAATGGTTGCGGGTATTGATGTGTTGCCTGTAAAAAATCTGTCGCAAATTGTAGATTTTTTTTCAGGGTTTGTTGAAATTGAAAAGGTTCATATGGATCCAAAAGCTCGAACCCGTTTTCCGGATAAGGCATATGGAATGGATTTTTCCGAAGTTGGGGGCCAGTACCATGCTAAAAGAGCTCTGGAAATTGCTGCGGCAGGATTTCACAATGTTCTAATGACAGGACCGCCTGGATCCGGGAAAAGTATGCTGGCAAAACGGCTTCCAACCATCCTGCCGGACCTGACCTTTGAAGAGATAATCCAAGTCACGAGAATTTATTCAGTTCTGGGATTAATTAAAGATAAAACAGCAAATAATTCAATAAGACCCTTTCGATCTCCCCATCATACAATTTCCGAGGCAGGTCTTGTGGGTGGCGGATCAAAGCCAGCTCCCGGAGAAATCAGTTTGGCCCACAATGGCGTACTTTTTCTTGATGAGTTGCCTGAATTTAAAAAAAATGTCCTGGAGGTTTTAAGACAACCCCTTGAAGATGGCAAGGTTTCCATTGCAAGGGCCAGTATGCAGGCAACCTTTCCATCCCAATTTATGTTAGTGGCTGCTATGAATCCCTGCCCCTGCGGATATTTGTCTGATCCCCTGGGGAAGTGTAGCTGCACCCAACCCCAGATTCAAAAATACAGATCAAAGATTTCAGGGCCGCTTTTGGACAGAATTGATATTCAGATTGAAGTCCCAAAGGTTGAGTATAAAGATCTTGCCCCTAAAAACAGGGGTGAAGTATCTTCCCAGATAAGAAAAAGGGTAAATAACGCCAGAAAGATTCAGGAAAAAAGATTCAAAAAAAAAGTTATATTCAATAATGCCAGGATGCACAGCCGCCACTTGAAAGAGTTTTGTCATTTGTCTGATGAATGTGAAAATATTCTTAAACAGGCCGTTGACGTTTTAGGATTTTCTGCCAGGGCCTGCCATTCTGCCATGAGGGTGGGAAGAACAATTGCAGATCTTGAAAATGCAATAGAAATTGAGCGGCACCATCTTGCCGAAGCCATCCAGCTTCGAAGTTTTGACAGGAGAATAACACACTAATATGGAAAGAAGATGAAATATGATTAAAAAA
>CAYWGN010000384.1:0-3472 GCA_964457495.1 uncultured Desulfobacula sp.
GTTTTGGCGTTACGGATTTTGTGCAGCAGCTGAATTATCAAAGGGCGCTTCAGGGGGAATTGTCACGTACGATTAACAGCCTGGATGAGATTCTGCAGAGCAGGGTTCATATCGTAGTACCCAAAAAATCGCTTTTTGTTGAAAAACAAGCTCAACCGGAGGTATCAGTTGTTCTCAAGTTGAAATTGGGGGCAAGATTGAAGGCATCCCAGGTAGAGGGGATAGCCCATCTTGTGGCTGCCAGCATAGAAGGACTCCAGCCGGAAGACGTAACAATAATCGACAGCGGAGGGAATATTTTATCAAAGCCCGGAAGCGGATCTCAATTGTCGAAGCGGACAGATTCGCAAATAGAGGATCAGAGAAATATAGAGAAGGATCTGGAGAGCAGGATTCAATCCATGCTGGAAAAAGTGGTGGGAGCAGGAAAGGTTGTGGCAAGGGTTTCCGCGACCCTTGATTTCAGAGTTGTGGAAAAAACAGAGGAGGTCTACGATCCTGAAGAACCTGTGGTGAGGAGCCTTCACCGAAAGAACGAAAAAACGGAGAACGCAAAAACAGACGAGACAGTCAATTACGAAATAAACCGGGTTATCAGCAAGATTATGATGCCCGTGGGGCAAATGGAAAGATTGTCTGTGGCTGTGCTGGTAGATGATGTGTACAGCAAAAATGACAAGGGTGTTGAAGAGTCCCGGTCAAGATCGAAACAAGAAATAGAGACACTGGAAGGCCTTGTTAAAAGATCAGTTGGTTTTGATGCCAAAAGAGGTGATCAGGTGGTGGTGACCAGCATTTCTTTTAAAAAAATTGAACTGGAGACAGGGCCTGCTGAAGAAGGTTCCTGGAAGACTAAATTAAACCTCGCGGTTCCATTCATAAAATATCTTGTTTCCTTAATCGGCTTGATGCTCATTCTGTTTTTTGTTCTACGTCCCTTAATTAAGTTTGTTCTTGCAGAAAGCACGATGAAGGAGATTGCCCTAAGGGAATTGCCGGCCATTGCCGGCGGTTCAGTCAACCTGGAGGGCGAAGGAATTTCGTTGGGGCTGGGAGAACCTGAGAATCAAGGTTTTAAAGAGATAGATGTTGTGAGGAATATGGCTGATCAGGATGCACAAAAATTTGCGGAGTTATTGAGAAACTGGCTCAAGTAAGGGTAACGGAGAATTGCAGGGATATGACAAACCAAGAAAAAGCGGTCGTGCTCCTTTTGTCTCTTGAAGAGGAAGTGACGGCGAATGTGATGAAGAATTTCGGACCGGCTGAGATTAAACGTATCGGAAAGCATATGAAGAGCTTAACAGGGATATCTGGTGCTGATATAGAATATGCTGCCAAGGAATTTTGCGATCTTGCCCGGAAAAAGGGGAATAGGATCATATCGGTTCAGGATAATGCTGTTGAAAGTATTATAATGAAAGTTCTGGGAGAGGATAAGGGAAAAGAATTTATTAAATCGATTGAAGAGGAGAGTTTTTCATCCGAAAGCATAGTAATCGAAAAATTGAGGAACACTGATCCGAAACGCCTGATGGAATTTACAAAGTTGGAGCATCCCCAGACTACAGCTCTTATCCTGGCTCATCTGAGACCTGAACAGACAGCGGAGATTTTGGAAACTCTCCCTCTTGACAGGCAAAAAGATATTGTGGGGAGGATTACGACACTGGGAAGCGTCCCTAGTGAGTTTATGGCGGAGATGACTAAAACTCTTGAATCAGAGATGATTTTAGAAAGTGGTAGACAAGAGCAGATCGGCGGAGCTCACATGATAGCAGAGATTTTGAACAAGATGAGCCAAACGAGCGAAAAGGTAATTCTCGAATCGCTTGAGGAAACTGATCCGGATATGGCAACTGAGATTAAAAATCTCATGTTTACTTTTGATGATATTTTCAGGTTGGATGACATTGGTATGAGAATATTGCTCGAGGAGACAAACCGTGAAGATCTGGCTCGTGCCCTCAAAATAGTTGACGATGAAATAAAAGAAAAAGTCTTTAAAAATATATCAAAGCGCGCTGCTGAGATGCTTAAGGAAGATATGGCGGAGATGCCCCCGGTAAGAGTGTCAGATGTGGAAAAGAGTCAGAGAACGATTATTGAGACCGCAAAGAGATTGGAAAGTGAAGATAAAATAGTATTTACAGGGAGTGTAGAAGAAGATGCATTCGTATAGCAGGATTATCAAGGCTAAGGATGTAAGGGAAGCAGGCTTTAATGACTTTGAAAATAACAGGGATATCATGATCGAGATCGAGAAAATCAGGAAGCAGGCAGAAGAAAGGATAAAAATTGCGGAAAAAGATGCCTATGATAGAGGTTGTTCAGAAGGACGAAGGGATGGCATAGATCAAAAAAATAGGGAATTATCTCTTACTGCTGAATCCGTTGCAAAGTTGATTAGAGAATTGGAAGATTTGAAAAAGCAGATTCTGGAAGGCTCTGAAAAAGAGATACTTGATCTTGTTTTTTTAATAGCCGGGAAGGTTATACATAAAGAAGTGAGCACTGGCCGGGAAGTTATCCTCTCTGTCCTTAGAAATGCAATGAAAAACATGCAGGAAAGGGAAGGTGTCAGGATCCGGCTGAACCCGGGAGATTATAGTCATATAGTGGAAGCAAAGCCAGATTTTCTTGACAGTTTCAGCGACATATTGATTGAGAAGGATGAAGGAATCGGTAAGGGTGGAGCTATGATAGAGACAAATTCAGGGGCAGTGGATGCCAGACTGGATCAGCAGTTAAATAAGATCATGGAATCATTGTGTGATGAACATGGATTTTGAGAAATATCACAGAACAATTGAAGGCATAAACCCTCTTAACATTTATGGAAAGGTAAGCGGGGTTATCGGTCTTCTGGTAGAAGGCCATAACCCTGGAGTTTCCATGGGCGAGATGTGTCAGATTTGTCCGGGTGGCAGCAACAGGACAATCAGCGCGGAAGTTGTGGGGTTCAAAAAAGACAAGGTTCTTCTGACACCTCTTGAAAACCTTGATGGTATTGGGCCTGGGTCCAAGATTCTCTCCACGGGAAAAAAGTTCAATGTAAAAGTAGGGCATAATCTTCTGGGAAGGGTCATAGATGGTCTTGGCAATCCTATCGACGACAAAGGTCCTATAGATTCGGAAGACGAATATCCGGTTTATGCTGATCCAATCAATCCTCTTAAAAGAGGTAGAATAACGGAACCGATTGACCTGGGAATCAAAGTGATCAATGGGTTGTTCAGTTGCGGCAGAGGTCAGAGGATGGGGATATTTGCAGGCTCCGGGGTTGGCAAGAGCTTTCTTCTTGGCATGATTGCCAGAAATACAAAGGCTGATATAAGTGTAATCGGACTCGTCGGCGAAAGAGGAAGGGAGGTTCGTGAATTTATCGAAAATAGCCTTGGCAAGGAGGGACTGGCCAGGTCAGTGGTTGTTGTGGCAACGTCGGACATGCATCCTCTGATCAGGATGAGGG
>CAYWGN010000385.1:0-3427 GCA_964457495.1 uncultured Desulfobacula sp.
GAAGTGCTTAAATTTCAAACTGGCGGCTTAACTTCACCCGCACAGGTCGAAAAATTTTAAAGAATCTTCTGATAAAATTATATTTGTTAAATCAAATTCATATTTTCGCATTTTTTTAAAGACTGGTACATGTGGATCATAATATGCAATTTTTGCTCCCATACCTTGAAGGATTTTTAAAAGTTCGGCGCTTGGCGACTCCCTCATATCATCTACATTCTTTTTATATGCTATTCCTAAAACCAAAATTTTTGATGCGCTAATTGCCTTACCTATAGTGTTTAATGCTTCCATTACTTTTGTGATGACATATTTGGGCATAGATACGTTGACTTCACCGGCAAGTTCTATGAACTTTGTGGATATGCCATATTCACGCGCTTTCCACGTTAAATAAAAAGGATCAATGGGAATACAGTGCCCGCCCAGGCCCGGGTCTGGGTAAAACGGCATAAATCCAAACGGTTTGGTAGATGCCGCCCTTATCACCTCAAAAATATCAACTCCCATTTTTTCAGCAACAAGTTTGAGTTCGTTAACCAGTGCAATATTCACGGCACGAAAAGTATTTTCAAGAATTTTACTCATTTCTGCTGCCTGGGTGGAACTTACTTCAACTATTTCTTCAATTACCTTTCCATACAAGGCCTTTCCTACTTCAAGGCATGATTGGGTTGTACCTCCGCATACCTTGGGTATGGATTATGCCGCTCCTTATTGAATTTCAATTATTTTAATAATACGTTCCGAGGCATTTCCATCCCAGAATTTTGGTCGCTGCCCAGTTTTCCAGTCATTACGCATTATCCTTTTGAATGACTCAAGAATCTTTTCTTTTGATGTTCCCATGAGTTCATTTGTGCCTTGTGTAACAGTAATCGGGCGTTCTGTATTATCTCTGATAGTAAGGCACGGGATACCCAGAGCGGTTGTTTCTTCCTGGAGACCGCCGGAATCTGTTAAAGCCACTTTTGCATCTTTCCAGAGGTTTAAAAACTCCATGTAAGAAAGGGGGTCTGTAAGTTTTATATTGGCTCCCGGCTTTATACCAAAAGCTCCCATGTTTTTTCTGGTTCTGGGATGAATTGGAAAAATCAGGGGTAATGTTTCAGAGATAGTGGTCAAAGTCTCAAAAATGGTTTCAAGGCTTTCTTTATCATCTACGTTTGAAGGGCGATGAAGTGTAACCACACCGTATTGTGTGTGTGATTGTTTAAATTGAGTTGTCGGGAATCTGCTGTTGTCCATTTTTTTAAGCTTTTCCAATTGATAAAAAAGATTATCAATCATGACATGGCCTACAAAATGTAAGCTTTCCTGTGATTTTCCCTCTTTTAGAAGATTTTCCATGCCCTGGTCTTCTGTTACAAAAAACAGGTCAGATATGGAATCGGTGACCATGCGGTTGATTTCTTCGGGCATTGAAAGGTCAAAGCTGCGCAGGCCTGCTTCCACATGGGCCACTTTTATATGCATTTTTTTTGCTACGATTGAGCAGGCAAGGGTTGAGTTTACATCTCCCACAACAATTACAAGGTCTGGTCTGTCTTTTTCACAGATTGCTTCAAACCCGATCATGATTTTAGCGGTTTGCTGGGCGTGGGTTCCGCCACCGGCACCCAGGTGGTAATCTGGTTGCCTGATGCCAAGTTCTTCAAAAAAGATGTCGCTCATGTTTTTGTCGTAGTGCTGGCCTGTGTGGACAACTTTATAGTTGATCTGGCTGTACTTATCAAATACCCTGGCAATGGGGGCAATTTTCATGAAATTGGGTCTGGCACCTGCGATTAAAAAAATCTTCATAAATAATAAGACCTTGTAAATAGATTATCAAAGCGGTTTGCTTGTTTATTCATTTGACACAACAACTTCATAGAACCGATATAGAAAAAAGCCAATGATTTTGAAATATTCGCTAAAAACTTGTTTTGTGTTTGACCAGCTAAAACGTGATAAAGAGGCAGCATGTTGAGTATAGCGGTTTCCTTTGAAGGTTATCTGATAATCCTCATTGGGAAATATTTTTGCCGAGATGATACTGATCCGCCGCATATGGAAAGGAGAGCTGACAAATATAGCTGATGTATATCCTGCCATGTCCATCATTTTTTTTGCCTCCAACGCCTCAATATGTGTATTTTCGTAGTAACGTGGATAACTCTTTTTATCAATTGGGGTCTTTTGAAAATTCCGGTTTTTCTTTATCTTTCCATCAACAAGCGTGAACACCTCATGATGAGCCGGGATAATAAGTGTCTTTGCATACCCTTCTTCTATCAGTTGTCTTGCTTCTCTCAGTCTGTCTTTGGAAACACTACCTGTGAACAGAACAATGACATCTGAGTTTGCTGGTTTGTCACTATAGTTAAAATATGTAAAGGCATAAACATAAACAATAAGTAAACCCCCGATAACAGCTATTAATATAACGGGGTCTGACCCCGATAAGTATTTGTTTTTAAAGATAAATTGTTCCAAAGGACTGCGTTTTCACTTCTTAGAACCCACTTTTCAGGGTCAAAAACAGCATTTTAAAATGCCTACAGAAGCTTCCCCATAAGGGCAACTTCTTCATGGCTGTTCAAATTGGGGGTCAGGCTTCGCTTATTGTGGTTGTTTGGGGGTAAAGTATATTTTTTTACAGGAGCTGTATTCTTATCCGGCCTGCGCCTTCCAGCATCTTTTGAATTTCTGTTGGCAGGTAGAGCTGATGGGTTCCTGTGATGGCAAGCCTTGCTGTGTAGATTTCTCCAGTGTTCAGGTTTTGTATTCGTGCTGCGACTTTCTGTTTGTTTTCAGTGCTTATCCCTTCTGTTGCAGCAAGCTTTCTCTGGACTTCGGGGATGATGATCTGTTCCTGGTATTTGTCTTCGTCTACTTCCCATTCTATTAATTTCATGATGGTCTCCTTTTTATTTTTTACCATGAAGGGCATGAAGGGCTTGAAGAAAAATTATTATTATTTTGAGCGTTTATTCGATTAAACTTTGAATCTCTTTTTTAAGAATTGGCAGGTGCCTTATAATAATTCCCCATACAATTACATCATCAATTTTGTCATAACCATGAATTACTCGATTCCTCATGTTTATAATCTGCTTCTTAGTCGAAATATTTATTTTATCATCAATTTGGACAATCCGATTCATTGCTTCTCCAATGATTTCGAATTCTCGTTCAACCGCGCGACGAAGCATTTTATTGCTCTGATATACATTAAAATCCTTATTATCTCCGATATAATTCTCAATTGAATCAATTGACTCTTTTATATCAAAAAGGAATTTTTTAATCTTGTTGCTCATAAATCAGAGTTTTTGTCCTGTTTATTGAATCAATAAAATAGGGATTTGATAATGATTTATCCGTTATTAGATCAACTGGCCTGTTTAATATTTCTTCAAATTTGTCTGCTGCTGAAAAATAA
>CAYWGN010000386.1:0-3413 GCA_964457495.1 uncultured Desulfobacula sp.
TTTATGATAATAATTGTATTTATAAAATGCTGTTAAGTGCTTTAAAAAGATCTTATTGCTATTAGCATTATTTATAAAACTATTTAAAGTGTATGTAATATTTTGATAGTCAATAATTGGAATTGATTGTTTTAAGCCACCTTTTTCCTGATAATAAATATCTGACGTTTTAGCATATAATTCCTTATCTACATTAAAATATACTAATATCTTCTTTTTGTTTAATTTTTTTAAAAAACTTTCTGAGGTCTCTAAATCTTTTTCATTTAAGTATGTTGCCTTAATTTTTTCTATTATTTGTTGAACAAATTCATTTTCAGAGCTGAAAAGCACATTACCATTATCGTTTGTGTTTATGGATCTGATCACTTCAAATGAAATATCAAGAAATATCTGAATTGTTTTATTTGCAATAGATTTAGTTTCTTCATCATAATGAACGAAAAAATCTTTTTCTATAACGTCAATGTGGTTTAGAATTTTTTTCTTTCGAATTTTCCCATTTTTTGTAATATCGTTAAAATCAAAATATTTTTTGAACTCCGTGTCGGTCACCAAATTCAACTTATAGCAGAACGGATTATTTGATAGAATATACTTGTCATTATGCAAACATTTGTTTGTGTTAATTACATTTGATTTAAAAACTTGTTTAGCAAAATCAAAAACAAATTTATTTTCATTTGTAATCTGTGGTACTTTTTTTCCAATTTTATAAATTTGAATTTCAGAAATGTTATCATTATTTAACTTAACAAAGACATGAAGTCCTTCTTCTAAGCTCCCTTCAAACAAATCAGGATAATCTTTTTTTAACCATTCTGAATAATTAACCAGTTCTTGTATCATGACACCTCAAAGTTTTATTGTTTTATACTTTTATCATTTTACTCATTCACCTATTAAATCTACAAAACTAACACATCCCAACCCCGCACCATTGTCATTCCCAAATCCCGCATCGTAGCCAATTTTGATGAGCTTGGGATCGGCAATGATCTTAAAGGGTGCTTCAAAGCCTTTGATTTTGGTTCTTGTGTTGTTATCTATTTTTTTAAAATGAATCAGCTTGCTGATTCTGCCCTGTTTTCGGGTTATGTAGGTTATATCAAAATGAAATTCGAATTCCAGGTCCTGGTCAATGTAATCTTTGTTGTAGAATGTCCGGTATTTATTGATCAGGTTTTTTTTGATGTTTTCTATAAAACGACCTCTCTCGTCGGGATTCATATAATCCAGATAGTGCTGCTCGGGAAGGCCGTTGGGTTTTTCCCGCTGGGTTGCGACGGCAATGGGAGAAAGGCAGAGAAAGCTACAGTCATTTTTAAATTCAGGTTCGGGCATGGCTTCAACCCGGGTAACGGAAAAGATTGTTTTCTTGCCGGAAAAGCTTAGATAAAATGCCTGGTCGGAAAAAAGGCCAAGAATAAGGTGTTCAAAGCTTTGCTCAATTGGTGTAGAAAAAATAAAATGGATTTCTTTGACTTGATTGAATCCATTCTTTTGGATCTTGGCTGGTGTGAAAAACAGGTTTGAGAAGGTGAATAATTTGAATCTCTTATTTATGGCATTGTTGATAAATCCTTTATCGTGGAGATATTGGGAATATTCAATGGATGATTTTTCTATAAGCCCATAGATGGCTGAATGAAGTGCATAGTTGTAATTAAAGGGTATGATTGCAGGTTCTTGAGTTATGGCTGTGATTTTAACTCGCACGTTATCTTCCTTTGGTCAGGCGATCATTTTGATAGTATTTTTAACCTTTTTATTAATTGTTGTATTTTTAATACTTCTTTTTTTGCAGGTGCTATATTTTCCGCGGTTAGCAAAAGATCAAAAAATCTACCGTTGGGTGTAAGGCATCGTCTGGTGGAATCAGGTTCCTGGAAATTTGTTTTATCGTAAAACTCTTTGATCATGGTATCAAGCTGTTTTTTAACGGGTTCTGAAATCAGATCCAACTCATGGAGTCTGTATAAAAAAGCCTGGGCAGATACGCCGAATCTGTGTTTTATCCTTAAAAGAAGGTCCCATGACCAGCCTTGTTTTGAAATACCCAGTTGATTTACAGTTGCGCGAACGGCTGGTTCAGGCATTAAAAAAATAGCAGCAAAACGCCTGGCCGCCCGGTCGGGTGTAATTGGTCTGTCAGTGTTTGCACTATTTTCAGAATAAACAAAAAGGGGCTGACTTTGAAGTTTTGTCTGGTTGGATATCAGTATTTTACCCAGTTCGCAGGAAAGGGAAAAAAGTTGTTTTTCAGGATTTCGTCGTGAATTCAGAAAAAAGAAAGCATTCTGGAAGGCAGGTTCATAAAATGAAATGGAATCCATTTGGGTGGCACCCCTGGCAAAAGGAAAGAGGATGATTCTCAGACCGGAATTTTCGAAAAGCTCAAAATAGTCAAAGATTACAGCATCGCCTGTCCCGAAATAGTTTCGCGCACGGGTGGCAAGTTCATCCATACCCTTATAACTGGGTACGAATGGAATGGACATGGGAAGAAAGGCGTGCTTTTGTACTTTGCATATGTCTTCAAGGCCATGGAAGGCCGCCATTATATCAAGACATGCCTTTAATAGAGATTTTGGAGGCGTTGCAGGTTCCGGATCAATGGAAATAAAACGGGTATCCCCCAGGTCGGATGCAGTTACAGGCCCTTGATGCGGCTCCTGCGCAAACAGAGTATCCACTGGAACATTCAATGCTGTGGCAAGTTTATATATCACTGCTGCAGATGGCAAATTAAGTCCTCTTTCGATACGGCCCAGTGGCCCTTTGTGTATGCCTATCCGGGATGCAAGCTCAGAAAGATTCCAGTTCCTGGTGCGACGTAGGAAACGGATATTTTTCCCTATAAAACTTAATTCAGTTGGCATAACCAACAGAAACCATATAGTTCTTTTTTTGTCAATAAAAATTATTTTTTTTAAAAAAAATAGTTAACTTCTATTGTTTGAAACAGTATTCTGCTTTTTAGCCGTTTTTCTTGCTGTGAGTATTCGAATTTGGGATAAACCGGCATTTGCCGAATTTGGCAGTGCTGCCATTTTCGGCAAATGGTATTTTTTCCCCGCTGTATTAAAAAAGATTGAACCAGGGATGAACATCTTCATCGGCACGGGTGCTGCTGAACCCCGAACCCTTGTGAACTGCCTCAGGCATGCCTGGGGATACGGCCTGCAGGACCTGAACCTGCATATGTTCTAAAATTGTAATTATTCAGCTCTTATGCTTGAAACCGCCCTATCCGATGGATATTTTTGTTCGATGCTAAACGCTTAACCTCCTGCAAATATCCATCAGACAGGGCTATGAGATAATTTCTTTTAACGGGCTGAACAGTTACCTAAAATTTTCGTTTGGAAATCCATTTTAAGATACCAGTTCCAATACGAACCGGCAATGAC
>CAYWGN010000387.1:0-3371 GCA_964457495.1 uncultured Desulfobacula sp.
GTTTTCCCTGATTGCAATTCTACGAAATCCCTACTATAACAGAAAATAACATGCTTTGATCTTGTCTCCATTCTCGACAATGTAAACGAAAGAGCGGAGCTATTTCTTCACCCTGCCTTAAAAATCAAGGGGGCTCTTTGCTTCCTTACCCATATAATAACTTTACGACAAGATCATAAGGATAAGAAAAGTTTTTCAAAACCGCTTCGACTTCCTGTTTAGAAAGCACCACCGGGATATGCGGCCGTTTTTTCGCCCTTACGACACCATCGATCTTTCCGAATTCTTTGCCAAGAACATTGCGATAGAAAAACAATAGAGCGTTAAATGCTAAATTCTGTGATGAAGCAGACACATTAAGTTCTACAGCCTGATAAGTCAAAAACTTTTTTACATCCTCTGTTCTTTTACTTGCTGGCTTTCTTCTGAAAATTCAGGGACAATATTTTTCTTGGACAATGAATAAAACAATTGAACAGCACGGCTCGCTTGTTGAATTTGGTTTTCATTTTGTTTTTTAGACCGAAGTTTATCAATAAACACGGGAAGACTTTCAGAATCATTATTTTGAAAATCATATTTGCTGCAAAAATCCAAATAGTACCTCAGCCATTTGACGTAATAGCCCACCTGGTTACTGTGAATTTTTGTTTCTTCCAAAATCATATTATAATCGTTTAATAAATTTGGATCAATTTTAATCATTTGTAGTTATCCTGCTAACTGCATAACATGCAAAATAGAGTGTTATCCTGTTAGAAAATAGTATAGCATCGCCAAATTTAATTTGTCAAAACCTATTTTTTTTGCTACTGATTGGGTGTTATCCACCACCGTTACTTATCCGGTGGAGTTATACAGAGAACAGGTAAACTCCTTGTTATGAATCTACCGATAAGGAGAAAATAGGTTGATTAATGTTACGATTGAAAAAGAAATTAATGCGCCAGCGGATACAATCTGGAATACGATAAGTGACTTCACAATACCTGCTGCCCCATCATTTAGCGTTGACGTTGTAAAAAATGGTGACAGTGAAAATAATGGTGTTGGTACATTAAGAAATATTACAGTAAGGAAAAATCGTTTTTTAGAACACTTAGCAGATGTTGATCCTTCAAATAGGACGTTAGTCTATGAAATTTTATCAAACATCGCTTTTAAAAAATATACTGGTACTATTGCTATCATCCCTCAAAGTGATATTTCACAAATTAAATGGACAGCAAATTTTACTCCTCGAATTTTTGGAACCGGGTGGCTCATGAAAAAACCAGTTAGAAGAACAATTAATTATATCATTGATGAAATTAATAAAGCTTTCACTTCTCAATAGAGAAATAATCACAAACCCGATTCATATCGGGATAGGACTCCCCATCACTGAGGAGCCCTCCCACACCACCTGGCATACCGATAGAATAGGGTAATAGAGGGGAAAGGGGTCAAAAGCAAGAAAAGTATCAAGTCTTTATTTGACTCTTGTTAGTTAAAAGAAGAAAGCATCAAATCTTCTGTTAACTCTTGATTGGGTTTGATATGACCCTTAATACTAATCTAACAATCAACATGCACCGGGTTTCACCGGTGATGTTGGGTGAACCCCGCGGTCAGAGTAAAAGTTATGCGCAATAGGAAGATGCTGGAAGGTGCCGATCAAATAAGAATACAGCTAGTGTAACAGGTCATGACTCAACAGACAACGAAAATTCAGGTTGCTTCGATTATCCTTGATGAGACTATTTATCCGAGAAAGGGGATTGATCACAGGCGTGTGGGGGGTTTTTCCGAAAACATCAGGGATGGGTTTGTGTTTGATCCCATTGAGGTGGAGCGGGTTCCCGACAGGGCGGGTATATACCGCCTGCTGGATGGGGCACACCGATGGAACGTTTATAAGTCAATAGGAGCGGCAGAGGTGGAAGCCGTCATAAAGGATCTGGATGGGAATGATCCCCTGCTGTATGCGGCCAAAAAGGCCATTGGTCCCAGACAATTGACGGAAGATGAGGCAAGGGATACTGCCCGGCGGGCATATACGGGAAACTCAAGTCTCAGCTCCGTGGATATCGGAAAGGCCATTGGGCGAGCAAGGCGCACTATAGATTTATATATTGCTGATCTTCGCGCAGTAAACCAGATGGGCCTGGACATAAAAATATTTCGCATGAATCGCCTTGGCATCCCTCAAGACAGGATTGCAGAGCGATTGGGTCTGGCTCGGACCTCGCTAATTTACCATTTGTCGAAAATGGCAACGTTGCCAAATTCGACAAATGCTGATTTATCCCGGGGGTTCACAGTTGCCCAGGTGGCGCAAAAGCATGGCTGGACTGACCCAATGGTCTGGTCACTGGCCCTGGAAAGCAAAAATGATCATGACAGATTTAAGGAACTTGGCTGGGGACTCAGGACCTGGGACCAATGGGCATGGAATGATTGTGACAAAAGATTTGGGGATGAATGGCCCGGACGTATCCCGGCCCAGATGATCGGGCATATCCTTTGTTATTTTTCAAAGCCAAACGACCTGATTCTTGACCCCATGGCTGGAGGCGGTGTGACCCCTGATACCTGTCTTGCCATGGGCCGCAGATGCTGGGCTTTTGATATGATGGACCGGCCGGGAACGCGCCCTGAGATCGAACCCTTTACATGGGGTGTTTCATCTGATCAACAGCTTTCCTGGCCTGTCAGCGCAAAGGAAAAACCCGATCTGATCCTCTTTGATCCACCCTACTTTGACAAAAAAGCGGCGGGCTATGATAAAAAAAGCATCTCCGGCCTGTCAAAAAAAGAATACCTTGAATTTCTTGAAACCTTTTTTGTTCTTCTGAAATGCAACGTCAAAAAGAAGACGCGACTGGCTTTTATCAATGCGGACTGGAGAGATTTTCAGAATACACAGGCATCAGAAGAAAGATATAAGGGCGGCATCCTCATAGATGACTACCTTGATATCCTGAAAAAGACGGGATGGTATCATACCCATATCATCCAGGCCCCCATGTCGACCCAGCGATTCAGCGCCGGGGTGGTTTCCGCAATGCAGAAAAAAAATATACTGGGTGTTGTCAGTCGGTATGTGATTGTCCTGGACCAGGTGGGATTGAATATTAGACCCTGAAAAGGGAATACCTTTAAATATTGAAGAATTGGCAAAAACACATCAAACGAAAGCAAGTGCATAAAAAATTATAATTTTATAATGGGGCCGCCTAAGGCAAAAATTATAACGTGCTGATAATATAACAGAATAAAACTGGTTTTTGCTGAACACAGCTCTTAGCGGGTTCATTTTAAAAAAAAATGGAATATATGCAATAGTTCATCAAACATAAACAAAACGATTGGATGTCACGTTGATCACA
>CAYWGN010000388.1:0-3339 GCA_964457495.1 uncultured Desulfobacula sp.
GGTCTGACCCTGATAAGTGTTTGTTATTATGGAAAAATCGTTGCAATTTGGGGTGGTTTTTGCTCTTAGGGCCTGGTTTTTGGGGTCAAAAAGTGGGTTTTAAGGATTTTGCCTGGGGCTTTTTAAATGGTGAATTAAGGACTGGTGTGACTTTCCATATTGCGTTGTTGCGTTTGTCAGGGGGTAAAGTATCAAGTCTTTATGGGATTGAATATATTTCTTATCAATCAGTTGAAACGCCATTTCCAGGCTGCCGTTATGGTTGACACCGGCTTCGGCAATGATAAAGGTCTTATTATAGTTCATAGCGGAACTCTCAAAACTTATAAGAATAAAATTTCAACATCCTTTATTTTCTCAAAATCTTTATCCATTGTAACTACTTGCAGACCATAATATTTAGCCGCGCTATACTGGTAGGTATCATCAAAATCCAAATTCAGGTTTTTCCTGACATTTACAACATCTTTGTACAGTTCCATTATCTCCACTCCAAAGTCCTGTGTTGCAACTCAACAGAAGTAAATTCCCCTCGCATCTCTGACAACTCCCCCTCCCAGTCGAACCGGAATTTCTTTGCCGTGCTCTTTGTATCCTTATACTTCTTTAGCAGGAACTCCACATAATCTAAGACTTCTCTCCTTAAATCTACAGGAAGTTTTTGTAATTTCAATTCTATTTCCTTTTCATGCATGGTTACCACCCCTACCACCCCTTTATTATATTTGTCATAACACATCTCATTATCTCAACAGTCAACGATCAAAGAACAGTAAAAAAGTCAGAATCCAGAGGTCTGACCCCACTAAGTCCAGTGTACCCATAAACTTAAATTTCTGCAAATCCTTTTTTGTGATTAATGTTTAATGGTTTTAATGGGGTCTGACCCTGATAAGTGTTTGTTATTATGGAAAAATCGTTGCAATTTGGGGTGTTTTTTGCTCTTAGGGCCTGGTTTTCGGGGTGAAAAACAGCGTTGTAAGTGTTTATTGTGGCTTTCTTTTGTTATGAAAGATGCGAAGAATTATTAGCGTACTATCTTCTGTCTTATAAAAAATCGAAAATGGGAATCGGTTTACCTGTATTTTTCTTATTTGGGCGGCTACTTTTTGGTATAGATCAGGATTGAGCTTTATTCTTTCAACCGTGCTGTCTATTTCATCCATGAATTTTAGACCGAGACCTTCTGCGCTCAATTCATACCATTCGACAGATTCTCGTAGTTCATTGACGGCTTCTTTGACAAACTTAACTTTGCTCAGAATATCTGTCATATATATCCTGTCTCAAAGCTGTCCAATCTGTAGCAGACTCTGGATTTGCTCTATAATTTGCCAGTCTATTCAAAAGAAGCTTTTTATCTTCTTCTGAGACAGACGTCAATTCCTGAGATTCTTTTATTTCATCCCAGATATCAGTGACGATATTGAGTCTTTCGATTACATTCAGCCTTCTTATTTCAGAAAATATTTCATGTTTATTTATTACGTCTTGCATAAGCTGCTCCTCTTTTCAACACATATTATACTTTAAAATGCTAAAGCGTATTTTAATTATATCATCTTATTGTATAAATCCAAATAATTTTATTATAATGCAGGGTCTGACCCCGCTAAGTATTTGTTTTTATGGGAAAACAGTTGCAATTAGGAGTGTGTATTCCTCTTAGGGCCTGGTTTTTGGGGTCAAAAATAGTGTTTGTTACACAAAATTTAATTCGGGCTTTTTGAACAATGGGTTAGCTATCAAATATTGAGAGCAAAACGTATTGCGTTGCCCACTTTTTTCGTTTTTGATGATGAAAGCGAAGTTATCAACGAACCAATTTTGCTTTTTGGGACTGTTTGCAAATGGTCACAATTAATTGCGCAATCCTTTCGCATACCATCTGTTTTAGAAAGGAATACTTCAGACGGTATGTCACGGATAGTACTTGTAACAGGTGCAATTGTAACTTCACCAAGATATTCTAAAACAGAATTTCTTGTCAGGATTAAAATCGGTCTTTTTTTATCAGGGTGGGTAAATTTATACCAACGTATTTCTCCGTGCTTCATTCGTCTTCCCAGGCTTGCTCATTTTCCCAAATAGAGAATTCTTCAGTGGATACTGGATGATTTTTGTATCCTTCCTTATGCAGTAGCTCCATTTGCTCAACTTTATAACTGTAAAGCGCATCACGGAGTGCTTTTCTAGTGAACGCCGAGCGATTTGTTTTTAGTAGTTTGGATATTTTATCTACAGCTTCAACAAGCTCATCATCCAGCGTCATTTGGATAGTTCTCATTTTTCGCATACCTCTTATGTGGATTGTTATAGCTATTATAATCCACCTTCTTTAAGATGTCAAACAAGAATGGGGTCTGACCCTGATAAGTGTTTGTTATTAAAGAAGAATTGTTGCAATTTAGGGTGTTTTTTGCTCTTAGGGCCTGGTTTTTGGGGTCAAAAACAGCGTTGTAAGGGTTTTGAATCATTTGCTAAAATAAGTTTAAGCAGTTTATCTGTTTCATGGCCTTTATAGCCCTTTTAATCCTGTTGTTGTGGTGATGTCAATCAAGATTTATGGTAAGTAATTTTTTTTATTTTAATCAAGCCAGTTATTTAATTTCAAATTTGGAATTCTGGAAAATTCTTTGATATTAGCACTTATCAGGGTTAAATCCAAAGCAATAGCGTGAGATGCTATCAACATATCATTTGGCCCGATTGGAGTGCCGGTCTTTTCAAGAAACATCCGTAATTTTGAGTAATGAGTGTCCGCTGGCGGTTTTAAAGCAAGAATATCAATATGGGACAATATAGCTTCTACCTGTTTGGTTAAACGGCTGGAATCTTTTTTATGGATGCCATAACGCAACTCAGCAGCAACAATTATGCTTGTACAAATTGTTTCTTCACCATTTTTTTTTATTTGTTTAAAAATCTGTCCTCCAGGATGCCGCACAATATCGGAGATAATGTTGGTGTCAAGCATATATAAAAAGCTGCTCATAACTATAATTCAATATCATCTAAAGGTAATAAATTTTTGTCTATGTCGGGAAAGACTTCATCAAGAGGTTCAAGTGTTTCCAATAAAGTTAAAAGTGAAGGGCGTTTAACTGGTTTTATTATCAACATACCTTTTTCTTTAATAATTATGGCCTCATTACCTGGCAGTTCAAAGGCTTTTGGAATACGCAATGCCTGGCTGCGACCATTTTTAAAAAGACGAATACGACGTTCGGTCTGCATAATAATCTCCTTTAAAAAGAGATGATCTGTTTATATATATCTATGTGGCCTATGCTTAATCATATGTCATATTATTGATAAAAGCAAATTATTTTAAAGGGG
>CAYWGN010000389.1:0-3327 GCA_964457495.1 uncultured Desulfobacula sp.
GAAAATAAAGAAACCTATTTGAGATCAATTATCAAATCCAAAGAAAAAGAACTGGGTACAATTGCCAAAATAATGCCTTTTTTAAATCAGATAAATCAAAATTTGGAAAGAAGTATATCTCTGTATGAAAATAAAGAAACCTATTTGAGATCAATTATCAAATCCAAAGAAAAAGAACTGGAGAAAATCACACGAGCAAATGTAACGCTAACGGGATATCATCCATGGTCAAATGGAATCAACTCAGATGGTTATCCTGAAACAACAGCGACAATGACGAAACCGGTTGTCGGCAGGACATGTGCGATCAGTTCTGAGCTTGTAAATAGGGGGTGGTTAGGAAAAAAAATATACATTGAAGGTGTCGGGATATTCAAGGCCGATGATCGAATGAATGTCAATTTAAACGGGTCAAGAATTGATTTGTGCATGGGGTCTTTACAAGAGGCTTTAAATTTTGGCAAAAAGAAAAATATTTTAGCCATTAATATCAACTAAATTTTTTAAGAACTCTTTTCTTCTATATATTTTTTTAAAGCTTTTTTGATTGTATTGTAACGCGGACCATAATCTAAGAAATTTAGGCAAATAAACTCAGATTTTTGAAAAAAATAATATTTTTCTTTGTTACAGCTATTCTCCAGTTGAATGGGATCTTGATTAATTTGGTTATGCCTTTTCCCATATATTGGAATTGGATACCTCTTTACATAAAGTCTAATCATTGATATTAATTTGGTGATCAAAATTTTAAATCATTTTGTGGCCAGATAACTTGTCATATTTTTAGAAAGAATCAAAATGAAACTGCTGGTAGTTTTAAAACTTATCTTGGTTATTACGATTTTGTTTTCAGGATGTGGTATCCCTGATCTTCCCGGCCCTATCGGAATCCCAGGATTTTAGAAAGACATGTCAGATAAAACACAAAGGTGATAGGGCATAAGTGCCGGTGAATCGGGCTGACTATCCAACTGTTTGGCTGTAGCGGTTGATTTTATTGAACTTATTTGTTTTATGCAATAAAAATAGAAAATTGATTCGTTTGGTTATGCTTCAATTATTCATGATATCTGAAGCTGTACAATAACTTTTAGCCATATTAGTAATGATGGAAACAATCAAATTACTTAAAAAATTTATTAAAAGACTACATCCTAAGAGGGTCAAGGAATTACATAAAAAATATCCTCAATATGATATTGGTCGAGGCACTTATGGATCACCTAAAATATTCACCTGGGATGAAGGAGCTACTTTAAAAATTGGTTCTTTTTGTTCAATTGCAGCAGGGGTTAAGATTTATTTAGGGGGAGAACACCGAATGGATTGGGTAACAACATATCCATTTAGTGTTTTGTGGAAAAGTGGGCGGCATATCATGGGACATCCCATGACAAAAGGGGATGTGATAATTGGAAATGACGTCTGGATAGGCACTGAAGCAATAATTATGTCTGGTGTAAAAATTGGCGATGGAGCTATCGTTGGAGCACGTGCCATAATCACAAAAGATATAGAACCATACTCAGTATATGGGGGAAATCCTGCACTTTTACTAAAGAAAAGATTCGATGAAAACATTATTCAACAACTGCTGTTTTTAGAATGGTGGAATTTAAAAAATGAGGAAATAGAGCAAATATTGCCACTAATGTTAAATACGAATATCCAGACATTTATTGATGAAGCAAAACGAATAAAAAGACTGTCTGAAAATTTTTAGGCCACACCATAATATAGTGTGTGACGTTTTTCAGCCTTGCGATTCCAGGCCCACTATATAAAACTAATAGCGTTACCAGAAGCCATTCTTTCGCTATATTTTTTAATATAAAAAAACATTTTATCAGAATTATTTGTTATGGATTTTGAGTAATCCGATTACTCTTCAATATACCGTAATGGCATTTTGACTTAATTGATCCTTTCCTTTCCCATATATTTGAATATTTCTTTACACAAAATTGAAACGTTGATATTGATTTGCAGATAAATTTTTTAATCGTTGCAGATTGGATATTATTCCAAATGACAGAATATCCAAATCAACACATTTATACTCAAAGGGAAACCGCTATGAACGACATACCAAAAGTAATGAAAGGCATCCAGCTAACGGGACACGGCGGCTTGGATAAACTGGTATTCCGCAACGATATACCTGTACCTACTCCTGGCCCACGCGATGTACTGATAAAGGTTAGCGCAGCTGGCGTTAACAACACCGATCTCAATACTCGACTTGGGTGGTATTCGAAATCAAATGAAGACAGCAGTGACGCAAGCTGGTCCGGAAATGCCATTCAATTTCCCAGAATCCAAGGGGCTGATGTTTTTGGTGAAATCGTGGCAGTAGGAGAACAAGTTGATGCCAGTCTCCTCCATGAAAGAGTGCTTGTTGAACCATGCATTCTGGAGGTAGGCGGCAACGTCTTGGATCAACCCTGGTACTTCGGTTCCGAATGCGACGGTGGTTTCTCTGAATACACCATTGTTGCAGCCAGGCATGCTCATAAAATAAACAGCAAGCTCAGCAGCGTTGAACTCGCATCTTTCCCCTGCTCCTATTCCACAGCTGAGAACCTTCTGACCCGAGCCAATGTTAGCGCCAATGATGTTGTGTTGGTGACTGGAGCGTCAGGCGGCGTAGGTTCTGCGGTCATTCAACTTGCCAAGGCAAGGGGGGCGCAAGTTATAGGTATTACCTCGCCGTCCAAAATGAACAAAATTTTGAGTCTTGGGGCTGATCGCACGCTTGCGAGAAATACCAGTCTTGTACAAGAGCTTGGAAAAAGCAGTGTTGATGTCGTAATTGATCTGGTGGCAGGCAAGCAGTGGGCTGGTTTATTGGATGCTCTTAAGCCATTTGGTCGGTATGCCGTTGCCGGTGCTATTGCAGGTCCGATCGTGGAGCTGGATGTCAGAACTCTTTACCTGAAAGATCTAAGTTTGTTTGGCTGTACTGTTCTTGACGAATCGGTTTTTCCAAACCTGATCAAACGAATTGAGACAGGAAAAGTCTCTCCTGTGGTCGCAAATACGTTTTCTCTCCCCCAGGTTCCCGAGGCACAGAAACAATTCGAAACAAAAAAACATATCGGAAAGTTGATGATTGATATATCAAGGGAAGGATAAATACTATTCAAAGCATAATCGGGTAGCCGGGGGTTAATCCCCCAGCCCCCACAACACCCTGCATGCGTTGCTCCGCACAGGGCGTTTCATCTAGATTACCGGGCAGTAACCGGGTAATGAATTTTCACCCACTGATCTTTGACAGATATTAACCCTTGTTCTGTTAGCCATTTATTGGTCATGCCGGAT
>CAYWGN010000390.1:0-3323 GCA_964457495.1 uncultured Desulfobacula sp.
TTTTTTAGCAATTATCATCCCTTATATTTCTACAATCTACCCGCACAGGTCGAAATTTTTTGGTTGTGTTATTATTGCCACTGATCATGATAAGTTTGATTGGAAGTTGATTAAAAAACACTCATCTTTGATAATTGATACGCGCGGTGTGTATGATATGGATAATGTAAAAACATTCAGGGGTTGAAGAAAGAAATAACATTTATGAATATTTTTAAAAAAATATCACCGGCAATTTTTCTTGCGCTTTTATATAGTTTAATTATCTTACCTGCTGGTATTGTAAATGATAGTATTCGTGAGCAAGATAGTTCGGTTAAAAAAAATGCTACATTAGACCTCCATCCGTTTTATTATCATGAAAGCTTTGAGGATAAAGATCCTTTTTTAAAGTGGACGAGTAATGGAACTTATCGAGTTAACTCCAAAGGAGTCTCAACGGAAAAAGCTTCTTCTGGAAAAAAATCATTTAAGTTGGATCTTACTTTTGTTTCAGCTACCTATATATATTTTGCAATTCCAGTAAAAATTCCGACTATTGGAAACCTGAATTTTAAGGGAGATATTCTAATTTCAAAGGTGTCTGAAGCTAAAGCAGCTTTGGGAACAAATATTTCATTATCTCCATGCCGAAGATCAGGAGTAAATATTCTAACAAAACAATCAGAACAATACAATGTATGGAAAACTCAGGAATCAAATTTAACTGGTGCTGGAATGGCCAAAGCCCAAGACTTAACTTATAAATACATAGCGGAAGCAAGCCCTAAGGACGTCGGTATCTGGACCAATAAAATAGGACTTTATATATTTGGGAAACCAGGTTCTTCAATCACTCTTTTTATAGATAATATAACTATAGAAGGAGAAGTGCCTGATCTTCAGGATTATTATAAATTTACCTCTACCAATTGGGAAACTTATCAAAAAAGAGCCCAAGATCGAATAGAAACTTTTTTAAGTGAGTTGGGTGATTATAAAAAGGAAGAAGTTCAAAAGGTTCTGAAGACGATCAAAAATATAGGGTTTCTTTCAAAGAATGATTTTCGTAAGTTAGATGGACTTGCTGAAGAAAAAAATTTTAT
This sequence comes from uncultured Desulfobacula sp., assembly GCA_964457495.1. GTDB lineage: Bacteria > Desulfobacterota > Desulfobacteria > Desulfobacterales > Desulfobacteraceae > Desulfobacula. The sequence goes on from CAYWGN010000390.1 coordinate 1,086, forward strand.
TGGCCAAAACAAATCATCAGATGACTTAATGGTTTTTTATTGGAATCCTACATCTGAAAGAAAAATATTACCAAATACCTTTCCCATACCTTCGTATCAGAGCAAAAGCTTAAAGCTTACAGCCTGTCCGGGTGAGTATGAGCCGGCCTCTTTTATTCTCAGAGCCCAGAAGGATATTTCCAACATTAATATATCAGCTTCTGATTTTGTCAATGTTAATGGCGATAGGATTCCTGCAAGCGCAATTGATATTAAATATGTAAAATGTTGGTATCAGGCAGGCGAAGAAAATATAAATGTAGAAAAAGATAAAAAATACCTTACACCGGAATTATTGCTCAAAGATGATAGCCTTATCAAAGTGGATTACGAGGAGAAAAAAAACTATCTTAAGGTAAAAATTAACGGAAACAGTCAGTATATAGATATAACTGATCCAAAAGCAAAATTTCCACAAAATGCTATAATTAAAGATGCTGATAACCTTCAGTCAATGAGTTTAGCAAAGCATACAAATAAACAGATATGGGTTACCGCTTTAATTCCTGAAAGAACTCATCCAGGTATATATAAAGGGAATATTGTTATTAAAGGAGATAATATTCAAGAACTCAATCTGGATTTTGATTTAGAGATAATGAGTTTTAAACTTCCAGAGCCACCCCTGGAATATTCGATTTATTATCGGGGTAAGCTATATCCTATAGGCGAAAAAACCAAAGTTCTTGGATCTGAGTATAAATCTTTAAATCAATATAAAAAAGAGTTGATAAATATGAAACAACATGGGATATCGGCCCCAACTATTTATCAGCCTTTAAATATAAAAACAGAAGAGAGTATAATTGCTAGAAATCAACTGGGATTTAAGCAGGAAAGCCTTTATGTCTTGGGAACTCATCTTGGGCAATATAGAGAAAAATCAACAACCATGCAACTGAAATCGGCTGTAAGGAAATGGATTGATATTGGAAGTGATCTAAACGTTAAGAAAATTTTTATCTATGGTATTGATGAGGGGTCAATTGACGTTATAAGGTCGCAGAAAACAGCCTGGAAAGCTATTTCTGATTTAGATGTTGGTGTTTTTGTAGCATGTCCCAAATATGCTTTTGATGCAGCCCCTGGATTGTTAGATATTGCTATAATACCAGGAGTATTAGATCCTGAAATTATATCAAAATGGCATAAGAACGGGTCCAAAGTTTATTCTTATGCAAATCCTCAAGTTGGTGTTGAAAATCCAAAAATTTATCGGGAACATTATGGAATAGATCTTTGGATTAATGATTATGACGGTTCAATGAACTACGCATATCAACATAGTATGGGACATATCTGGAACGATTTCGATCATAAAAAGTATAGGGACCATGTATTCGCCTACCCTTCAAGTGATGGTGTTATTGATACAGTTCAGTGGGAAGGATTTCGTGAGGGTGTGGATGACTTAAGGTATTTGAATAAGCTTTTAGAAAGCACTTCAATTGATCAAGCGAAACGGTTGCTTTTAGATATGAAAGAGAACCGGTATACTTCAAAAGAGATACGAGAAAATATTCTCTCACTGATAAAAGAGGTATTGTAATTAAAGAAGTAATAGGGGGAATAAATGCTGGTTATTCATGCACATAATTACGGCCATAAGAATTTGGGGGATGATGCAATGGCCATTAATGTATATAAAAAATTAAAGAAAGCAGGAAATTCAATTAATACAATTTCTACATATGCACCACCGTATTGTGCAAATGAGATAGATGATATTCCTTCTTTGACAAAAATAGTATTTAATTATGACAATATATTTGTCAAAGCCTTCATCGTAGGCTGTAGTAAATTAAAACTAACATTTTTTCTTCGAGTATATACGCTCAGTTGGTGTGTTTACGCAATATGCTGCGCCTATACAAAATATAAGTTGGGCTTTATCCCAACAATGTCTACTCGATTAATGAAATTGATTAAGGGATTAGAAAGATCTGAGCTATATTTTAGAAGTGGTTCAGGATCAATAAACGATATTTGGTTCTATGGCTCTTTTTTACCTCAGTTTACTGAAGTGATTATTTGTAAAATTTTCAAAACTAAAGTGCTCTTTTCTGGTCAAGGTTTAGGGCCAATAACAGGTAAATTAAGAGAATATTTGTTGAAGAAAATGATTCAAAGTTTAGATCTAATTAGGGTGTAAATCAACCCCGTTGTAGTAATCATGCAGCCTCTACTTCCTCAGTCCGT
>CAYWGN010000391.1:0-3302 GCA_964457495.1 uncultured Desulfobacula sp.
AGTTCAGGATCATCCGCAAACGGCAGACCTATGAGGACTTAATTGAGCTGGAAAAATAATGGAAAGCTGAAATCAGGGCAATTCTTTGACATAGCTTCAATCCCCGGGTTTTTAGCCGAAAATTAAAGATATTATTTGAATTGTTGAGACCCTTAAGGATCAACTTTTGTGCAAGTAATTGTAACTTTTGGGGGTTAAAAAAATCCACATAATTTTATAATCGGACTTAGTTCATAGACTAGTCCACACCGCACCAGCATGGTTAAAATTTCAGAAATAACTGGGATGACACAGGGTAGAGTTGCTCAAGTTATTAATAATGCAAATTTTTGCGAAATTAATAATTTCCCACCGCTGTTAAATTGTATTATCTGAGCCCATAAAAAGGGCCAAGTCTCAAATAAAATTTAATAAGGGTTTGATTCATTAAAATTTGAGCGCTCCAATTTAAATGAAAAGCTTTTGAAAACCAAATGTTGTAACAGACTCTTTGACCAAGGGCACAGGGGGGATGAGCTTTCCGGGTCGGAACGTATTATGTTGAAAACACATGCACGCATTCACTTCTTTTTTAGTTGCCCTGGAGAACGTCAAGAAAATACTGGGGGTCAGGAAAAACTTAAAAGCCATCAAAAAAAAATGAAACTGCATAATACGATAAATTGAATTTGCTTTTAATCAAACTTGTTCCAAGAAACAATTATTTTATTAGTCTTCACTTTTAATTTCAGAAGAGAGGGAATGGGTTTATAGATAAGACATAGTCCTCAGGCACTTAAACAAGATAACAAACTTGATTTTTATGGTTTAGAATAGGTACTGAAATGCGTTGATTGGGAATGTTGGATTTGAAGTCCGAGGGCCCCACCAGTGAGCCGCCTGTTATTCCTGCCTATTGGCATCCTTGTATATACACAGTCAACATACGGTCAATAAATTCTTCCTTTAATAAAACCAGTTACCTGCCATTACCTGTATGCATCATAGCATATCATACCGATATGTAAAATGTGTGATGAAGTATTTTTAACTTTTAGACAAATAAGTGTTGTCTTCATAAAAATTGCCATTAGGATTATCATTGAGTTGAGCCAAGTTGCACAATAATCTTATTATCCTATAAAAATGAATGGGTGATTTTGTTAAAATGGATTTTTATATATTATTTTGTTGATTTAACACTTTTCTATTCAGTATAGATATCAAACACCAACTTATCCTTTCTTTAATAAGGTTAATTACTATGATGTTTACAAATTCTTTTAATTCTGCGATCTCTAAATTGTGTTCAAAATCCTCTTTTTATTTATTTAAATCCTTTTACTTCATAGGTTTGTTCTTTGCTATTTCTGCCGTCTTCATTTTTGGTGAACAATGTTATGGATGGCTGAAAGAAGGTCATTGGACACAACATCCAATTCGTATCCTATTTTTGGAGGCTGATATTTCCCTTTCTTGGATGGCTCAAATAGAATGGCAAGGCATAAAAAAAATACTTTATTGGTTTTTCGATCAGTCATCCGTATTGTTCCTTGTAATTTTAGGTATATTTATTGCCATCCTTGGTTCTATCTTTAACGGCTCTGACGATTAAGGCATTATTTTTGCCCTTTATTTTTTAACTCCGTTCAAGTTATTACATACTTAAATTAAATTTCCTTGAGTGCCGGATATTCAAATTAATTGGGATTTTGTTCACCCCCTTGGAAACATTGCTTCAGGTCCTGCTAAAATGTTTTTGATATCCTATAAAGATGATTGAATGAAACCAGGATTGAGGATGGCTTTTATATTATTGAGTTGAACACGGAAGAATGGATTTGATAAGATTGTCAGGAAATATAGTTGAACGTTTAAGCTGAGTTGCCGGGGGCTAAGAACAACACGTTCAGTATGATAAAAATTTTCTTAAAATCCATATTTTTGAAACCGCCTCTGTATACCCCGGTCAACTCCAGCGCGGGGTTATGTGGCGATGCACCAGCCGATTTGACCATAAAGTTTTTCAACGGCTTTGTCCTTTTCTCTATTATTTGACATCCCGATAATTTGGGTAAATGTAAGGAATGCGATCATAGCAGTGAATTTAGCCATTTCTTCGATTTCTTCAGGGTCGTAGTTTGGCATAATGGAAGAGCCATCAAAGTGTCTGCTAACCTGCATAGACCCACCATGAGTATAACTATTCATGGCTTTCCAAATGTTGGCTTTTACTTTTGATAAAGTATCTGGCCAATCTAATTCTTTTTCAACTGCTGACACCAGATCACCAAAGTAAGGTTTAATTTTATCTTTGTTAAGAAAATAATCCACTTCACTGTCACTAGCACAATGCAACAACCAAGATGCTCGAATGAAACTTTCAAATAATATTCTTTCTAAAGCAGATGCAGGGGCATACAAATGCTCTTTCAGTAAAATGCTCACACCTTTCGCATGGCAACTTGATGCTTCAAACAATGTACCTGCGGCGATATACCTTTCACTGTTCTCAGTGTTGCTTCCATCAACATTTTGATCTATGAAAGCGAGCATCTTTCTGAGTTCTGGAAGTAAGCTCATTCTTTTGCCTCCTTTAATCACGAGTTAATTTGGTAGACACATAACGAAAAGCTCAGCCGGAGCGGGCCAGCGGGCCGCAATCGGCTGTAGCGCCGGGTTGGTTATGTGCCTTCCTTATTTACAAGAGCTACCGCTTCAAGATAACGTGCCCATCTTTTTTGCTTAACATCCTCTTTGGCTGATTGAATTAAGTCTTTAACACCATCGAATCCAATCTGCCTTTTAAGATCAAATAAAGTTATAGTATTCACTTCGTAAGCATATCCGTTTGCCGGTTTACCATTAAGAAATGCTCTGATTCTGATGGTAGCGCCATCTGATACAACGCGAATTTCGTAATCTTTTCCCTCAAAAGAAAATGGTACTATTTCTGTCCCTATCATTTAAATCTCCTTTGCACATAACAAGTTGTTGTGCAGATCTGGATATCATGTAATTTGTAATGTTATCCGACATGCAACGATTGAAAAATTTGATCTGCAAAACAATATCAGTGTTTCAAATTTGTGTAAAGAAATATTCAATTATATGGGAAATGGAACAATCAAATTTTAAAATTTCCCATGAAACTATATTTGGAGAAATAGCAGAGTCAAAAAATTAGCTGGCCATTACACTTATTACATACTTAGTGCCCGACCGGAAACCACCCTTTTCAAAAAAAATCGCGAACCCTCTTAAATTGGGGGAGGTATTTTACAGGAAAAAACATGACATGAATGATATTCATAAAATAACCC
>CAYWGN010000392.1:0-3278 GCA_964457495.1 uncultured Desulfobacula sp.
TGATTTTCCACCCGGATTTGTTAAAAAGATTTATGGTTGCATTCTGAAGGCTTCCCGTTGGAATCCCTAATTTCAATATTTTTCCCATTATTTATATACCTTTTTTGGATCAAAAATTTTTGATTCCACTACTTTTAATTCATTTTCTACGAGTTTTGAAAAAAAACAGCTTCTGTACCCCTTGTGACATGCTGCATCACCTGCCTGGTCTACCTTTAAAAGGAGGGTATCATTATCACAATCCACCCGGATTTCTTTTACATACTGCACATGACCGGAAGTTTCCCCTTTTTTCCACAATACTTTCCTTGATCTGCTGTAGTATGTGGCTTTTCCACTCTTCATTGTTTCATCAAAGGCCTGTTCATTCATATAGGCAAGCATCAGGACAACACCTGTTTTGTAATCCTGTGCAATGGCGGGAATCAATCCATTACCCTTTTTAAAATCAAGTTTTACCATGATCTGTAACAACTCCCTTAAAAAATATTAATAAAAACTTTAATAAATACCCGGTATTGTTAAAAAAGTCAAATTTTAAAAACCTCTGATCCTTTATTTGCATCGTGTGAACGTCTCAGCTGAATCATCTACAAACCCCAGGGGGGTTAAATGAAAACATCCCAATCTGCCATTATATTTGTGCTACATCAACTTATCCAAGATAGGCACAAACAGCATCAGCACCCGTATCACCATCAATGGCTGATGAAACAATGCCGCCGGCATAGCCTGACCCTTCGCCCAGAGGGAAAAGTCCTTTTATCTGTGGATGCATCCAGGTATCCCTCATCCTGGGAATTCTGACAGGAGCACTGGTCCGGCTTTCCACAGCCAGAAGGGTTGCATCTTCTGTTACATATCCCTTCATCTTTTGGCCAAAAACCTGAAATGCCTGTTTCAAGGCGCCTGAAATATGAGATCCTAAGATTTCCTGTAATGGATAAGTGGTTGTTCCAGGAATATAGGATGTGGTGGGCAGGGTACTGGATATCCTGCCCTTTATGAAATCCGTCAACCGCTGTGCAGGTGCAGCCTGTGTGCTGCCCCCGGCATGAAATGCTTTTTTTTCAATCTCTTTTTGAAGTTCAAGGCCGGCAAAGTGCTTGAATTTTTCATATCTCTGGTATTGAGCCTGCCCAATGGTCACCACGATACCTGCATTGGCATGGGGCATGGACCGTGCTGAATTGGACATCCCGTTCAATACAAGCTCGCCCGTTGCTGTGGCTGCTGGAATGACCATACCGCCGGGGCACATGCAAAAAGAATACACCCCTGTTTTTCCCACCTGGCAGGCCAAAGAATAGCTGGCCGCCGGCAAAAAATGACTATCCTTGTATTTCCCATACTGGATTGCATTAATCAATTCCTGGGAATGCTCCACACGGACCCCCATGGCATAATCCTTGGCTTCCATAAGAATATGGCGTTTATCCAGGAGCTCATAAATATCCCTGGCAGAATGCCCGGTTGCCAGGATTACAGCATCTGCCAAAAATTCCCTGTTTTCCGTTCTGGCCCCCAGAATCTTATTATTCTGTAGAATCAGATCGGTAACCCGGGAGTTAAAATGGATCTGGCCATTGCAATTTTCTATGGTGTCCCGAATGGCTTTTATGATCCTGGGCAGTTTATTAGAACCGATGTGTGGATGGGCATTGACAAGAATATCCCTGACTGCGCCATGCTGAACCAGTATGGACATAATTTTTTTAACATCCCCCCGTTTGGTGGACCGGGTATACAATTTGCCGTCGCTATAGGTTCCTGCCCCGCCCTCGCCAAAACAAAAATTGGAGTCTGGGTTTACCTGTCCCGCTGCTTGCAGGGTCTTGAGATCAAAACGCCGGCCTTTGACATCTTTACCCCGTTCCAGGACAATGGGGGTCACCCCCCTCTCAATCAATCGCAGGGCTGCAAACAATCCGGCCGGACCGCCACCGACAATCAAAACTTTTTTCCGCTGTTTTACCCCCTGATAAAAAACCGGACAAAACAGCTCAGTTACAGCCTCACCTTGATATACAGCCACCTGGACCTGGAAGACAGGCCTCCTGCCCCGGGCATCAACAGATCTTCTTAACACCTGTACCCGGTCAATATTCTGAACATCCAGTGCCAGGAGTTTAGCAGCCGATATTTTGATAAATTCCACATCATCAAGTTTATCAGGCTGGATGCGAAGCGTTATGGTATGAATCATTCATATCCCTTGTTATGGAGAAAATTGATATTATAGCATGCCCCCTTCCTGACTGCAACGACAGCCAAACATCCATCTTCTGGGGTCATACATGCAAATATGATTTTTTTAAGCCGCTACTGGGTATTAACCTGTTTTGCCGCTCCATAAGTATTGCTATATGATATGTAATCTGATAATAAGCATTTGAAAAACCATTAATTTTGTATCATAATTCAGGTTGCCATGGCAAAAATAAAAAGAAAATCCGACGTATTGAAACAAAGAGAAAAAAAAAAAGAAAAAAACATTTTTCGGTTTCTTTTCAAATGGCTTTTTATGCTATTTCTCCTTTTAATTCTTTTGGGCTGTGCAGGACTTGCAGGGCTTTACTATTACATTAGTCAGGATCTGCCAAAGATAAACAGCTTAAAGGATTATCGCCCGGCCATAGTGACCAGTGTCTTTTCCGATGATGGAAGAAAAATAGGAGAATTTTACGAGGAAAGAAGGATTGTCATACCGCTTTCCAAAATGCCGAAGGACCTTACCAATGCATTTGTTTCAGCTGAGGATTCACGGTTCCGGGAACACGCCGGCATTGATATCCTTTCCATAATAAGAGCCTCTTTAAAAAATTTCAAAGCCGGCACAATTGTTCAGGGAGGATCCACCATCACCCAGCAGGTCACCAAATCCTTTTTACTGACCCCGGAACGGACCTACAAAAGAAAACTTAAAGAAGCAATTCTTGCATACCGGATTGAAAAAAAATTCACAAAAGATGAAATTCTTTTTCTTTATCTGAACCAGATATATCTGGGCCATGGTGCGCATGGTGTGGAATCGGCATCTGAGAATTATTTTGGAAAACATACAAAAGATCTTAACCTGGCAGAATGTTCAATGCTGGCAGGCCTGCCCCAGGCACCCAGCAGATATTCCCCCTTCAGGTTTCCAGACCGTGCAAAACAGCGTCAGATTTATGTCTTGAACCGGATGAAGGAAGACGGAATTATCACAAACCTTGAGGCCACAGAAGCCATTGATCTCAAACTGGATATAAAACCTAGAAAAAACTGGTTCATTGAAA
>CAYWGN010000393.1:0-3262 GCA_964457495.1 uncultured Desulfobacula sp.
ATTTTAATATGGAAAGAATTTTAAATTTCATTGCAAAAGAAACAGATGGGAAAAATTACAAGTCTTATAAGTATTGCTTTGAGTCTGTGGAGATTCCACAAATAGACTATGAAGATAAAAAAGGCATCCAGGTAAAGAAAAAAGGGGAAACAGATAAAAGTCTCATAAAAACTAAATCAGTTAAAGCATTGGCTGATAGAATAAGTAAAAATAGTAAGCCTTTGTTTAGGTATTTTTTAGATGGATCCCGTAGGACATATAAAGTTGATGACATTGCTTATGGGAAGAGATTGTATCCAATTATTGCGGGTCAAATTGGAGTGGCAGTATGCGAAAGAGACGATGAACATACCTTTAGACCTTTATTCTTAAAAAATCCTCTCGTGATTTCACTGCCTGAAAATGCAAATGCCCAAACCACTATTGGAAATGATGATTTATTTTTCAACAATTTAATAAAAAAACTAAATGAACAAGGTATTTTAAAAAAGCAAAATTTAAAATTTAATAAAATTTTGCCTTATAAAAATACTATTTTAAAAGAAAATGATAAATATGAAGATAGGGGCGTAGCTGAAATACAAGATGAAATGATGGCTTTAGAACAAAAAGTAGTATTTGAATTGGTAAAAGCACGAAAACTAAATGGAAATTCATTTTTGATTAAAGACGGTTCTTTAGAATATATGAGAAGTGGAGAGTCAAGAGAATTGTCACAGATTAAGTCAAATTATGATTGTGTTATAGGGCTTTCAAAAGCATTTAATCCGGAGGCTTTATCTAATGATGTTAAATATATCTCTCGTAGAATTGCCGAATTAGGTCTTTATCATAGAACCCCTGCTTTTATGTATCAAACTGAAAGGATTCCAGATGTTAAATTTGCTGTTTGGTATTTAAGAATTCGTAAAACTTTAAGCCCATTTGATGGTGTGCTTAAGATTGAAAAAATACTTGTGCGAGATATACAAGAAGAAGAAGGGTTAGATTCTGATGAAATTGATTTAATAAGTGCAAATATTGTTAATGAAAGAACCCCTGTTTGTTACGGCAAGGATAATCGATGGGCTAAACATCTTTACCCAGTGTATTTAACTGAAAGATACATTAAAAGTAAATATCTCAGTGATATACATTTCATTAATTTATTTTAATATGGCGAATTTAATATGACAAAAATAATTGGAAAAGTTGCAGCAACAGAAAAAAAACCAACAACGATTGATGAATTTTATTTTTGGACAAACAAACAAAGAGTTCTAAATCCATTTGATGTTGTGAAAGTAGAACATATTGAAGGCTCAATATCATTTGGAATAATTGAAGAAATTTCTCATATTACAGATTCTGCAAGTTACTTAAGCAATTTTATTTCAAGTGATTTTGGTGATGTTACAACACAATCCAATATGCATAGAATTGGGATGAATTTTGTGAAAGCTAAAGTTTTAGGTAATGATAAGAGCATATATACACCCGTACTTGATGGAAGTAAGGTGGGGTTAGCAGACCAAACAGAAGTTTTACAGGCATTGGGTCTGAAAAATATCAAAAATCCTCTTGTATGTGGATATATTGAGATGTATCGTGCGGAAGATAAAATTTCACTACCAGTCCATTTTAATTCCCAATTTTTAATTGGACCCGAAGGCGCTCATTTAAATATTTCAGGCATTTCAGGTTTAGCAGCAAAAACATCATATACTATGTTTTTAATGAGGGCTATACAAGAGAAGTATTTGCATGATACAGATAGTGATGACTCTATTGCTTTTGTCATGTTTAATGTTAAGGGTAGAGATTTATTAGCCATTGATGAATCAAATGAAGACTTAACAAATGAAGAAAAGAAAAGATATGCTGAAATGTTAGGTCTTTCTGCCGAGCCTTTTCAAAATGCTAAATATTATTATCCTTATTCTAACCAATCAAATTCGAAAACTTTCAGTTATGGGCAGAATAAGGATATTGAAATTCAGATTGATACCAACAAAGCTTTTAAATACAAATATGTTTTTGAGGATGATAAGCTAAATTTAGATTTGCTTTTCTCTAATATTGAGGATTCTACTGGGACGATGGAATCAATTATCAATTTTATCATAACTGAACAAGGAGGTTTCGGAGAAGTTGCAAGTTGGCCACAATTTATTAATAAAGTAAGTGAATTCACCAAGGCAGGAAAGAGCGGTGGGGACAAAGAAATATCTGTTATGAGTTGGCGGAAATTTAAGAGGGTTGTGACAAAAGCTTTAAATAATTCAATTTTTAGTCAAAGAGTTGTGCCAGAAAAAAGTGAAGTTAGATTAAGAGAGTCTATTAGAGATATTCAGAAAAACGATATTCACGTAGTTGATATTGCAAAATTAGATGAAGATACTCAAGCATTTGTTTTCGGTGACGTAATCAGGGCAATATATGAATTAAAATTAGGTCAAGAAGATAGGGATGAAAAGGATATTCCATCAAAAATAGTAATATTTATTGATGAGTTAAATAAATATGCTTCGAAAGATATTCCAAAGAATTCACCAATCCTTAGACAAATTATAGATATTTCTGAAAGAGGAAGGTCTCTTGGTATTATCTTGTTTTCTGTAGAACAATTTAAAAGTGCGATTCATGATCGTGTAAAAGGTAATTGCGCCACCCACGCATACGGCCGAACCAATGCAATTGAAATCTCAAAGCCAGATTATAAGTTCATACCTCCGGTTTATAAAAATATGATGACAAGATTAGATCCAGGGGAGTATATTATAGAACATCCTGTATTCCGTTCTATATTAAATATTAAATTTCCAAGACCACTTTATAAACAGTTTCCAAATGGATGATATGAAAACAAAAATAGGAAAAGATGTCATAGAATCATTGACATTAGGTATGTATGAAGACTCTCGATTTATATATCGAGAGTATATCCAAAATGGTGCTGATCAAATTGATAAAGCAGTTGAGGAGGGTCTATTGCACTCTCTCCAAGATGGGAAAATAGAAATAGAAATTAATCCGACTGCCAAGACAATTTCAATATTTGATAATGCTACAGGAATTAAAAGTAATCAAGTGCAACCGATCCTTAAAAATATTGCCCAATCAACAAAAGATAGAAGTAAAAATAAAGGCTTTAGAGGCATTGGAAGGCTTGGAGGATTGGCATATTGTGATAAACTAATTTTTGAGACCAGCTTCAAAGGAGAGGAAATTAAATCTTATCTTATTTGGGATTCTCAAAAGCTTAAATCCATAATAAATAACA
>CAYWGN010000394.1:0-3237 GCA_964457495.1 uncultured Desulfobacula sp.
ATAAGTTGACGAGGTGACAGCATTCCTATTTATTGAGGAATATTCTAAAATCCGGTGAAAACGACCAATTTGATTCTAATCTTTCGTTCCAGCGGAGATAGCGCCCGCTGAACTCATCATTAGACGATTCCCCGACTGCGTTACCAGGGGAATAACTTGAATGGTTTGCAAAAATTTAAAACGTCTGGTTTCAACACATGGATTTTATGACCTCTGGTTAGCCACAGGTCATAAATCATAAAAATTATAAGGGAATATGAATTATGAATGAATGGCTTAGACAGTCAAATGGTCGATGGGCTTTAATTACAGGGGCATCAGCCGGTATTGGCAAAGCATTTGCAACTGTATTTGCCAGAAATGGGTTCAACCTTGTGCTTGTAGCCCGCCGGGAGGAGAAACTAAAAAGTCTTGCAGAGCAAATGGAAAAATTATTTGAGATACAAACTAAAGTTCTTGTTTCCGACTTGGCAGATCCTGTGTCCTCACAACATATATATGATACATTGAAAGCTGATCAGATAATGGTTAGCGCACTGGTTAACAATGCAGGTTATGCATTAAATACAAAGTTTTTGGAAGCCTCCTGGCAGGATCATCAGGATATGATCCAGGTTATGATGACAGCGGTTACGCAGATGTGTTATCTGTTTGCTGGCGAAATGAAAAAGCAAAAATATGGTCGCATAATAAACGTTGCATCGGTTGCTGCATTCAGCCCGCAGATGCCAGGCAGTCTGTATGGCGGTATCAAGTCATATGTTGCAGGGATACAAGTCAACTGGGGTGGAAGAGGTAAAAGCATCTGGATGGGAATGATCCCCTGCTTTATGCTGCAACAAAAGCCATTGGACCAAAACAATTAACGGAAATGGGACATTTCATCTGATCAAGGGCTTTTATGGCCTGTAAGCGCAAAGGGAAAACCCGATCTGATCATCTTTGATCCGCCCTACTTTGATAAAAAAGCTGCTGACTATGATAAAAAAAGCATTTCCGGCTTGTCCAAAAAAGCATACCTTGAATTTACTGACACGAAACCAGATTTGTGTAAAATTACCAATTCTTGTTGCTAAGGTGATCATGGTCAATTTTCAGGCAAGTGATAAAGACTATGAAGATGTTTCCAAAATGCTTGCAATTATTTTAAACGAATAAAAACATTTGACAACTGCCCCTATTCTGGTACACTTTTGCATATGGATTATGATGACATAAAATTAAAAGTTCATTTTTATAAAACGAATTCAGGAGCGGAACCTGTTCGAAAATGGCTTAAATCATTAACCCTTGCACACAAAAAGATAATTGGGGAAGATATTAAAACAGTTCAGTTCGGATGGCCTCTTGGCATGCCTTTGGTTGAAAAAATAAAACCGTTTTTATGGGAAGTGAGATCAAAGGTTCCAAATGGAATTGCCAGAGTTTTATTCACTGTTGACGGAAATGTCATGATTTTATTACATGGTTTCATTAAAAAATCACAGAAAATTCCGAAGAACGAGCTAAAGACGGCTCTTTCACGGTTGAAAGAATATCAGGAGGATTAAGGATGAAAGATAAACATATTGGAAGCAGTTTCGATGATTTCCTTCAGGAGGAAGGGTTGATGGCTGAAGCTGAAGCAACAGCACTTAAACGCATACTTGCTTATCAGATCAAGCAGGAAATGGAATTACGTAATATTTCAAAAACGGCTCTGGCCAAAATGATGAAAACAAGCCGTTCTTCAGTAGATAGACTGCTCGATCCTAAGAATTCTTCAATAACGCTTCTAACTCTGGAAAACGTTGCAGTAGCCCTTGGTAAAAAGCTTAAACTTCAATTTGCATAACCATCGTACTTATATATCTCAGAGTTCTATTCATTCGTAATAAAGATTTGGTATTTAAAATGGCCAATGCTTATTGAGAAATTTCAAAATCCTAACTTAAAAATGCACCGGATTTCACCAGTGATTTTCATGTTATGTGAGCCGTAAAATGAATATGATTCAAAAATACAAAGAGTTTGAGATTTATTTCCAGAATGCGGATCATATCGATGTCAAAACCATTGAAAGTGATATCGATTTAAGAAGTTTTATTTCTGGAATGCTCTCTTACTACCCCTGGTGGATGATTTTTCTATATAGAATTAGGGAAATTTTTGTAGGTATCCTCGGGCTAGCTCGTCATGATAAACCAGAGACCTTGCCCTCAATAAAACCAGAGGATCTTTCCTTTGAGCCTGGAGAAAACGCATCATTCTTTATTGTACGTGACGCAAAAGAGGATATGTATTGGATTTCAGAAACACCAGAAGATAAACACCTAAAAGCTTTATTTGGTGTCATAGTAGAAAAATTAAGTCAGAATCTTACAAGGTATCACGTATTCACGTCAGTTAAATATCTTCACTGGACTGGACCGGTGTATTTCAACTTAATTCGACCGTTTCATCACATGGTTGTATGGAGTATGATGAAGGCAGGTATAAAGAAACGCCAAATCACATAACAGGATTTTTTCAGCGGAGCGCAAACAGTGATACCTCTCCCATGCCCGCCAGACTGTTCAGATCAACAATGAGATTGGCAACTGCATAAAAGGGAATATTTCGCTCTAAAATCCTGCAACCTACTGGCTGATGGGATGCTGGAAGGCGCAGGCCATATAAGAATTCAGCTGGTGTAAAAAGTCATGACTCAACAGACAAAACAAATCCCTGTTTCTTCAATTATTCTTGATGAAGATATTTATCCGAGAAAGGGAATTGATCACAGGCGTGTGGGGATATTTGCCGAAAACATCAGGGACGGATTTACATTTGATCCCATTGAGGTTGAGCCCTGCCCTGACAAGCCCGGTTGGTATCGCCTGCTGGACGGGGCTCACAGATGGAGCGCCTACAAGTCAACTGGGGTGGAAGAGGTAAAAGCCATCGTAAAGGATCTGGATGGAAATGATCCCCTGCTGTATGCTGCAACAAAAGCCATTGGACCAAAACAATTAACGGAAGATGAGGCAAGGGATACTGCCCGGCGTGCATATTCGGGGAACTCAAGTCTCAGCTCTACAGATATCGGAAAGGCTATTGGCCGGGCAAGACGAACGGTGGATTTATATATAGCTGATCTTCGCGCTGTGAATCAGATGGGCCTGGATATCAAAATATTCCGCATGAACCGCCTTGGCATCCCTCAGGACAGGATTGCAGAGAGATTGGGGATGATTCAGAGGACAATTCATAACCATT
>CAYWGN010000395.1:0-3237 GCA_964457495.1 uncultured Desulfobacula sp.
CCTGGGTATTGTCAGAAGAACCTTGATCATTGGAAAACCAGATGTCCTTCACAGAAAATAGTCCGGGTTCTTTCTTAAATTCTGAAAAGCTTATACCATAGCCATTGGGGCTCGCTTCAATATTTTATATTGCATGTTTTTTGAGCGCATTTTTTTTAATATATTAGGTTAAAATCAAGCATTGCTAATTATTACAGGGTGATATAAATTGCAACTAAAGGGACTTTCCGATGTATGGAACCAAATAGTAGCAAGCACCCTTTGACACTAACCAAATCAATAATAAAAGCCCCATGCAGGCCATGGAAAACGTTATGAAGTATTTTGGAAATGCTTGCAGATGGCAAATAGGAAAAGGCAATCCGCCAAAAAATGGGGCGTTCCTAAAAGGGTATGTTTAAAATTGAAAGATAGAGACCCTAACAGCAAACTTGTTTATTCCACAGAGTTCGGTAAAATATGCCCTTCCTGCGGTAAACAATCTGCTGAATGTATCTGCAAAAAAAAGAAAACACACACTATTCCCAAAGGCGACGGGAAAATTCGCGTTGAAAGATCTACCAAGGGAAGAAAAGGAAAAGGTGTTTCTCTGATCAGTGGTCTTCCCCTTGAAGGCCCTTCCTTAAAAGAGCTTGCTAAAGAACTCAAACAAAAATGCGGCACCGGCGGTACGGTAAGAACCGGTATGATCGAGATTCAAGGTGATCACCGGGACTTTTTAGTTGAGTACCTAAATACGCTTGGGTATAAAGCTGTAAAGGCTGGAGGATAGTCTCCAATTCTTTATTTAATCGAGAGAACCTGCTAATTTTTGAATTCTATCGGAGATATTCCGAACAGTTGTTTTTCTATTATCTATCCACCATTTGGCATCTATTTTTTCCTGCCACTCCTGTAAAAATAAATTAAATGCCAGATCTGATGTTTCTTTTTCTTTATCATCATTAAATACAAGACTTTTTTTTAAAAAGCTTACTTTGTTGATCAGGTCCGCCCTGATTTTTTCTGCCCAGGAAACTCTTTTTGGGGTCCCAATGAGTGTAGGAAAGCCTATTTTGGCATGAGATTTTGCCAATTTGGATGTCTGTTTTTCGAAATGCTCAGTTTTGCATGTTTCGCAATACCAGTCTTTTTTGTCCACAAGCCATAAATTTTTCTCATGGTTTTCAAATAGTTGAGTTGTAAATTTTTTATAGCAGGTCTTACACCTGACTTCATAATCGTAAATTTCTTTTGTCATTATAATTAGGCCCCAAATTTTTAGTATCTGTTTTTAAAGGGTTGGCCTCTTGATACAAACGAGTTACACTACATGAGAATTAAAAATTTGTAAAATAAAACACCAAGTTGCTTTTAATACAGGCTTTGTTTCATATATTGTAATTCAGACACTGAACATGTTGTGCCCGTGCCCGGCTGGGTGAATATTTCAGCTCTTTAATAATTTTTCATACTTTTCTTGACTAAAAGCAAGTTCCAATATAGTGATAAGGTCTTTTTCATAAAGGGCATTCAACATAATAAGTTTGTCCTCTATCTGATTGATCTCATTTCCGATGAGGAGTTGATTCCCTTGAGTCGTTGACTGATGCTCAATAAGCGGATTCAACAAAGGAATACATGGAGAATCAAAATGAGATAGGCTGTAAAAATATTTATAAATAGCCCGTCTTTTTCTTTAATATTAAACATCATGATATCTTTTTAATTATGCTATTACGGTATCCATTAGCCAATAAAGGCGAGCATGCTCTATCAGATCGCAACGTGTTTAGTTGGGTGATAAGATAATTCAATCGTTTTTGAATTTTCATCTGCTCGTGTGAATCAATCTGTGTACATTCAAGCAATTGCTCTACTTGAGATATATTTTTTCTTAGTTCGACTTCTGGTGGAAGAAAACCGGAATTTTTTAATATTTTTGTTGCAAGCCGTAATTCTTCCGGAACATTTTCGTCTTCAAATTTTAAGGGTTTGTTTGCCCCCTCTAAATTATCGAAAGCCCCTTCTTTTTGTGCGTCTTTTATTCTTTTTTCTACAATTGCTTCAAATCCTGGAATCATTAAAACTGCCCTTGAATATTAAAATTTTATCTGTTGACATTCTAAATTTAAGCATTCATTTTTATTAAACTCGGCATTGATTTGCAAGGAATATTTTCTTAGGCCCTATGCAAAACTAAACCGGCAATTCAAATCTTCTTTCTTATTACAGTTCTTACAATTAGCTTCTGGTTCACAACTACAAATATTATACTGATTGGAATCGTTATTTTGTGAGTCATTCATAGAGATGTTTTCAAAAATTAATTACAGTTTGGATTGTTGCTTTGCTTTCATAACGTTGGGCTCAGTGGCATTTTTGGAGTGAGGAACGAATGAAAAAAATGTCCGCCTGCAGCATCTATACGGCGCCAAAATGAGTCCAAACTGCCAAGACCATCAATAATCCAATTTTCTGAGTTTATAAGTTTTTCATGGGCCATAGTGTATTCAGAGCGCGGCACTCTTTCACCGTTTTTCCGGTATTCGATTAGATCTAAAGGATATAGCTCAATACCTGTTGCTGCTGCCAATTTTTTACTTAAAGTTGACTTACCTCCACCTGGCTTTCCAAATACAGCTATTTTTTTCATAAGCTAATTCTACTTAAATATTCGACGATTTCTCATAGGTTGACAGCATATAACCAGTTAATGTGCAGATCAGTATATTTTGTTAATTTTAATGATATCTGACCAATTTTTTAAAATCTGATTCAAGAATTCTGTATCAATATTTTTTATGTCTGTAAAGGCATTTCAATAAATCCACTTCGGCGAAAATATAGTTTATCCGGAAAGGTTCTGCCAGAATGTTTTTTATTGGAGAAATTGAGTTGAATGGAAAACAGGTTTTTATTAAACAAAAAAATCAAGCAATTCCATTCTGATGCGGTGCGGAATATTATTAACAGTCTTGAGCTTTTAGCATCATCGACAAACACAATATCTTGTGTCTGAGGTAAGTTCCATTAATCACACCGCAGATAACTTATATCAATTTTAATGCCTTGATCATACTCAATGATAATTATCCCTGTGCTGATTATTCAAAATCCGGAATAGTAAAGGATATTAATACAAT
The DNA here is from genome assembly GCA_964457495.1 of uncultured Desulfobacula sp. Taxonomy (GTDB): domain Bacteria; phylum Desulfobacterota; class Desulfobacteria; order Desulfobacterales; family Desulfobacteraceae; genus Desulfobacula. The sequence goes on from CAYWGN010000395.1 coordinate 3,126, forward strand.
ACATAATTAAAATTCTGATAAAAAAGACTTCAAGTCAATGCAAGTATGGTTAACTATTTAGTGCCTGACCGGAACACCTGAAGCCCTATTGTGGCAAGGGTTTGACCTGATT
>CAYWGN010000396.1:0-3164 GCA_964457495.1 uncultured Desulfobacula sp.
TAACGAAATTCCCCCGGTGCTGAATTTAAAGGGGGGGACTAATAGTCAACAGGTTGAGACATTCAAAATACCGATGTAAATCAAAACATTTTTTCAGAAAATTTGGGCCATTGCAAGTAGTCTTGGGTTTTAGGCTGACTGTAGATCAAAATATGATATCCTACTTCTTTCGTGCTCTGCCCTGACATACTACCCAGCCTTTAAAATACCCCAAACTTCTTTTTGGGGTGCATGTCTTACCATTTGGTAGGATCTGAAACGCTCTTAAATCGAAAATTTTAGAGATGAGTTTTTTAATAGTGCTTTTACAGGTGCTTTTGTCTTGCATATATCCATTATGTGATTTATAATTAAATCGTTTTAAAGTACCTTTAATTGGTCTTTTAATAAAATTTGGAGGTTGTTAATATGACTATTACTCATCCAATCTTAGCAGACGTCAGTGCCGGGATATCTGAACTTAAAAAAAATCCGATGGCGGTTGTACGACAGGGAGATGGTGCTCCTGTTGCCATTCTAAATCGCAATGAACCTGTTTTTTATGCAATCCCTGCAAAGGCTTTCGAATTATTGATGGACAAACTTGAAGACATGGAACTTGCCTCAATTGTCAAGGCTCGGAAAGATCAGCCCGAAATTGAGGTAAATATTGATGACTATTTATAGACTGGTCTTCAAGGAAGAGGCAAAAAAGGAATGGGACAATCTGGATTCAACCGTCCGTACTATTTTTGCCAAAAAGTTAAAGGAACGGATTTGGAATCCACGCGTTGAAAGCTCTCGACTTAGTGGAATGAAAGACTGCTACAAAATAAAGCTAAATAGGGCGGGATTCCGTTTAGTATATCAGGTTCGAGACAAAGAGTTGATTGTATCGGTTGTTGCAGTAGGCAAGCGGGAAAAGAATTTAGTGTACAAAATAGCCAAAAAAAGAATTTAGGTATTTGAATCAAAAGACCGGGGTCAATTTTCGGTTAGCAAAACTATTCATAAAAGGGCATTGTTTTATGGCTTGCTTCCGATAAAAAGAGTCACAATTCCAAATGTCATTTGTTTAAATCTGATGTTTTTAAACCCTGCCTTTTTCATGATTTTTGAAAATTCTACAGGGGTGGGAAATTTTAGCACAGACTCGGGCAGGTAAGTGTATGCATTGTTGTGCTTTGAAAAAAATGAACCGATAATGGGAAGAATCTTTTGAAAATATAGAAGATATAATGAACGGAAAACTCCTTTTTCAGGTGTGATTAACTCTAGAACAGCAAGCCTTCCTCCATTGTTGAGGACTTTGAAAAATGCAGAGATGGCCCTTTGCCTATCCATGATGTTTCGGATACCAAAGGCAATAAAAACCGCATCAAAAATATGATGTTGAAAAGGGAGATTAAGAGCATCTGCATTTAAGAGGGCAATATTTTTTTTGTCCTGCTTGAGTAATTTTTGTTTTCCAAGTCTTAACATGCCAAAGGAAAAATCAAGCCCGAAAATCCGGGAACAGCCCATTAGTTGAGAATTTACCTCCAAGGCAACATCACAGGTTCCGCAGGCCACGTCCAGAACCCGGCTGTTTTTTTGAAGATTTGCAGCCTTTACCATCTGGGTTCTCCATACCATGTCCTGCCGCATGCTTAAAAGGCGATTTAAAAAGTCGTATTTTGGTGCAATGCGGTCAAACATGTCTTTTACAAAATCAAGTTCTTTATTCATCGTTGACAACCTGGATTTCTGAGTTAGTTTAAGACATTTCTCAAGGCAGGTTGGAAAAATATCATAATAAAGGGAAGAATACAATAGAATGGTTGGAGCCCAGATGACAGAAAAACGTGACTATTATGAAATACTTGGCGTTGCAAAAGATGTTTCAAAACCGGAATTAAAAAAAGCATATCGGAAGCTTGCCTTTCAATACCATCCAGATAAGAACCCGGATAATAAAGAAGCAGAAGAAAAATTCAAAGAAGCATCTGAAGCCTATGAAGTGATCAATGATGATAATAAACGTCAAATTTATGATCAATTCGGTCATCGGGGACTTGAAGGTGCCGGTCATACAGGCCCCAGCGGATTTGAAGATATTTTTTCAAGTTTTGGTGATATTTTTGAAGATTTTTTTGGATTTGGTTCAGGAAGCAGTCGTGGTAACAGGGTTAGAAGAGGGTCTGATCTTAGGTATAACATGACCATAGATTTTATGGAGGCTGCCTTTGGCACTGAAAAGACAATTTCCATTCCAAAGCTGGATCTATGCGATAGCTGTAAAGGATCAGGATGTCAGGAAGGCACAAGCTCTGAGACATGTTCCCATTGTCATGGGACAGGGCAGTTTATTCAGAGCCAGGGTTTTTTCAAGGTAAAAACCACCTGCCCTTATTGCAAAGGCCATGGGAGCATTATCCCTAATCCCTGTAGAAAGTGCAGAGGGGCTGGCAGGGTTGAAATAACCCGGAAGGTCCAGGTGAAGATTCCGGCAGGAGTTGATGTTGGATCAAAACTTCGGCTGACGGGAGAAGGCGAAGCATCCCCTTCCCCTGAAGGGACTTCCGGAGACCTGTATGTGGTGATCAATGTCAAACCCCATAAATTTTTCCAACGGGATAACATTGATGTTATCTGTGCCATTGATATTTCATTTATTCAGGCAGCACTTGGAGATGAAATTACCATTCCAACCCTTGTGGGTGAAGAAAAATTTAAAATTCCTAAGGGTACCCAGTATGGGGATGTTTTCAGGCTGAGAGGGGAGGGAATCGCCGCGCTTAGAACGGGCCGAAGAGGAGATCAGATAATCAAGGTTATCATAAAAATACCCACCAAATTGAATAAAAAGCAGATAAAGTTACTGGAAGACTTTGATAAGTTGGATTCAAATAAAATCTCAAACAAACTGAAAAATCTATTTAAGAACCTTTAGGTTAGCTTAAAGGACCGACTATGTTTGAACTTAAGGTAAAAACTCGTTTTGCAGGTGCCCATCAATTGACCATGGTGGGGGAAAAATGTGAAAATCTGCATGGGCATAACTGGCACATCGAAGTTTGTGTTGCCGGGGAAAAATTGAATTCAGCCGGTGTGCTTGCAGATTTTGGTGATATCAAAAAGGCAGTGAGAAAGGTTGTAAAAGGAGAACTGGATCATAAATTTTTAAATGATCTCAAAATGTTTGA
>CAYWGN010000397.1:0-3096 GCA_964457495.1 uncultured Desulfobacula sp.
ACAAAGAGTCCAATTATGCCAACGTTTTCTGAAATAAGAATGACTTTTTCAACAGCACTCCCTATCAAATAATTTCCATAGCCTTTGTGTTGGTGTTTTTTTGATACAGCAAGTCTCGCCAGTTTTAAAGCAGGAACTTGATCTGGATATTTTTTAGCGATAATAGGTGGTAAGTAATCCGTTTCAACTTCACAAATCGACAGGGTGTAAAATCCAAGAATTTCTTTCGAGTTTTCATCATTAATCAACACAAAGGTGCGGGACATACCTTTAGTAATGTGCTGTCTGGCAGTCTTTTGCAGAAATATATTTAATTGGGTGTTTCCACAGTCAAACCGCATTCTGTCATGCGATTTATCCAAAAGCTCGATCTTTATCATTTCAAATCCTGCTTATACTGTTTCATTGCTTGAGCCAGTTTGGAATTCGTCTTTGGAGGGTTTTCAATCAATTCAAACAAATGCTGAGCAGATTGTTTATTTAACCTAATTTTATTTTCATGTTCAATAATGGCCTGGGCTTTTTCAAGCGCTGCGTGTACTATAAATTGATTTAATGTAGATCCCGTGATTTCCGATGCTTCGGTTAATGTATTATAGACATTAGGTGATATCCGCGCTGAGACACGAGCGGTTTTAGTTTCAACTTTCATTTTTGAGTTCTCTCCTAATTATTTGTATTTTATGGTTTGCTTTTAAATTGTTCCATATACTATATGTCATTGGTGCCATTTTGGCAACAATTTAACATAAGTTTTTTGAAAAACCGAAAGGTCCAAAAATAAAGAAATTCATTAATGATCCGTCATTGGCTAACAAACAACAAGAAAATTTACCCGGGTAATACCGGTTATTTTCAAATTCTGTCTGGAGACAATGTTTCAGCGACATGCCCGTTTTGTTGAAGTTGCAAAAAAAATTGATGAAGAGTACAGTAACATAGAAAACCAGCCCGGACCTTTACAGCACTTTCTTTTAACAGCAACATGAATTATGAGGAGAGTTAAATTATGGAATTCCGGGGACAGCATACTCATTTCCAACATTCCAAATGAACCGCGAGAATTCCGGGGACAGCATACTCATTTCCAACATTCCAAATGAACCGGGCGAGCCGGTTATTTTGGTGTTATCCATAAAGTCTGGCCCAATATCTTTACACCGTAATCGCCCGGGTTGTTTGTTGTCTGGCGAACTTATGAATGGAGCGTGTCAGTGAAACCGCCCTGCCCCAGTCTGTGTAAAGGCATTTGCCCTCACAGGTTTCAATACATTTATAACACCTTTTGCATTTTTTGGGGTCCACCACAATGGTGTTGCCGCCGGATGGTTTCATCGCCTGGTTGTCACAACCCAGAACACATTTTTTGCAGTACCGGCACCCGGCTGAATCATGAAGAACATGGGGCATGAACTCCCTTCTCATGTTTGTGGTCATGATCATATTCATGATATTGGCTGTCACGCCCCGTGTATGGAGCTGTTTTAACATGCGGACATTAAACGTGTGGGGGCACCTCTTTTCAACTTCCCTGACGACACGGGATACTGCGGTTTTTATTTTAATCAAATTGTCAGGGGAGGGTTCTGCCTTGCCAAAATCAGTTTCCACATCACCGATCCTGGTATCATCATCTAAGCGGGTGGCATGGGGCATAACAACCTGGGCCCCGCCCAGCACCATAACCTTTTTTGATTGAAGCACCTTGGCCAGATGGTAGGGCACACTGTTGCACACACAGTTCCCAAAGGTCGAAAAGACAAATCCGTAAGTGTCTTCAAATACGGGCAATAACCGCAGCCTTTCCGTGGCTGCATCCGGGATGTCCCAGTAATGAACCGGGACACCCACAACCAGCAAATCAATATCTGCCAAGGTGTGCTGTATCTTATTAGAACCAAGAGGTTTTATGGTTACTTCCCACTTTTTATCAGCAATGACCCTGCGGACATATCCGGCAATGGTCTTTGTGTTATTGGAGCAGGAATAATAAAGAACAACCGCTTTTTTCATTTTTTTTATCCTTATGGTTTATGGACTTGATATATATATCTAAATGATATATATCTAAAAAATATAAGTCAAGGGGGCGTGATGAGAAAAAAAAATAAAAGCCGGTATGCGGTTCTGGGCTTGTTGAGTACCGGCCCCATGTCCGGGTATGATATTAAAAAGCGGTTTGAAAAAATCGCTTCCAATTTCTGGAATGAAAGCTATGGTCAGATCTACCCCATCTTAAAACGTCTGAATTCCGAAGGTCTGGCAACCAAGGCCATCGAAAAACAGGAAGGCAAACCCGACCGTCATATCTACACCTTGACTCTGAAGGGGCAAAAAAAGCTGATGCAGTGGCTCAAGGAACCTGTAGATCATCAAATTGGACGGCACGAGATTCTGCTCAAACTTTTTTTCGGGTCCATGAACCCGGTCATGGAGAATATCAATCAGATCAGGCATTTTCGAGCCCTGCATGAAAAAGAACTTTCTGATCTTCAATCCGTCAGGGAACAGATGGAAAATGAGAAAACAGATTCCCACCAGCTGCTGTACCGGCTCATGACCATCCGTTTTGGTGAATTGGTAAATGAGGCCTTTTTACAATGGAGCCGGGAAACCATCGGCATCCTGGAAAAAATGAATGACAAATAGACTGGATTTGACAACCGGGGCCATCCCGGGACAGCTGTTCAGAATGGCAGCACCGATTCTTTTCGGAATGCTGATATTTGCCCTTTATATGTTAACGGACCTGTATTTCGTCAGCCGGCTGGGGCCGGATGCCGTCGCAGCCCTCTCCATTTCGGGTAACATCTTTTTTGTACATCTGGGATTGTCATTTATCATCGGTACAGGGGCCATGTCGTTGATTGCACAGGCGTTTGGCGCAAGACAAATCGACCGGGCCGCCAAGGTGTTCCAGCAAAGCCTGATGCTGAGTCTTTTCACAGGCGGCATTGCCGCTATCTGTGGGGTGCTTGTCGCTCGACCCTATATTCGCTTTTTTGGCGGCCAGGGAGATGCAGTCAGCTGGGGGGTCGGGTGTTTTCAAATCTATTCTGTTTCATTATTGGTATTGCTTTTACTTCATGTGTTTGG
>CAYWGN010000398.1:0-3070 GCA_964457495.1 uncultured Desulfobacula sp.
GGAAAACATCGCCGCCGAGGTGACACTTATTCTTCCCAGAGGTAAGGAGTCCTGATCTTAGAAAATAAAGGTTCCCTATGATCACTACCATCACCCAAAGCCCCCTTTTTCCCATTGCAAATCCAAAGAGCATTGCCTTTTTCGGGGCCTCCAATAATTATGCTGCCATGGGCTCCAGCATATTAACCACCATTATTACCGACGGATATGAAGGCAGCATCTATCCGATTCATCCCAAAGAAAAAACAGTTTTAAACCTGACAGCCTATGCTGATGTCAGGGATCTGCCGGAAATCCCGGATATGGCCTTTATTGTTCTGCCCACAAAAATCGTTGTCCAAACCCTTAAAGCATGCGGAGAAAAAGGGATTGGACATGCCGTCATTGTCTCGGCTGGGTTTAACGAGGTGGGAGGAGAAGGGGTAGACCTTCAAAAACAATTGCAGCATATTGCCGATCACTACCAGATCAGATTCACCGGTCCCAATTGCATCGGGGTGGTCAATTCCCATGCACAATTTAATGCCACATTTCTACCATCCAAAGGCAACAAGGGGTTCATCGGCATGGCCTCTCAGAGCGGCAGTTTTATTACCCAGATGTTCTCCTTTCTTGACGATCGTTACGGCCAGGGGTTCAGCACGGGATTCAGCCTGGGCAATGAAGCCAATATCGACATGGTCGATTGTATTGAGTATCTGGGTGCCTGCCCCAACACCCGGGTGATTGGTCTGTATATCGAATCCATCCGCCAGGGCCAAAAATTTATTAAAACAGCCCGCAGGGTCTCCCTGATCAAACCCATTGTGGCCTTTTATGCCGGAGGATCTGAAACAGGCAAAAGAGCCTGTCTCTCCCATACCGGTTCTCTATCCGGCCCGGATCGTCTCTATGACGGTGTTTTCAGACAAAGCGGCATCATCCGGGCACACAGCATCGAAGAACTGTTTGATTTTTGCTATGCTTTGGGGACATCTCCCTTGCCCCGGGGCAACCGCCTGATCGTCCAGACCCATTCCGGCGGTCCCGGTGCCGCGGCTGCGGATGCCTGCGAACGATGTGGCCTGGAACTACCACAACTCTCGGCTGAAACCCTGGAAAAACTTTCCCCCTTTATCCCCCACACCGGCAGTGCAAACAATCCCATTGATCTGACCTATACCAAAAATCCTTTGGATTTTTTCCATGGGATTCCCAAGGTACTGCTCGAAGAAAAAGGGACGGATGGCATGCTGATATACTTTCTGGCGTCTGCCAAAATGGTACGCACAGCCCTGATTGGCATGGGCGTGCCAAAAGAAGAACTTGACACCCAGATCGAAAATATCATCGACGCCCAATGCAATGCCATAGCGTCTCTTGTCACCACCCATGGAAAACCCATTGTCGGTTTTTCTTTTTTAACCCGGGACAATGATTTTATTGCAGGGATTCAGGACAAGGGGGTTCCCGTGCTGCCCAGCCCGGAAAGGGCTGCCAGAGCCTTTGGTGCTATGGTAGACTATGCGCGGCTTAAGGGTAAACTGATTCAGCAAAAGGTGTAGAGGATTATTTGGCCTTTATTTTTCCCACCGGCGCCAGGTAAACGGCAAAGGCCTCATCCCCGTCAAGGCCCAAAAGTTCATCCATCTCTTCCTGATTATAGGCGGCAATGGCACAGGTACCGGCATGAATGGTCTCACAAGCCAGATACAGATTCTGGCAGACATGCCCGGCATCCAGGGCAATCACCTTGTGGGCGGCCAGCCCATATAAGGTTAGAGAGTGCCGCTCTTTCTTCCGCACAGCGGTTTTGTTCAACATGAAAATAACCGGTGAAATCCGGTGCATTTTTTGGTTGAATTTTAACAAATCATATTAATCAAGAAAGCTATGCATTATATGTCTCAGTAAAACAACTTGAGATATCGCTGGAAAATATATTTTTTATTTCGCTTGTTGCCGGTATATTCAACAATAAGATTCTCATTTTCCAAGGTATTCAATACATTCCTAATTGTTCTTTGATTCATTGACAGGGATTTTTCGATTTCTTTCACATTCAATGCTGGTTTTTGGTAAAAGAGTTCTAAAATTTTATTTGCGTTCTCCGCCCTGCCTCCAAGGCTAATAATAAAACTATCTGTTTCTTTTTTTAGTTCTAAAATTAAAAGAAAAGTCTTTTTCCCATCGTCCGCAGTGTCAATAATTGCATTTAAAAAAAATTTTACCCAATGCGAAATGTCATTTGCTATTCTGACTCTTGATAGAGCATCATAATAAGAACTTCTATGTTTTTCAAAAAAACTGGAAAGGTATAACGATGGCTTCTTCAAGAGTGAAAAACCAACCAGATAAAGGGTAATCAATAAACGCCCGACTCTCCCATTACCATCCAAGTATGGATGTATCGTCTCAAACTGATAATGAGCGATCGCTATTTTGATCAAATGAGGTACATTTATGGCATCGTTATGTAAAAATAATTCAAGGTCACCCATCAGGTCTGGTATCTCTGTATAATCTGGTGGAATATAAACTGCATCAGATAAATTAGAACCACCAATCCAGTTTTGGCTTGTTCTAAAATTTCCCGGTGATTTATGCTCACCTCTCACACCCTGCAATAAAATTTCGTGTGTTTCGTTTAATAAGCGATTCGAAATGGGCAAGTCTTCGAGTTTATTGATAGCATAACGCATTGCATTAATATAATTTTGGACTTCCTGCCAGTCATCTCGCTTTTCAAGTGCAATATCCTCTTCTGGAAGCAGTACTTCATCAATATTTGTTTGGGTTCCTTCTATTTTACTGGAATTATTGGCCTCCTTGATTATATGCATTTGAATAAAGAGATCTATATTGGGCACAATAAGTGTAAAAGCATTTAATTCGCCCAATTTTCGTGTTGCTTTTTCAAGTAAAACATTTAAAATCGGGTCGTCCCAAGTCCATGTCACATTAATTTTTTCTGGAGAAAAACTCTTATATTGATATTGTTGTTTATAAATTCCTGCTTTGAATTTGCTAAAAATCATAATTCTACCAATCGATTTTCCATTAATATTTTTATACGGAAATATATTTCATT
>CAYWGN010000399.1:0-3045 GCA_964457495.1 uncultured Desulfobacula sp.
ATAAGTTGACGAGGTGACAGCATTCCTATTTATTGAGGAATATTCTAAAATCCGGGGAAAACGACCAATTTGATTCTAACCTTTCGTTCCAGCGGAGATAGCGCCCGCTGAACTCATCATTCGGCACCTCCAGTATCGCAATTACCATATTAGTTTCACCGCTCGGTGAAAAAACTTGACAATCAATCAATTTAACTGTTCGGTGAAATTTAACAAATATTCATGTTTTTAACCTTACGGTGAATTCGAGGCGTGTATGAAAGAGAATATACAATATCCGTATCATGTCCGCTTAGTTAAATATCTTGGAAAAGCTATTCAAGATACCAGGAAAAAGAAAAATATGAGGCAATCGGATTTAGCAGATATTACAGGGACAAGTGTGAAATTCATTAGTGATGTAGAAAGAGGGAAAGAGACGATTCAGATGGATAAAGCGTTTGTGCTGCTCCGCGCTTTAGGTCTAAAACTATATGTGACACCAGATTCGATAGAGACTGAAAAATGAAAGACCGGTTACAAGTTATATGGAATAAACGAGTAGTCGGCACATTAAACCGTCACCAAAAAGGCAGAGTCGTATTTCAATATTCTCAAGATTGGATAGAAAATGAATCTTCTCATGTTTCCCTTTCACTTCCTTGTAGGAAAGAAAAATTTGCACCGGGTATCAGCACTGCTTTTTTTGAAAATCTTCTTCCGGAAAGCGACACAAGAACAATATTAGCATTCCGTAACAGATTTGACAAAAAAGATACATATTCCTTTTTAGAAAACTTTGGAGAAGATTGTGCAGGCGCACTTTCTATCATACCTGGAGATCAGAAGCCTGATTTCACCCCTGGTCAATATGAAAACATTACACAAGAATTAATAGACGCTCTTGATAAAATACTGGTTGATCCGGAGAAATATAAATTATATCCGGAAATGAAAAAGGCAAAACTATCCCTGGCTGGAGCACAGGACAAATTACCGGTTTATCTTAAGGGAACTCAATTTTATCTACCGAAAAATTCAGGCTCTGCAACGACGTATATCATTAAACCCATTAATGCTGGCTTTACTGATATTCCAAGGAATGAAGCCTTTTGCATTGAACTGGCACAGCGATCAGGTTTTCCGATTCCAAACTCAAGAATAATGAAAATTGGTGGTCATGAGTTGTTTGTAGTGGATCGATATGATCGTCAGGTATTTAACAAAGAAATTGTTCGTATTATCGAAACGGTATCATTTCAACATGATACAATATCGACAATCATACAGCAGGAGAATGGCCCAATCAGGAAGAAAAAAGCAGAAAAGGCAATGGCCGATTTTACTTTAACAGTGAACGAATATAACTTACAAAATAAAATGGCAGCATGATGATTTTAAATTGCCAATATTAATATCAAAACTATTGGGACAGACTATTAGTGAGAAAAGAACATTTGAGAAATAGAGCAATTTTCAAGGCAAATATATAACCACAAGAGATATTTCAATTGCAAAAAATTATCTGTCAGAAGATGAACTCAAACAGCTCAATCCATCGTCTCCATGTATCTTGATTTTGCTGAACTTCAGGCAACAAACGGCAGATTAATGAAGATGCATGACTGGATTCAAAAACTTGATGATTTCCTTCGAATCAGTGAAAAAAAACTTCTAACAAATGCAGGGAAGATCAGCTATAAAAAAGCGGTTGAAAAAGCAAAAATTGAATATGAAAAATACAGAAAAGTAGAGGATAAAAAACATATCTCTGATTTTGACCGTGAAATGAAAAAAATATTAAAAGATGAAAAAAATGCATAACAAAAAAATGCTATGGATAAAAACCGTAGATTTTGGTGGTTAGTAAAATACACATTGAATAGGACATGCGGTTAAGCTTTTGCTTGAAAATTAATGTTGAAAATATTTTTTTAAATCTCTGTAAAAATTTTCATGAGATCCAAAAGTATACAAAAACAAAGTTGAATCAATTACTTCATAAGCCAATAATATTTGCTGGTTGCTTGACTTGAATTTATAGACTTGTATACCCTGCAGATCTCCAACTTTCATATCCCCACTTGCAGGGGTATTGAAAATATATTTTATCGCCTCATCCAGATCTTTGATCTGTTGTTTGTGCAGTTTCTTTTTTTGCTTGGCAAAAACAGGAGATTGAATTATTTCCTTAATATCGGTCACTCACCCTCTCCAAAAACATATGGAGTACCTTGACCGGCCTTTATTTGTTCCTTTCCTACCAAAATATCTTGAATAAACGGTAGCGGAAGGTCTGGGTTTTCTTCAATCAATTGTCCTATTTTTGCCCAATATTCAATTTGACCTGCAATCGATCTTTTGAATACCTTTGATTTGATCTTTGCTTTTTCAAAAAGGTCATTAGATACTTTAACTGCTGTTCCCATAAATTCCCCTCGGTTTATTTTTTGGTTTTAATTTAACACCATGGGTTTCTTTTTGCAACCGTTTTGTTTTCCTTCTCTTTTAAAAAGTTGAGATTTCAGAATTACAAAACAATAAAAATTCAATCAACTGAAAAAACAATACGTCAACAAAAACATGCTCAAATCTTACCAGGACAAAGACAATCCGACTGGTTGGTTTGATAGTATCTACACCGATGCACAGGAAGATCATAGAGCTGTTTTCTGGGCTGAAAGTTTTGAACTTGTTTATGAGTGTAACACCATTCAAGTTTTACCTGGTAAGTACAGAATACAGGCACGAGATTCTATGGTCTCGCTACTGGCACCTCAGGGATATATTCTTGTCTCATGTAGAAGTCGGCTCAAGGGGGAACAAGATGATGACATCCCCCTACCTCTTGATAAAGAGGAGATAGACTGCTTTATACGATGTGGCCTAGACGTCCAGCAATGTATTCATTTAAACCATTAAAGAATATCGTTAAATGATTAAACGAATTAGCAGGAATAGGAAAACAAAAAATGTGTCACGTGACACAATTCAAAAAATTCGAGTAGAATAAATATCTCCAAATCCAAATCAAGCCAGGATCGATTTTGACAAAGCAGGCCTGGT
>CAYWGN010000400.1:0-3042 GCA_964457495.1 uncultured Desulfobacula sp.
CCAGAGAACTGGCCGCTTCGATTTGCCCTTGGGGGATGGCCTGGAGCCCCCCCCCTTACCACTTCTGCAATATAAGCGGATGAAAATAAAATAATACCGATCTGCACCCGCAAAAGGTTGTTGATGTTCATCCCCTGGGGCAGAAAAATAGGCAGCATGACAGAAGCCATGAACAAAATGGTGATCAACGGAACGCCTCGTATGGATTCAATCATACCGATGCAGAGTGATTTTACAACCACCAGTTTTGATCGTCGGCCAAGGGCCAATAGTATTCCTATGGGTATTGACATGATAATACCAATGGCAGCAAGCCCGGCACTCAACATAAGCCCCCCCCACAGAGATTGGTCCACAGTTTCAAGACCCATTCCTCCATTGATCAGAAAAAATAATGGCAGGGGCAAAAAAAACCAGAAAGTAATTAAAAATCTGGTTTGAATCATTCTAAAGATTGTTAATGCACAGACAAGAACAAAAATTGCAAAGGCCAGAATCGGGCGCCACAAAAATTGTTCAGGGTAAAGCCCCAGCATCAGCACTCTGAATTTTACAAAAATAAAAGTCCAGCAGGCCCCTGTTTTCTCTGTTGGGCATGGATGAGAAGAAAAGGTCCAGGTAGCATCGATAATTGCCCAGGAGATCAGCGGAGGAATGGTTTTCCATAAAAAGATAAGTGCGGCAACAGTGAGCAAAGAATTGATTTTACTGCTGAAAAGATTCTCTTTGAGCCAGCCGATTATACCGACATATACAAGGGGTGCCGGAAGGTCAGGCATGGGTTTGAAAACATGTAATTCTTTATAGGCATCAGTCAGCATTGTCATGGCTTATCTTCCAATTAGCTGAGCTTTTGCGTTCAGCCAGTTCATGATCATTGAAACCAATAGATTGATGGTCATATAAACCCCCATCCACATGGCAATCACTTCTATTGCCTGGTCATTCTGCCCAATAATCGTACCGCCGATGGAGACCATGTCAGGATAGCCAATGGCAACAGCAAGGGAGCTGTTTTTAACCAGACTTGTATAATCATTGGTAGTGGCAGGGATAATCACCCTGAGCGCCTGGGGCAGAACAACCTTTTTCATGGTGAGGCCTGCAGTCAATCCAAGGGCCTTGGATGAATTAATCTGGCCAATATCCACGGACTGAATGCCGCTTCTTACATTTTCTCCAATAAAAGCTGCCGTGTATAATATAAGTCCTGTCATAAGGGCTGAAAATTCGGGACGGATGACCAGGCCCCCTTGAAAATTAAATCCTTTTAACACGGCAAATTCCCATGACAAAGGGCCACTGGTCAGCCACCATGCAATGCCGGTAATTGTCATCATAGCAATCACACCCAGAGTAAATGAAGGGAGAATCCGTCCAGTATTCCGGTGAAGCCTGGTTGCATACCAATGAATTAAAAATGCCGCAATTATGCCTGCCAGAGCGGCCAGGCAAACAATCCAAAAGCCTGACTCAGGTATGGGCCTGGGAAGGTAAATTCCTCTATTGTTTAAAAAAAAGCCTTGAAAAGGTGCCAGGCTTTTTTTGGGAATCGGCAGTGCTGCAAGAACAATGGAATAGGTGAAAAACAGGAGAAGAAGCAAGGGAATATTTCTTAATATTTCAACATATATCTCTGCTAGTTTTGAAATAAGCCAGTTACCGGAAACCCTGGCAACACCAATAAAGACCCCTAATATTGTGGACAGTATAATACCCCAGAAAGCAACATAAAGGGTATTGAGAATCCCCATAAAAAAAGCATAGCCATAGGAATCTACAGGCGAATATGGCAACAGGGAATTACTGATGGGCATCCCGGATTCTAAAGATAAAAAACCAAACCCAGAAGCAATGTTGCGGGCTTCAAGGTTTTCCTGGGTATTGACCAAAAGTCCGTGTGCAGCATAAAAAATGATGCCTATAACAGCTGCCTGGAGCACCAGAGTTGTAATAAAGGGTTTTGAGAGCGAAAATGCCGGTTGTTTCAAAAGCTCTGCCTTGCTAAGAAAATTATATCTGAGACAAAGTCTCCTGTTTCAGATGGTTTTTTTGTTCGTAAATTTAGAGGGGGGCATAGCACCCCCCTCTAATAGGGGAAAGATTATCTGATGGGCAGTGCGTAATGAAGTCCACCCTTGGTCCATAAGTTGTTGATACCCCTGGGAATGTTCAACTTTGTTGATGGTCCGAAATGACGATCATAAATTTCACCATAGTTGCCTACAGCCTGAATAGCCCGGACCAGCCAGTCTGCATCAAGAGCAAGAAAGCTGCCCGTATCACCTGATTTGCCAAGCATACGCTGAATAACTGGATTTTTGGATTTTTCTTTCATTTCCAGAACATTAGCAGCAGTAATGCCATTCTCTTCAGCCTCAATGAGCCCGTTGATGACCCAGGTGACTATATCTTTCCACTGATTGTCTCCATGCCGGACCAGAGGAGACAGGGGTTCCTTTGAAATGACTTCCGGAAGGATATAGTGGTCTTCGGGTTTGGCAAGGGTGGTTCTCAGAGAAGCCAGCTGGCTTACGTCTGTGGTAAAAGCGTCACACCGGCCTGTGGCATAGGCATTGAGTGCTTCTTTTTTGCCATCAAAGACAAGTGCTTCGATTTTAAGATTATTGGCCCTTGCAAAATCAGCAAGATTGAGTTCAGATGTGGTCCCGGCTGTTACGCATACCGTGGCACCATCAATTTTTTTTGCTGATTCCACACCTAAAGCTTTGGGAACCATAAATCCCTGACCATCGTAAAAAACGATTGTAGTGAAATCAACCCCTTGTTTTGCATCTCTTTTCATGGTCCAGGTGGTTGTTCTGGACGTCAGGTCTACCTGGCCTGAGGATACGGCAATAATTTTTTGTTTGGAGGCCAAGGGAACAAATTTAATTTTTTGTGGATCTGACAGGACAGCAGCTGCCACAGCTCTTGCCATATCAACATCAAAACCCACCCAATTTCCAGAAGAATCAGGAATTGAAAATCCTGGAACACCTTCACTGATACCGCAAGTCAAAACTCCTTTTTTCTGAACAT
>CAYWGN010000401.1:0-3039 GCA_964457495.1 uncultured Desulfobacula sp.
TGGCTTACATTGTTATCAGAAAAATAAAAGGGCGATCCATTGATCATGAGTGTATCAAAACATGCATTAAAACCCTGACCCTCTTTTTTATCATGGCCTTTGCCTTTGAGATGCTGGAGGTATTTTCCCATTCCTATTTAAAATCCGGATATCACCACATGGTTGAAGGACTTTTAAATGGACCCCTGGCAATTTCTTTCTGGTTGTGGCAGGTCAAGATCTGCTCCGTGGTTCCCTTATTTGTTCTGGGCGTGGTAGGCATTTTTAAAATAAGAGCCGACCTTTATAATCTTATAGCAGCCATTGTGTCGGTGATTCTTTTGCTGCAGGTTTTGCTTATGCGGTGGAATGTGGTGATTGGCGGCCAACTCATGAGCAAGAGCGCAAGAGGGTATACCGAATTTCATCCTGAATGGTTTAGCAAGGAGGGGATACTTGCTGTGATCATTGTCATGGCCATTCCGTTTATCATCCTTTTTGTATTGAGCAGGATTTTTCCTTTCTGGGTGGCAGACAATGAGACAAATTTAAAATAAAATCATGAAAGGAGGTAGATGCAGTCAAGTGGTGAGGCCGTGCAAAAATGCAGATGCGTTTTTGTATTCTAACTAAAAATATGGGAGGGAATTTTATGACTGTTTTAAGGTCATTACTAATTTTTATGGTGGTATCTGTTTTTACAGCAGGGGCGGCTTTTGCCTTGACACAGGAGTCCTTTGACGTAAAAAATCCGAAAAACATTGAAATGAACAAAAAATGCATCACCTGTCATCTAAAAGAGAACAAGTCCCTGGTTCTTCAATGGGAATATTCAGCTCATGCTGCAGCCAAAGAAGGTCAGGTGGGGTGTTATAACTGCCATGCGGCGGAAAAAGGTGATGAAACGGGTTATATCCATGAAGGCGCCTTTATCAAGGCCATTCTTTCACCCAGTGACTGTGCAAAATGCCATGAGCCCGAGGCAAAGGAAATGGCCATATCGCATCATGCCACTGCCGGTGAAATTATGGCATCTCTTGATAATATGCTTGCAGAGGTGATCGGTGGTATGCCCACAAACAAAGGCAATATGGCCAGCGGTTGCTGGCAGTGTCATGGATCCGTGGTATCACTGCAGCGCGATAAGGAAGGAAAAGCCATGCGCTCAAAAACGGATGCGCCCCAAATGAATTACAATACCTGGCCCAACTCCGGGATCGGTCGAATTAATCCTGACGGCAGTAAAGGTGTTTGTAATGCCTGCCATTCACGGCATGATTTTTCCGCATCAAGAGCCAGGCAGCCTGAAAATTGCGGCAAATGTCATCTGGGACCCGATCATCCTCAAAAAGAGATCTATGAAGAGTCCAAGCATGGTATTGCCTATTTTACTGCTGACAAGGGACCTTCTCAGAATGGCATGAATATCAGGAAAGACGGTTCCTGGGTATTGGGAGATGATTATCATGCGGCACCGACATGTTCCACCTGTCACATGGGATCATTTATTAAACTCAATGGTGCGGTTGCCAAAAACAGCCATAATGTGGGGGACAGGCTTTCGTGGAATTTGCGAGCACCCGTCTCTTCAAAACTGAACCGGGTGATATTTACAGATGGAACGGTAGCCGATGTTACCGGTGAAATCGCTCCTCGCCCCGGTCAGACATCAACGGCAAAAAGTTATATCCGGGAAAAGGACCGGCTCAAGAAAGTGGTTGCTGAAAAAACGATCCAGAGTGTTACCTCATGGCAGAAGAGACGTTCAAGCATGCAGGAAGTCTGCAAGTCCTGTCATGGTATCAACCATGTCCGGAATTTTTATTTGCAGCTGGATGATGTGGTAAATCTTTACAATGATAAATTTGCCAAACCCGGCGTGGAGTTGGTCAACATGTTGAAAAAAGACGGTCTCTGGGAAAATACAGGATTTCAGTATAAAATCGGATACACCTGGTTTGAAATCTGGCACCATGAAGGCAGGCGGGTCCGGATGGCGGCAGCCATGTTTGCACCGGATTATACCCACTGGCACGGTATGTATGAAGTCTCCAGAAATTTTTATCATGAATTCCTGCCGGAAGTCCAGGAAATGGCGGATCATGCCGGCAAGGGTGAAAAATATCGTAACTATATCACGGAACTACTGGCTAAACCGGAACATTTATGGATAAAAACCGGTGGCAGCGCAGAAACCATGAAGTTGATCGAAGAAGAAAACAAATTAAGATATAACCAGTAACAAAGAAGTGTTTCCGGCAGGATAGCATGATATACCGTCCTGCCGGATTTTGTTTAGCCCGATAGAAACAAGGTCAAAAAAGGTCAAAATGCAAAAAAAAAGACTGTGTCGTATCCCCGTGTTTGTTCTGTTTCTCTGCCTCTTTTCAGGCAGGCTTTATGCCAATGATCTGAACGATCTTTTTGAGCAGGTTGAACAGCTGAAATTAGAACGCAACGGATATGTTTTGGGAGCCGCTTTGAATAACGGGCAGATGAAGACAGCAAAAGCCAACCCGCTTGATGCCGCATCAAAGGATACCTTTAAATTCAAGGACAAAAATTTATATGTGGTGGCCCAGAAAACAAGTAGCCGGGTCCTTGTCATGTATGAACAATTTGAAGCGGCATCACAGCAGGAAATTCAGAGCTTGATTGGTGACCTGTATATGAATTTTGATGATCCAACAGTTCTGGCCCATGATAAAGTGGTTTATTGGGCCTATACAGAAAAAGGAAAAATAACCTCCAAAGAGTTTGATAGGGCAAGGCAGGACAAAAAAAAACTGACCCTTCTTGCAACGGTGAAATGTATCAGTGATATCAACATCATGGAAAAAGGTGAAGAACCCTCCAAAGGCCAGGTTTATTATATTATCAGCTCTGATCCGATTCTAAAGCTATTCCAGGATCAACTCCAGAGCAATCGCATGTAAAAAAGGCTTAATGTATAAAAATCTCAATGATATCTTTTCAATTGTTGAACATTGGATGAATCAATCTTAGTTGCAAGTGTGTTTGAGTTTCCGGCTTGCAACATAACCCCAACTAAATTTAATG
>CAYWGN010000402.1:0-3030 GCA_964457495.1 uncultured Desulfobacula sp.
GCCATGAATGTGAGTGAGTGAGATTGAAAAACTCTCACACATTCACAACATCAATAATTCTGAAAGGTACCAGTTGATTATCTGTGTGATGAATGAAATTTACCCCAAACACAAGATATTGTGCTTGCCGATGATGCTAAAAGCTCAAGACTGTTAATAATAATAGTCCGCACCGCATCAGAATGGAATTGCTTGATTTTTTTGTTTAATAAAAACCTGTTTTTCATTCAACTCAATCTCCAATTATGTTGCGAGTTTTTTTTGTTGCGTGATTTTCTTCTAAAGATTTTTTAAAAGATGTATTTTCTTTGGATTTAATTCTTTTACTTTTTTTCTTCTCTCATTTTTTTTGCTTTTGAAAGGTAATATTCAACACTTTCTGGATCGAAGCCAGGCATTATTTTAGCAAAATCAGCAGCTTTTTGGTAATAGTCAGCAGCAACCTGTTTTTCCCCTCGGGCTTCATAGACTTGGCCCAAACGTTCAAAACCATCAATCTGGTCGGGATAACCTTAATGCTGCTGATTGATCTTGTTACGTCTCTGGGGGATTGCCAACCCACTGTTTCATCCTTTCGATCAGTTCTTGGGACTGAATTTGTATTAGGGAGAAATAACAATGAAAACTAACATAATTGATTGGTCAAAAAATTCATGGAACCCGGTTTCAGGCTGCACGAAAATAAGTACCGGTTGCCCAGGGTTAAAATTCCTGGAGAAGAATTGTTGATGTGCGTGTAATTCCGGATTTGACTTAAAACGGTTATAAGTGCAATTGTAAATTGGCGTTTGTGGGTTTCGATCTACAGCGCCATTTCATTTTAAAAAAGGAATCAATAGGAGAATAGCAATGATGTATAAATATTTTAATGAATTTGAAGACGAGATAGAAGATGAACTTGATGATGGAATAATTGATCCAGATTATGATTTTTCAAATAGATCACTGGATGATGAGTCTTCGTCGCCGGAGATTAGTCCTGAAGAAACAAAAAATCAGCAAGAAGTTGCGGAAAATGAAAAGACCATAGATGTGATGATAGCTGATTTACCAGATATTTTTCCAGATGCAAATTCAGTTTTGAAAGAAAACATATTCCCTCAAATTATAGACATGGACGCCGGGATGCAGGACTATTATACGGTTGTTCTTCAAAAAAAATTTTCAGTGGGAAAACAAACCATAAAAGAAGCGATCAAAGCTTTTAAACAGGAGATGGCAAATACAGCAATAGAGCCAGGTGATGATTTACCTGAAGAGGATAAAGAAGAAATTGATCCTGAAATTATTGAACGAGCTGAACAATTAGCATTAGATCCACAGATTTTTAAAAAAAGAATAGATATGGTCAATGACCTTGGAATTATAAATGAAAAACTTAATATTGGCGTATTGACCATGACCATTGACAGCAGATTAAATCCAATGGGAATTAAAGGAGCAAATGTATTAGCTGCTAAAAATACAGGGAAACCCGGTGCTGGAAAGTCAGCCAAAAGCAAAATATACTGCCGAATCAACGCGGGTTGAATGCAGAGCGTAAAAATACAAGTATAATTTTATGAAAAAGGTGTCTTCTTTTTATTGACATATTCTGAATTGGCCAATATAAAAACAAAGAGGGGAAATATTTCAGCTTTCATGGTGGAGGTGATACGGACCTTCTGTGGCTGATTATAGAATGTATTTTATTAAAACACGTCATGGAAGATTTTGTTTCATTTTTTACGCAATCTCCAGACCAAAGGAATGAAAACTATGAAATATCTGTTCAAATTATTTCTTTTTGGAATGTTTATTATTTTTTCTAATTCGAATATTTATGCACAGCCAAAGGATGTTAAAGGATTTGATAACTTTCAAATAGGAATGACAGTAGAACAAATAGTCAAAACATATAGCGGGCCAATAGAACGAAAACAAAAATCAAAGCCTACAGACATAGAACTTGTTATCCCATCATATACAGTCGGGAAATTTAATTCAAAAGTCCTTTTACATACGAATCAAAACAAAGAACTTGTTTTGATTCATATAAATTTTAGCGACAAAGAATTGTCTCTCAATGAAGACAATATTGGTAAAGAAAAGTTTTTTACGGATTTGAAAAAAACGTTTTTTGAAAAATATGGAACTGGTCGCTGTGATGATAATTTTCTTTTTAGTAAATGTGAATGGTTTTTTCCTTCATCCGAGGTTACATTGGTTTTTTGGAAAGGGATTGAAACTATAGGATCCTTTTTTCGACTTTCAATTGAGTCAAAGGGAAATGTGCTCGAAAAAGAAACAAATTTAAGAAAAGGATATGATCTTGAATTATTAGAAGGTTATAACGCTGAGCACAAATTCACTTTGAATTCTGAAGGCACAGACTGGGAAGGCTACATCATTGTCACTGGCCAAGTAAAAAATATATCTAATAAGGCTTTAAAAAATGTACAGGCAATGTCAACATGGTATGATGTATCTAAACCAGATCGTATAATTTCCTATGAAACCGCTTTAATTGAATTCAACCCGCTTCTGCCTGGACAGATTTCTCCGTTTAAGATAATAGCAGATTATAAAACAGGTTCAGGTATGGCGGGTTATGGATTTATTGAATTTAAATTTTTAGGAGGCGCAAAAATTCCTACCTATGATAAACTAAATTTATTTACTGGTGAAAAATGGTGAGGAAGAAGCTGATTTTATCCTTGAAACTCATTATGAAGATAGTCGCCCACATGCACCGATTTTACCTGTAAAGCAGCGTCGGCGAGGCTTAACTCAATCACTCTTGACGACTTTTCCGCCGGAAATCGCGGCGATTAAGAAACCTGCATCGAGGTTAGGTACGTAAAAACAGGAAAATTGTTGAGCAAGAAAGGGAGGGAGATGCAATGAAAATCTGCTCCAAATGCGGTTACCAAGGGGCAGAAAATGATAATATTACCCCTCTGTATGAATGTCCAAAATGTGGCGTGATTTACTCAAATTTAGTGGAAAAAACACCCCAAAATGTAGTTGCTCCCAAAGGTGAGGCAGATA
>CAYWGN010000403.1:0-3015 GCA_964457495.1 uncultured Desulfobacula sp.
GCCTTTCATCCGGTTCCGCCCTTGCAACAGTCGTGGGTGTTTTGATGAAAATTCCCATCATGTTGATGCTGGTGGAATTTTGCAAGCGGACAACGAACTGGTTTGAGAAATAAGATAAAACACACCTCGTTCTTGTCTAATTGTTTCAATTTTCTTTTCTTCTTCCAAAACAGCAAGATATTTATTTATTTCATTAATATGTATTCCCAGAATTTTCATTAAATCTTCAATGGTACAGGGTCGTCTTGAAATAGTTTCCAAAATAGCAGTTTCAGCATCGCTTCTATAGGATGGGATATTTTTTCTTTGTGCTGCAGCAGATATTATTTCCACCTTTTTAAAATTCCATAAATCCACTATTTTCTCCAATTCTTTTCTGCTTGCCGAATGAAGGTTATCAACTACACCCGGCCTATCCAGGGTATTTAATTGAATGGAATCCGGATTTATTTTAGCAATTTTTTGTTCCAGTTCTTTTAACTCAGCTTCCTCAAGATTATATCCCGGCAGGATGAAAATCTCGAGCCAGATTTTCCCTTTAAATTCTTTTCTGAAATCAATTAACCCTTGAATATATTTGTCTATATCCAATTGTGGAGCTGGTCGATTTATTTTATGAAATACTGGGTTGGTGGCAGCATCAAGCGAAGGCAATACCACATCGGCTTCTTTTATTTCTTCTCTTACTTTAGCATCAAACAACAATGTTCCATTTGTCAAAACAGCTATGGGTATTGCAGGCTTTTTTTGTTTTATGAATTTAAGCACATCCCCAATTCGTGAATTTAAAGTCGGTTCGCCTGAACCTGAAAAAGTTATATAGTCAGGATCAGGATTATTCTTAAAATAGTGTGTTAATTCTTCAATTATCTTATCGTATAAAATATATTCTTTCCGTTCAAGAGTCAGTTTTGTAGTTTTACCGACTTCACAATAAACGCAATCAAGAGAACACACTTTTCTGGGGACCAGATCAACGCCTAAAGACATTCCCAAACGCCTTGAAGGGACTGGTCCAAATAAATATTTATACATTATATCCTTCCTTTTTAATCTGTTTTTTCCCATTGGGTAAAAATAATTCCCCCGTTTCTTTTCACCTTTTTAAACGGCAGTCCGGATCGAATCCCCTGGGCCACCTTTTCAGTGTCAGTCACCACTGATCCGCAAAGATAATCTGCCCCATAGCTGAATAATGCAAGGGAAAAAGGGGTAGTGGGGCCTAAAATTACAATTTTTGCCTGGCGAGCCCTGGACAGGAACCAGGCCATGCTCCGGGTTAAAAGAGCGGTTCCTGTAAGGGCAAAGACTTCCAGTTCAGACAGCACGCGTTCCCATTGATCACGAGGAACAGCGCCTGGTACAGATTTTAATTCAAACAAATGAAAGGTGCCCACTCGTTCTCTTAAAGTGTCCACAAAGGGGAATTCTCCCACAAGGCCTGTGATTTTATCTTTGCCAAGCTTTGCAATCAAATCATCTGCCGGGAAATTGTTTGGTTCAACATTTTTTGGATCAGGGGTATTGGCTGCATTCAATGCGGCAAAACCAAGGGAAATACTGAAGGGAAAGGGTTGGCAAAGAAGTCCGGCCACTTCTTTAACGGACTTTCCAACCATTTGATGCACAAGGTCTATTTCATGTTCCCGTGGTGTTGCCCCCAGCAAGGCGGCAATCCCCATGCGATCTTTAGCTATCACCGCTATAAATTTCGATCCAAATACAATCTGTTCCACAACAGCATCAGGACGGATAATAGATGACAAAATGCTTTTAACAAGGCTTTTTTCTTCACCCCCGAGGGGGCGATCAGGAACCTTGGTCAGATGCTCATTACAAGAACATGTACCCATGTTGCTTCTCCTTTTTATTTTTTGGACCCATAAGTTCAGAACTATTTTGTATTTCTTTTTTCACAGCACCTCTTTTTCAAATGTATTAAAAATACTATTGAAGATACAAGATCAAATTCAAACAAACCTGTCAAGGTTAACATTTCTGATTTCAGACAATGGTTTTATATTCTATAGAGTGGGATTTGAAAGCATGCCTTTTGATGCTATTTTTTTTTCTTCATCCACAAATCAGATATTTGACGAACTGATAAAAATTGTCAGTTGTTGAGATTTTTTTTGGTGGGTCTATTTGCCAGGCAAAATCTGTAAGAGAGCACTGATGAAGTCCTGACCCCTTTTCACTTGCGACCTAAATTCAAATGAACTTTAATTGCCTTATCCATATTGTTCACCAGTTCATCGTTCAGCATTCCAATTGATTTAATCAATCTTGCCTTATCCAGGGTCCGAATTTGATCAGCCTTTCCTTTTGAATCTTTTTTCAACGGACTGGCATCATTGGGAAGATAAACTTCGAAAGGATATATTTTTGTAAGATTCTTAGAGGTAACCGGTATTATCGTCACCGTCCCGGAATATTTATTGCCTATATTATTCGATACGATGATAACAGGCCTTGTTTTCGCAACCTCATGGCCGATAACAGGATCCAGCGCTGCAATAAATATCTCTCCCCGCTTAATATTCATCCCAGTTCTCAAAATCAATGGCTTCAAATTCTTTCGTTATTTTTAACCCTTCCTCTTTTTCCGCCTTATATCCTTCGCCAAGAAGTGCTTCTAATTTCTTATCTTTCAATTGCATGATTCTCAACCTTATAGCCTCTGCAACAAATTGACTTTTTTTACGGGACGCTGTTATCTGATTGAGTTCTTCGGCAATGGAAAAAGGAAGTGTAATGTTTAATCTAACCATTTCAGTGCTCATCATATCCTCCTCAAAATTTTATACTCGTTATTATGCACACAAAAAAGGATATTGTCAATGCGTACAAAAAATCAGCAGGATCAGATTTAGCTCTAAAATTATAATCAAATCAACGCCTAAAGACATTCCCAAACGCCTTGAAGGGACTGGTCCAAACCCTGATTCAATATAAGCTGCCATAAAATTTCTGATTTCAGACAATGGTTTTATATTCTGGTCTATTCGGATTTTT
>CAYWGN010000404.1:0-2995 GCA_964457495.1 uncultured Desulfobacula sp.
CCATTTCAAGGTCGTACCGAATAATTTTGTTCAATAAGCCTTTTGGGACATCTTTATTGCAAAGATCAGGAAAAATATCCCGTGCAGGCTTTCGAAAAACCTGACCAAATCACGCCGTTTGACTGACATCATCAACCTCAACAGGCATTTGCTCTATCAAACAATTAGCATGAGGAGTTTCAACTTTCATTTCTTTATATGTCAAGACCATCTCAAAAAGAGCATCTCTGAGCATTGAACGGCAGTCTTCAAGGTTTTCCCCTTCTGTGATTACTTCTGGCCATTCTATGAGTTGCCCCATATAACCATTCTCAAGTTTTGTATATTTGGCAGTATAGCTCATAAACATCTTTTATGTTCCTCCCCTAAAAAAATTGAAAGTAAGCTTTCCAATGGCCTCAATACCATTTGGTGTAAGGTGATATGTATTTTTGATTTTTATTATAAGTTATAAATTCAATAAGAACAACTTTTTTGTAGGCTATCATAGGGTGGGGTCAAGCTTCATCATTATCTTTCAGGTGAAGTTTTTTAAATGATTTTTTTTGCGATTAACAGAGTTCTTCCAATAGTTCCCAAGATACGTTTATTCTGCATATTTTGTACCTGGTTCCCGGTGAGACGTTCTGAGGAAAGGAGGAGGAGTTTGATGATAATGTTGTTTCTGTTTATTTTCTGACTTTTATTCCCTCTCGGGTAGATGAACTTGTCCCAGGTTAGATCTGAAATTTTGATTTTCATCTGCTATAATCTAAATAATACGAGCCATGGACAGCAACTCAAGATCTTTCTTTATGGTGCTACTTTGATCCTGAAACGAAATATTACTATATTTAATTTTTTGCCCCACATTCCTGGCAACAAAGTTAAACACATTATTGATGGTTCCCATGTTCGGCAGAAGTTCAATCTGCTGAATAACCTTCGCAGGGTCTTTATCAGAAAATATTTGCGATAACTCAGGATGACGTTCCAAATTTACATTGAGCAGCGTTTTTTTATATTCCCTGGCAAACAACTCCACTAATGTAGATTTACCCACCTGTCGGGCACCGCGGATAATAATCGGCTTACTGTTTTTGTCATGCAGCCAGTCATGAAGAAATTGTAATTGTTGTCTATGCATTTTTTGCAGCCACACCTTTAATTTTTGTTTTGTATATGGATTGTATATATCATATAACAGGGCATAAAACAATCTATGTGTATTGTTTTATGGGTGTGTTTTAATAATTAGACAGAATCTGACCCCAGTAAGTGGTTATTTTTTAAAGAATAATCGTTCAAATAAAAGGTGGTTTTTCCTCTTAGCGCCGGGTTTTTGGGGGCAAAAACAAGATTTTAAGCAATTGCAATCTCTATTGGGAGAGCAAATTATTAATTTCGCAAAAATTTGCATTATTAATAATTTGAGCTACTCTACCCTGTAATTTGTGTCGGGGTCAGTTTGTGTCGGGGTCAGGCTTGCGTTGTTGCGTTATTGCCGAACAATAACGCAACAACGCAAGCCTGACCCCGATTATTTACTTGATTTTATCGAAAAATGTGATTACAATAATTACATAAAAATTTAATGAAAAATAAGGAGCACTACCCATGGAAAAACAAATTCGAGTAAAGGATGTCAAAATAGTTCCTATCGGAAAGTCCAAAGGTGTTCGCATACCCAAACCACTCCTTCAAAAATATGGTCTAAAAAATTCTCTTTTACTCGAAGAAACAGACAGAGGTTTGCTTCTTCGTAAAAAAGAAGACAGCAAACTTTCCTGGGAAGATACTTATAAAGCAATAGCAGACGAAAAGGGACATTGGGACGATTTTGACACAACTCTTCTTGACGGGCTGGAGGAGGATGAGGACTTTGAGTATTGAAAGATACGAAATATATTTTGCTGACCTCAACCCTACGATAGGAAGTGAAATAAAAAAAATACGTCCTGTTGTTATCATTAGCCAAGATGAAATGAATCAATATATGGAAACCATTGTCGTATGCCCCTTAACCTCAAAGTTGCACCCTAAATGGAGAACCCGGCTTCAGATTAAATGCGCAAATAAAAATGCTGAAATAGTTGTCGATCAAATACGCACCATTAGCAAAAAAAGATTGAAAAAGAAACTGGACAAATTATCAAAAATCAAAGCTGCTCAATTGCGTAAACTCATAACTGATATGTACGGTGAATAGCCTTCCCCTGAAAACATGGGGTCAGGCTTGCGTTGTTGCGTTATTGTTATTGAGGGGGTGAAGTATCTGTCTTCATTGGGTGTTGGTTCATGGGCTGCATCATAAACCAAGGGCCAGGGAGAGGGCTTTATGGAGCAATTTTTCCAACGCGTTAAGTCTGTCTTTTCTGCTGGTATGGTTTCTGTCTCCATAGGTGGATTCCAATATAAGAAGATCACAGGTGCCGGGTGGGTCTGGACTAGGTGGCATGAGCCTGTTACACAGTTTTTTGCTCCTATGTGGGTTATTTTCATTCCTGCCTTTGAACGATTATAGTTGGGTAAGGTATCAGGCTTCATCAAGATCTTTCAGGTGAAGTTTTTTAAATGATTTTTTTTGAGATTAACAAAGTTCTTCCAATCGTTCCCAGGATCCGTTTGTCCTGCATTCTTTGTACCTGGTTCCCGGTCAGGCGTTCTGAGGAAAGGGGGCACTCTATTCTATGGATTGTTTTCCATCCTGTTTCTGATAAAAGTCTGTGATAGTCAAATATTGTGATGGCTTTGTCGTATTTTTCTTCTAAGGCTGGTGTGGATTCAAAATCCCGCCAGTCAGCATTCAGAAAGGCCAGGTCCCTTTTTGGGGATCCCAGTGGTGGTACTCTATCTCCGGTCGATCATCTCTGAATGCGAGGTCAAATGCCTGGCATTTTCGTTCAAAGAGAAGACATACATCAGGAACAACACCGCCTCCGGCCATGGGGTCAAGGCCGTATATTACGGGGTCTGACCCCGATAAGGGGCTGTTTTTATGGGAGAATCGTTCCAA
>CAYWGN010000405.1:0-2991 GCA_964457495.1 uncultured Desulfobacula sp.
AAAAATGATCTGCAAAGTTTTTTATTTCATCATTCTGGGCAAAGAACCTGTAGAGCGTTGCTCTTCCGACACCCAATACCCTTGCGGCCTTGGATTTATTGCCGCCGGTTTGTTTGATAGCAGCCTTAACCGATTCAATGTCAAGCTTGCCTCTGGCTGACATGGCGGTGTCCGGTGAAGGATAGCTTTCTTCAACACTGAAGGTAAGGTCTTTGCCCTGGGTGATTTCGTTGGGCAGATCTGATGGTAAAATTTTGCTTCCCCTTGAGCGTACCACGGAAAACTGGATCACGTTTTTTAATTCCCTGACATTTCCGGGCCATTGGTAGTCGAGCATGAGATTAAGGGCCTCACTGGCAAGCGTGGGGATAGCATTTTTGCTTTCCTGTTCAGCTTCCTTTAAAAAGTGGGCAGCCAAAAGGGGGATATCGCTTTTACGCTCTCTTAACGGAGGCAAATGAATGGGGATGACATTGAGTCTGTAAAAAAGGTCTTCCCTGAATTTACCGGCTTTTACTTCTTCTTTAAGGTTTTTATTGGCGGCACTGATGATCCTGACGTCAACGGAGACTTTTTTCTCTCCTCCGACTTTTTCAAAAGATCCTTCCTGTAAAAATCTTAAAATCTTTACCTGGGTTTTCAAGGGCAGGTCAGCCACTTCATCCAGAAAGAGGGTTCCCTTATGGGCCAGTTCAAATCTCCCTTTCCGCTCTTTGATGGCACCTGTAAAAGCACCTTTGACATGTCCGAATAATTCGCTTTCCACAATTCCTTCAGGGAGGGCTCCACAATTTACAGGAACAAAGGCGCCGTTGCCATATGCACTGATATCATGAATGGCATAGGCTACCCGCTCTTTTCCTGTACCCGTATCGCCGGATACATGTACCGGATAGTTGTACAGGGCAACATCCCTGATTTGCCTGAAAATATCCTGCATGGCTTTGTCTTTGCCGATGATACCGGCAAAATTGGAAAGGTTTTCAGCTTTTAAGGACAGGTTAAAAGATTCAGTCACATCTCTGAAGGATGCGAGTACGCCCTTAAATACGTTGTCATGATTGATAATGGCAGAAACAGTCATTTCAAGCTGACGGGTGGAACCGTCTTTTGTAATAATGTTCAATGGATATTCTTTTGTCCCTAAAGGAAACGCGGGGGCACCATCGCAAAAAGAACATTTTTCTCCACAGAAGGGTGCCTGAAAAACCTTATGGCAGTCGTTTCCAATAACCTCTTCTTTTAGATATCCCGTAATTTTTTCTGCTTCTTTATTAAACACCGTAATGATTCTTTCAGGGGTATGGACAATGATGCCAAGTTTCAGGTTATCCAGAACAAGGTTCAGATTGTCGTGGTCAAGTATGGGGTGCGTCAAGTCAGTCATTGTGTCAATAGTCCTTTTAGTTTTTCCAAATCATCCATTGTGCTTTTTAATTCTCTACCAGATATTGCGATCAACTAACTCCACTTTTTTCTTTTTGTTGGACTTGGTTGATCGTCTTTGGATATTCAAATTAGGTCCCTTTTCCTTTGTTATATCTAATGACAAGGTAAATGACACATTTGTGTATCAGGTGCAATGTTTTTTTGAAGGGGATGCAAAAATTTATTAAATTTTGATAAAAGAGAGTAAATGGGGGAAGGGAGATTTGGGAGGAAAGAGGAAAGCCAAACCCGAAGATCTAAAAAAATCTTCGGGTTAAAAATTTATTCCCAGGTGATACAGTCTTTGGGACAATTTTTTATGGCTTCAAGGATATTTTCATCTGAGTAGTCGTCAAGGGCAAGTACTTCAACAAAGTCTGCATTATTCATGGCAAAAGCATGGGGGGCCAGCTCAATGCAGATTTCGCAGAGAATACAGCAACTCAGATCAACTACCGGTATTTTCATGGACGTCATCGCTCCCACCCGCCTTTTTGCATATGTGTATGCTTTTCTTTTTGTGCAAGATCAAGGAGCCTGTACCCTGTGTCCAGAAGAATACCATAAAGGATACCACATCCCGGATCTTCCCTTTGCTCGTAACCCTTTTGCGCAAGTTTGATCATCTCATTTGCCAGATCAATGGTTTGGGCAATATTTATGTCACAGTTTTTTTTAAGCATAGGTCCGTCATTGTTAAAATTTGTTTTACACATATCTGGCTGATTTCTTTTGTAAGGTTATTATTCAATAAACATGCCAAAAAATAGACTATATAAATGTTTTGCGGTTTTCACAGATGGCCATGTCAGAAATGCGTGTTGAAATAAAATTCCAGTCAGTAAAGATATCGATCAGATTATTATCTGTGATAATGTTTTCAGGCACATGGCTGCAATCAAAACACCTTGCATTCATTAAAGCCCTGATGGCATATCCTTTTTTCACAGGATCTAAAGAATGTAAATATCCGAATAAAAGACTTTTGGTTTTTTCATCCAGATCCCGGGGAGATGATTCCAGGTATGTCCCGATCCCCCATAAAATACCCCGTTGAAGCATTTCATGTTCAAGATAATTTCCATCCGGATCAAGGTATGAGAAGAGAATTGATTTAAATTCCAAAGCAAGCTCAGGACTTTGGCCAAGAATTTCTCCCATGGCCTCCGGCGACCCCCACCCGATTCCACCTGATTCATCATTCAGGTTCCACATGATCCGTCGCAGAACAATCCTGGCCTTTTCCATATTTTTTTGGGCCATTCGTGATCCAAGGGCTCCCATTGCAGCAATACTCCGGAATTTAACCAAATCGCTTTTATTATAAAAATGAGAAAAAAAATGGCCAACCAGCTGCTCATCTGGAATCTGCATTAACATTTCCATGGCTGTCTCCCGATGGGGTTCCAGAAGAATTTCCCCTACCTTTTGTTTTGTTTTTCTTCCATGGGGTTTTGTCATAATTCACCTTTTTTTATTAATATTTTAAAAACTTATGAAAGCATAAAATATGCCGGATAATGGAATACAGTCCTATGCTAAGGTATGGCCGGGTTGTTGCGG
>CAYWGN010000406.1:0-367 GCA_964457495.1 uncultured Desulfobacula sp.
TTTGCAAACAGCATGGATATTTTGACAATGAACGCAAAAGCCCTGTACAAGAGCAGGGCAATTGTAGCAATCTGGGCAAGGATATCAGCTCTTTGTTTGTTATATACAATAGGCTTGTCAATGATTTTTAAGTCTTCTTTTATTACACTGTTTACTCTTTCTGAGGCAGAACGATACTGTTGGATCATTTTAAACCGTTTAGTTCCCCGGGGTATTTCATTAATAAGCCTTGGATTGTCCTTGATATATGTGTGTTTAGAAAATCCATTCCGATTTTTAACATGTGGGCAAGAACCTATATCATACTCTTTCTGGATATTTTTAATGCCGGCAGCCTTTACATCCAGACCTTGTTTACCACAACAAA
>CAYWGN010000406.1:377-2991 GCA_964457495.1 uncultured Desulfobacula sp.
TCCATTACGGTTTTTTATGTATGACATGACCCCATATCATAAATCTTTCTGGATATTGTTAATGCAGGTCACTTTTAAATCAAGACATTGTTTAAAACAACAAAAGGTGTGACGTTGATGTTTCATATCAAAACCATTGGGCTTTGTGGGGATGCCGCAAGGGGCATAAGGCCAGCCATTCTGGTCACACCCCCGGTTCCTGAGAGCTTCGCTGGTAATCTTTTCGTTTCTTCGATTATAATCAATAATGGGGATGGAACCATTCTTCCTTAAACAGGTATAGTTTTCAATGGTATCATATTTGGCATCTGCAATATCAATTTTTGTTTGGCAATCATGGTGGGCTTTAATCTGCTGTGTGTTGGTGATGATTTTCTTGCCTTCTTCTCCATTGCCGGCAATATTGGTTGCAGCCACAGGTAGTTCAAGTTTGAGATCAAGCTCAACGGAGGTTGACAACACAAGGTTGTACCCAAATATTTTCTGCTTTCTGTTGGCATTTTTGGGGTCCCGGCGGACACCGATCCTGGCATCTGTATCCTTGGGGATTTTAGGGCATTTTAATTTACCATGTCCTTCAAAGGGATCTATTTCAAACAGGTTGGAACGTGTGACATTGATAAACATCCCCTGCCTATCAAGTTCTTCTTTTGCCCCGAAAAGCATGGCAGTATTAATTTGATTTTGAGACGGTTTCCCATCAATAAATCCAAGCTTCATGGAAAGGACTTCCACCTTGGGCGTTTTTTTCATGATCTTGCCTTCAGGCACAAAAGGGCACTCGCATTTTATCTTGAAGGCCTTATCAAGATTGATTTTGTTCAGATTATTAAGCCGATACATAATTTGTCTTTTTACCCGGAATACAATGTCATGGACATCAATGCATGAGCATTTGTCAGAAAACCAGATACATCCTTTATACCTTGCCCTTGTGGGAAAAAGAGTGCCGTCATGGGCAATGATATTGAAAGAAACCATTTGAAGCTGACGAAAGATATCAACAAGGATATGAAAGATTTCGTTATACAGTCTTTCACCAAGCCTGGCCTTAAAATTGGAAAAGGTTCCCTTGGTGGGGATATGATCCTCACAAATACCGGCATAAGCCCGGTAGGCTCTACCCCGATCATGGTCCCTCAAGACTTCAAGGAATCTGTCCATATTTTGATGCCGGTCAATATACCGGAACAGTTCAAGAAGGAAAAGAGAAGGTGGATCATAGGCAGGCGGACTTTTGATCGTGTAACGGTAAGCAGTCAAAGATCTGACAAAAGAGAAATCAATAAGAGAGGTAATCATCTTTGCAAATCCGCCCTGGATATCTCCATTGGGCAGAATGGTAACATGCTTTTTTTTAAAGCTGTAATTGGAAAGAAGTACAAGACAGGGAAAAGGAATATTATTGGCAATTGAGATCCTGGCATTGATCCCATTGAGTTTTTTGCTGACAGTATTGATATTGAACTTGTTAAGAGGTGTCATTCCTCAACAGCTTTTTAAAGTTCTTATCAAGGGGATAAAGGTAAACATCCTTGATTTTGCCATGCTTCAGATGTTTATGTCCTTTCTTGGACGTT
Organism: uncultured Desulfobacula sp.; assembly: GCA_964457495.1. Classification (GTDB taxonomy): domain Bacteria; phylum Desulfobacterota; class Desulfobacteria; order Desulfobacterales; family Desulfobacteraceae; genus Desulfobacula. The sequence goes on from CAYWGN010000406.1 coordinate 1,958, forward strand.
CCTTTTGTCTCCCCAACACGTATCCAATTGGAGGCCTTATAACAGGTTCCTTTAAATCGATCCTGCTCAACAAACGTCTCCAGCATGTATAAAGGGTAATTATAAATTTTGAGCCAATCAGAAGAGATCCTTTTAATATTCAACGACAAAACCTTGGAGGCAAGACACTTGACTGTCACCCAGGGGAAAATTAAAAATCTGGTGTTGTTCATTACAAAATGAAGGTTCTTATTTTTAACAGGCTTGGTCCAGTCGATAAATTGTTCCCGGGATTGAACCGCCCATGCGGCAGACCCCCAGCCAATGCATGCAACAGGGGTCTCTCCCGCAAAAGCCATGTACTTTAAATGATTGCCAACGATTTGGACATAACCAAGGTAATGATATTGATCTATAAGACTGTCGTAAAGCGGTTCCAGGTCAGTGTGCCTGACCATTTTAACCCGCACAGATCCAAGGTCAGAAATGTCACAGGATATAGGGGTGGTATCGACTTCAATATTTTTAACAATTTTTCTTTTATTCGTTCGTATACATTTTGAAGGAGGATAATCAAGCAGGCCTTTTCGATGCAAAGTCAAAAGCAGTTCTCTGCAGGCCATGTCCTTGAGCCGTCCGTTTGGCTGGATCCAGTTCCATTTTTGGCAAAGCACCCTTGAAATATGGGTTCTGCCTTTATCCCAATATTCATGAACAACAGCTTGAATAAATTTTAAATCCTGATCGGTGATTTTACGATTTCTGATGATTAAAGGTTCCATAAATGATTGTATATCAGAAAAAAACAGGTGACGCCAGCCCTAAATGAAAAAAAATAAAAAAAATTTAAGCCATGAAAAAATTGTAAGATTTGTGTTCAGATTACAGAGAAATTTATGGGTGTGTTAGTGACAAAACAGAGTGGAAATTGGGTTGAAAATAATTTTAATGGGTTGAAAATGGGTTGTTTTATGCTGCTGTCGCAGTACTAAATACCCTCACACTGAAAATGGGACATCATGATCTGTTTTTCAAACAGACCTTTTCAATCCGTG
>CAYWGN010000407.1:0-2980 GCA_964457495.1 uncultured Desulfobacula sp.
TTTTGCTATTATTTTAGAGGGTTAAATCCACTCGCAACATAACTCCAATAAAGAACATTATAGCTGGTCCTTTCTGAATCAATTATATTTCCGCCATAGTTGATTTATTAAATATCTTTACAGATATTAGAAATGTTGATACGGAATTACTTAGTCAGCTTTTCAATTTGTATGGTCGGATATTATTCAAACTTACAAGATATGCTGACCCGTTGATCAACTTATTTGTGTGAAGAAAAATTTATTATGAAAAAAAATATTAAAAAATATCCTGTTGAACTTGAAGATTATCAATGTGAGCTCATTTTGGCAAACGCAATTGTTTTTGGCCAGTTAAAAACTACTTTAAAAAGATTGGCAAAAAAGGAAGGGATGCATACCATTAATATGGATGTGAATGAAATCAGCGACCTTGCAGGTTGGATGGCTGCAGAATCTAATCATGCCAGCTCTCGCCGCAAAGCAGAGGAACTTGGAGAATTATGCGACTATTTTGAGGGTCTTGAGTTTCAAATTAAACGAAGTCAAAATTATAGATAATGAAAAAAGATTCACGCAGACCGCTGTAGGTTAAGATTCTCAGAATTGATATTGGTTCAAAAATACTGCAGTTGTTAAAAACGGTCACTTTATGTGCGGCTGGTGATCTTGGCGTTAAAAGCAACTATGATACACAGAAAGCATGTGAACCGGTCATTGACTTTCTTAAGGGACTTGAAGTTGATAATACCTTCCGGCTGCCCGATTCAATAGAATTGGAGCAGTGCAACAAAGAGGAGAAAACCATGGGGAAAAGATTGGAAAAAAAATCCAAATCAAAGAAAAAACGAAAACTTAGAGATAAAGCTACCGCAAAGGAAAGCCGGCTGTCATCTTTTCCCACCCCCTCGCCAATACATGATATCCCAGTGTATGATTTTTTTAAAGATCACCGAGCAGGTACTCCCAACTGGGATAGCGGAATGTTTATAGATAGCTTAATCCACAGCATCGAGGATGGGTATTTTCTCACATGGGAAGCCGTGATCCAGGAGGAACAGGGATTGCCGTTATCAAAGGCTCAGCAGAAAATGCTGGATGGCCTTTTTAGCTTTTTCGATGGCGACGATGGGGAACCCATATTATATATTGACGGACTGGCTCGACCCAGCGAGCCATGGTACGACCTGTTAAAAAAGGTGGTTCCTGAATTGATTCTTGACCCGTTTGAAACCTATGAAATTCATAATGAAATTTATCATGAGTACTGGCCCAGGATTGTGGAGTGTCTTGAAGAACATGGCCACGATCTTTCCCTGCCAGAAGGGGTCAATGATCCTATGGGCGTAATCCCGCCTGAAATTCAACACCGATTGTGGCTTCAGTATTGCTTTGACGAACTGAGCGGACTGGGCCAGGAAAAAGAAATAACTCTTGCAAACGAAGAACAGAAAACTTGGCGTATTGAGGGCTTTATTGAACGGCTGAGGGAATGCAAAAACAGTGTTGAATACCTTGATTTGACACTGGAGGAGTTGTTCAAACGGGTGAAATTACTGCAGCAGGATGAAGAAATATTGATTGAGTACTTGAAGGAAGAATTGAACATCAGAACCAAATTCCAGAAATTACATGAGGTTTTGTAAAACTTTAATTTTTGCCTATAAATTTAAAATAAATCAAATACTGCGGACAAGCGATAGATTTAGGTGGTTCAACTATATTTCCTGCCAATCTGAATAAAACCCATCCTTCCACATTCAAGTTGATAATATAAAAAATTTAAGCGAACAATTCTATAGCCCAAACCCGGCAAAAAGCTTGAAATGGGAAAAAATACCCTTATTCAATTCAATTCTCATAATGCTCAATATCTCTGTTGAACAGCATCCAAAATTGGCCCCCCATCAGCGTCCAATTTTTCATATAGTTTGCTGATCAGGTGGAATAATAATGCTCCCCCGGCTTGAGAAAATGGCAGGTACCAAAGTCCAGCATGGTTCCATATCGTTTGTTTTTAACAGACGATGCATCTAAAAGAACAATATCCTATGGTGCAGGAATCCTTTCTAAACATTTATCAATCTAATAATTGTTCAAGGGCGATGCCCATTGCATCAGCCAATTTTTTCAAAGAACTTTTTCTTGGATTTGCATCTGCTTTTTCCAACCGGGCCAAAGCGGGTTGCTTGATGCCTGCTTTTTGGGAAAGTTCTCCTTGGGTCAAACCAAAATATTCACGCCAGGCTTTTATAAGGCTATCTCCTCTGACATTTGCTTTGACAACATTATTCGGAAACCATACATCAGATTCTTCCGGAGTAGCCAGATTTTTGACAAGATATTCGTATTCAACCCAGGGAATAACAGCAAAAGCCGGCTCGTTATTCTGGCTTATTATTTGTGGTTTAGTAAGTTCGGTCATCTCTTTTTTTCACCTCCTGAATGGCTATTACTTTGATTGCTTTTTTATCATCAAAAACCACTCTGTAGCGGCCTATGCGCATTCGATAATCATATTTATGGTTTTTAAGGCTTTTGATGTTAAGACCCTCACAATCAGGAAAAGTTGCCAGCTTGTCAACACTAAAAAAAATGGCTTCCTGATATTGCTTTGGTATTCTTTTCATCTGCTTGCGTGCCCTGTTGTTCCATATGATAGCTTTCATAATTATAAATTATAACTTTTTATAACATAAAATCAAGACATAAAGTTATATAAAAGAATAAATATAGAATTATTATTTTATCCAAGAATATAAAGACGATATTTTTCTTTAAGAATATAAATGTAATCTTGATGAAATTTTGATTCCACTGGTACCTTTCAGAATAATTGATGTTGTGATTTTGTGAGAGTTTTTAAAGCTCACTCACACAAATTCATGGCTCAATTATTCTATATGAGCCTCAACCGCTGTTAAAAGCCAATCTTGCACTGTAATATTTATAATATATAGAGTAGAAAATTTAAATTTGTTAGAATATTATCAGAGCGTTT
>CAYWGN010000408.1:0-2963 GCA_964457495.1 uncultured Desulfobacula sp.
ATATATGTTGTGTCGCAAGGCAAATAAATTATCAGAAATGATATTACACTTTATAGACAAGTGAAAAATTATATAAAGCAAAATCCCATTCAACTTGGTTGGAGACTAAAAATAATTTTAAAAAATTCAGTCCCATTCAATTTTTTGAAAATATGAACAAAATTATATATTGGTAGTGAATCTTGCCGGGGAGGTCGGGGCATGGGTTGCAGGGAATGGTTGATTGGCCTTCTGTACAGGGTCTTAACGCAGTGGAGCGTTAAGACCGCCAAGTGTTTGAGCGATAGCGAGTTTTGGCGGTTAGCGCAACGGAGGTTAGAACCTGTAAGAAGTCTAATCAGATGAGTCGCAACCCATACCCCGGCCGGATTAACGCAAAATAAATATTTATATAAATCAAATTTTAATTCCGGATAAATCAGTATTTAGCGGATCGCTCTATTTATCGGAAATACAAATCCTGGTATTTCCGATAAATGGTTTGTTCACTATTTAAATTTTATTGTCAGTGAAGGGAATCGGAAATTGACTTTATCGCTGTTTGCTTATATAAATTCTTTCTAAATCAATGGATACCATACTCAAATATTTTGAACCGGATCACAAAATTGTTACGCTTTTAGCCAAAGGGTTGAACTGTCATCCTCTTTTGGCAACCCTGCTTTGCACCAGAGGAATTACAAGTCTTGAAAAGGCCCGCTTCTTTTTAAACCCCAACTTTGAAAACCTTATAGATCCTTTTCTTCTAAAGGATATGGACAAGGCTGTGGAACGCATCCTTATAGCCGTTGAAAACAAAGAAAAAATTCTTGTCTTTGGCGATTTTGATGCAGACGGTGTCACTGCTACTGCATTACTCAGTGATTTTCTTGAATATTGTGACGCTAATGTATCCTGGTATATTCCCCATCGGATCAAAGAGGGCTATAGTCTTCAAACGGAACATATTAAAATGGCCATGGAACAGGAAATTGATCTGATTATTACTGTTGACTGCGGTATCACCAGCCATAAGGCTGTTGCAAAAGCCAATCTTGAAGATATTGACGTCATAATAACTGATCACCATGAACCCGGGCCTACCCTGCCATCTGCCATGGCAGTGATCGATCCTAAAAGGGAAGACTGCAGGTCAGGATTAGACTATCTCGCCGGTGTGGGGGTTGCCTTTTTTCTTGTCATAGCGCTTAGAAAATTTTTCAGGGAAAAAAATTTCTGGGAAGATATACCAGAACCCAATCTCACAGACTATCTGGATCTGTTTGCCATTGGCACCATAGGAGATATGGTGCCCTTGATCAATGAAAACCGTGTGCTTTGTGTGGCTGGGCTTAAAAAAATAAAAAAGGGAGCAAGGCTTGGATTAAAATTTATTGCGCAAAGCTCCAGGATTGATTTAAAAAAAATTGACTCCGATGACATCTCATTTAAAATTGTCCCAAGAATAAACGCAGCCGGAAGGATGTCCCATGCCAGGATCTGTGTTTCACTGCTCATGGCAACGGATATCAACAATGCTGAAAAAACAGCATTACTTCTGGATAATTTAAATGTCAAACGGCAGAGAATTCAGCAGGAAATTGTCTTGAATATTGAACATTGCCTGGAAAAAAATCCAGACCTGCTGGAAAAAAAACTGCTTTTTTTATGGGATGACAAGTGGAATCCAAGTGTCCTGGGAATTGCCGCATCAAAATTATCAAAAAAATACTATTGCCCCGTGATTTTATTATCCAGTGCAGGTGAATATGCCATTGGTTCCGGACGAAGTATCAATAATATTAATATCTACCAGGCCCTTTTGGAAAGTGAAGTGCTGCTTGAAAAATTTGGCGGCCATGCCATGGCATCGGGTCTCACTGTGAAAAAAGACAATTTAGAGCTGCTGGGCCAAAATTTAAACCAATATATGGAAGAAATCTATTCTGAAAAAAAATTTCAAAAAACCCTGACCATTGATGCGATTCTTGATTTTGATGATATTAATTTCACCCTGGCCAAAGAAATTGACCGGTTAAGACCCTTTGGTATGGCCAACCCTGAACCAGTCTTTATGTGCAAAAATATCCGCGTAAAATCTTCTCATATTATTGGAAACAGCCACAGGAAAATGATTCTTGAAAAAGCTGACCCACGTTGCCGGCATCAGGTCGAAGCCTTTCATTTTAATATCACCAACCCTGATGATCTGCCTGACTATTATCCCCAAATTGCCTTTAAGCTTAAAATCAATAAATTCCAAACAAAAGCTGCACAGATTATTATTGAAGACCTTTAAATTTTTAGCTTGAAAACGTCCTGTTTTTATTATATATATCTCGATTAATACTTTATAATTTTTGATAATTAAGGATAATTCAATGGCTAAACTTTTTTATACCGGAAACAGGGAAGCAAAACTTCTTTCTAAAATCGAATCTTCCAAAGAACGGGAAAGAATAAGAACCATCACGACAATCCGGGACAACATAGATTCCCTTAGCAATAAAGTCTCCATGAAACTCATTGAATCCAAATTAGTTGAGACTGTCTCAAAATCCAGTATTGAAAATCAAATCACAAGATGTTTAGATACGCTTTGTAAAGCAGAAGATTTTGATATTGACTATATGGTTGCGCCTTTTCGGACTCTTATTTCAAATCCTAACATTGCCAGTCTGTACCTGACAGCATTTATAGTGGAAAAACTGATCAATCACAAAGATGTCATTGATGTCTATGGAAGCGATGAAGATATTTATTTTTGTATCCAGAAGGAAGTTGCAGCCTTTTTACCGAGTTCTTGATCCGGGATTTTTTTTAATCCCCAATTTTGTTATCATTATTTGATTTGGAATACCATCCTTGTCATACCCTCTTAATTTATAGTACTTATTGAGCATTGGTTCTAAAGGGACACGCCTTTTTTTAGGATCATCTTTTTGAGCTTCTAAAAGAAATCTTTCCGGCAAGGTATCATCGAC
>CAYWGN010000409.1:0-2885 GCA_964457495.1 uncultured Desulfobacula sp.
AACGTCCTTCCATATCTTGTGTGTATATGAGATCGGTTATAGAGTTAAAAAGATTCCGGAATTGCTTTTCTGATTCTTTCAGTGCTTCTTCCGCTTGTTTACGGTCGTTGATATCCCTGGCCACTGCAATAACATAACGCTGGCCGCTGAACTCGATGTATTTCAGGGCCACCTCCGTCCAGAAAAGAGTGCCGTCCTTTTTCATGGACAGCCACTCAAATGTCTGGGGACCATGGAATACTGTATTTATTATATTTTCCCCGGCCTCCTCGTTGGTATAAAGGGCCTTCCCGGAACTGAGACTGCCAACCTCTATCTTAAGTGCCTCTTCATAGGCATACCCAAACATATCCAGCATCCCTTTATTGACATCAAGAATTTTACCGGTGTCAGGGTCATGGATAAAAATTGCTTCGCTGGGGGCATTATAAATTGCCCGGTATCGTTCTTCTCCTGCCCGAAGCTGCTGATTGGCAACCTGCAGGTCATTAATATTTTTTTCCAGTATTTTTCTTGTGTGAATCAGTTTTCCCGTCATTTTATTAAAGGCAGCTGCAAGCACACCTATCTCGTCTTTATGGGATTCCTCCGCCCGGTCCTCAAAGTTATCATCGGCTATATTATGCGCCACCCCAGTCAGCCTGACAATAGGTTTGGTAATGCTTTTAGCAAGATAGAATGATAAAAATATTATCAAACATACTGCCCCGACAAGGATACCGAAGAACTGAGTGTTCATCCTGGCAAGGGGTGCAAAAGCTTCTTCTTTGTCTATTTTGACTACTATACCCCAGTCGAAATCTTCAATGTATCTGGTAGAAGCAAGAACAGGCACCTTGCGATAATCCCTTGCATCGATCAGCACCTTACCATGACCTGAAAAGGCGAGATTTATTGGTATCTGTGTGTCATCCTTGGAAATAATTAAGCCCAGCCCTGCCTGCTGGTCAAATCGAGTGGGCATGATGAAAATGGTGTCACCATTTGGGTCTTTTGCCGCTAAAATGGTCTCGCCGGTCTGCCCAAGGCCGGTGTAATCGCTGATAGCTTTTACCATATTATCAACTTTGGTATCAATGCAAAGTACTCCCAGAAATTTATTTTCCAGGTAGAGCGGCCCGATGAGATGCAGCGAAAGGTTCTTGTCCCCATCAAGATAAAACAGATCAACCTTAATGCCCTCCCTGCCGGCGGCAAAAATATTTTTATGCCGATGTCCTTTTTCTTCCTCTATCTTGGATGGATCGCTTGATGCAACAATCACCCCATCTGGAGAGTAAACGTAGATAAGTTTGAAATCGGGGATAGATGCATGGGCATCACGAATGATTTTATTTATTTTGACCAGATGTTGTTCGTCGGCGCTGGTCAGAAATTGAGATAGGCTGAGGCGCAACTGAGTTCGGCTGGCGACAAGTCTTAGCTTTTCAGCATTCTGCATGGCAATATCATGTATCCTGTGTCGCTGTATGGAAGCTACTGACTCAAGATGGTTTAAAATATTATGGGTTAATGCCTTTTTTTCACTGGTGTAAAAAACAATGTTCGTAATAACCAGTAGTGGAATCGACAAACCAAGTATGGCCAATATTAATTTTGATTGAAGTTTTATTGGGTAAAAAATTCCAGTCACTGTTTCATAATTTAATTTCATAATCCTTTTTCAACCTGACGCTTTTTATTATCCAGCACTTCAAGTATCTTATGGAAAAGATCCTTCATCACGATCGGTTTCAATAAAAAAACCTTAATATTCCATTCCTCAAACCAAAAAACCACCAGAATGTGTTTAATATTCTGATCAGTCTGCATAAAAATCACAATAATATATATTGTGGTGCAAAGTAAACAAATTTACAAAAAATGATTCTATTATATGGGCAAAGGCGTATGCAAATTAATCAAGATTCAGTTATTGTATATTGGAGATTGAGTTGAATGAAAAACAGGTTTTTATTAAACAAAAAAATCAAGCAATTCCATTCTGATGCGGTGCGGACTAATATTAATAATCTTGGGTTTTCTGTATCATAGCCAAATAAGATATCTTGTGTTTAAAAAAAAATTTAATCCATCACTTACAGAATTTTCATCCTTTATCTTCCATTGAGTTTGTCTGTGCATAACACACAAAAAGGGGCTTCCGGCATAATCAGAAGTCTTTTAAATGGAATCGGCTCCTGGCAATGCCCGCAAAAACCAAAATCCGGATCATCGATCAATTCAAGATTTTTATTAAGCATCTTCAATTGTATCCGGTTGCCGTTCTCTGCAAGAATCCTACTTTTTTCAATGATAATCTTTGCAGGGTATCGCAGATCGATTATTTTATTAAAACTACTTCAAAATCATCACATACCGGCTGGTAACGCCAAGAATCTTTTTTTTCTGCATTGCAGCTACAACCCCTGGGTTAAAACGTTCTGAAGACAAAGGTGCCTGGATGATATGGGTGAGAGTCCAGCCGGTTTTTTTTAAAATCTCATAATAATCTACAATTAAAATCGCTTGTTCCGGATCTTCTTTACTGGCAGGACAATTCTGAAAATCCCGCCAATCTGCGTTGATAAAGGCGAGTTTGATGTTTTTCCTGGATATTTTTTTTAAAAAAAGAAAAAATTTTTTCAGAAATTTCAAGTAGTTGGTTCTTGAAAGGCCTGAAATGCTTTGTTTTGCATACTCTTTGGCTTTTTTATTAAAATAAGGTGGATCACAAATTATCAGATCGGGTTTGTCCTTGGAGTTAATAATTGGTAAATCATCCCATTTGGCCTCCAAATCCCAATGATAAGGCTCAATCTCCGGTCTTGTTTCGGGTCTGTCATCCATATCCAGACTCCAGCATCTTCTGCCCATGGCAAGGCAGGTATCAGCACACACACCGC
>CAYWGN010000410.1:0-2884 GCA_964457495.1 uncultured Desulfobacula sp.
GATTGAAATACAGAGATAACTTACTTTTTCTTGAACCTGAGAATGATTCTTATCTGCCCATTAAAATAACAGAAGAGATGTCTTTTGAAGTTTGGGGTGTTGTAACCAATGTTATTCATAAGGTTTGATATATGACTGTCTTTGCATTGGCTGATTGCAATAATTTTTATGTCTCATGTGAAAGGGTTTTTAACCCTAAGCTTATGGGTAAACCTGTTATTGTGCTTTCCAATAATGATGGATGTGCAGTGGCAAGATCCAATGAAGCAAAGGCATTGGGAATTAAAATGGGTACCCCCTGTTTTAAACTCAAATACCTCATTGATAGCAAAAAAATTCATATTTTCTCTTCAAATTATGCTTTGTACGGGGATATGTCCAACAGGGTCATGCAGATCCTTTCCTCATTCACACCAGCAATTGAAATTTATTCCATTGACGAAGCTTTCCTGGATCTTACAAATTTTGCTTTTACCGATTTGACAAGCCATGCACACAAGATTCGCAATAAAGTAAAAAAGGATACCGGCATTCCAGTTTCAATTGGGATAGCAACTTCTAAAACTCTTGCAAAAGTTGCCAACAGGATAGCAAAAACATCTTTAAAGGCTGACGGGGTTCTTGATCTTACATTAAAAGAATACCAGGACAAAGCACTTGAAATCACTCCCATTGCAGATGTATGGGGAATCGGGAGAAAATATGCTGCATATTTGAAACTCAGAAACATAAAAACTGCTCTGGATTTTAAATATGCTGATACCCGCATGATAAAGCAGATGATGGGAATCAATGGGGTAAGGCTTCAAAAAGAGCTTCATGGCGAAAGCTGTTATCCTTTGGATGAGATGCCTGGCATTCGCAAATCAATATCTGTCTCACGTTCGTTTAAAACACCTGTGATAAGTTTTGATGATTTATCTCAAGCCATATCTTTGTATATTTCCAGGGGTGCAGAAAAATTAAGAAAACAAAACAGCTTTGCTGAAACCATGACTGTTTACGTGATGACCAGCAGGTTTAAATCAGAATCTTTTTACTATAATTCCAAAACACAAATGCTGCCCACAGCTATTAATACCACACCGGAATTAATCAAACAGGGTAAAGTAATTTTAAAACAAATTTTTCAAAAAGATAAGCAGTATAAAAAAGCCGGTGTTGTCTTTTCAAAATTAGCAAATGGCCATGTTCAGCAGGATCTCTTTGGCACAACAGATAAAACCCGGACAAGAAAGCTGATGCGGGCAATAGATAAAATCAACACTAAAATGGGCAGGCACTGCACAAAATACGCTGCTGTAGGTGTTTCTAAAAAGCAGCCTTGGAAGACAGCCCTTAATTATCGTTCTCCAGCTTATACAACTGATTGGAATCAATTATTGAGAGTCTCTTAAAAAACGACTATTATAAATATCTGTTTAGTGAGCTGTTTTAATAATAGTTCATAAAAATAAAATTATTGAAATCTTTTACATTTAAGTCTTAAAACGTTTTACCCTGTTTATTTCTACAGAATTAAACTGTTTTTTCTAGACTCCATAAAGCTGTCCCTTTAAAATAAATCCAACCACAAGGAGGATATCATGGAAAAAGCATACGGGTATATCAGGGTATCAGGAAAAGGTCAGATAAACGGTGATGGTTTTGCCAGACAAACCAAGGCTATCAATGACCCCACCAGAAAACTTGTCCGGCAGGTACTGGGAGCTATTGCCGAATATGATAAAGAAATGACAGTTCAAAAACTCAGAGCTGCCCGGAATAGAAAGAAAGCTTTAACCGGGAAATGTGAAGGCCGGAAGTCATACCATGAAAGTAATCCGGAATTGATAGCTGAAATCAAACAGCTCCGGCGCAAACCAAGGAATGGAAAACGATTGTCACTCAAGAAGTGTTTAGAAAGTCTAAGCGCATCCGGTTTTACAACTTCCACCGGCAAGCAGTTGACGTTATCCAGACTTGAAAATATAATTTACAAGAGCATGTAAAAAAGAGATGACCATTCAAGCCCTGTATTTTAAAAATCGTTGATTTTTTTAGTACCTTCCTATCCATAAACCATGAATTGAATTAAACATAGGCAGGAACAAGGATTAAACGGCCTTAATTTTGATATTTGCCCAGACTTTGTTACGCCCACACGTATGCTATTTAAAAAATTATGAAGATCCACCCTGCTTTTAGCATAAAGCAAACATAAACAGCATTATCATTTGCTTAAGCCACATAGGATGTACCCAGGATAAAATTTCAGAAATACTGGGATGACCCGGGTAGAGGTGCTCAAATTATTAATAATGCAAATTTTTGCGAAATTAATAATTTCCCTCACTGTTAAATTGTATTATCTGAGCCCATAAAAAGGGGCAAGTCTCAAATAAAATTTAATGGGGGCTGATTTATTTAAATGTGAGCGCTCCAATTTAAATGATAAGTTTTTGAAAACCAAATGTTGTAACAGACTCTTTGACCAAGGACACTGGGTATCGGGATGAGCTTTCCGGGTCGGAACGTATTATGTTGAAAACACATGCATGCATGCATGCATGCACGCATTCATTTCTTTTTTAGTTGCCCGGGAAAACGTCAAGAAAATACTGGGGGTCAGGATAAACTTGAAGGCCGTCAAGAAAAATAAAACTATAATACGATAAATTGAATTTATTTTTAATCTAACTTGTTCGCAGAAACACTGATTTTATTAGTCTTCACTTTTAATTTCAAAAGGGAGGGAGCGGGGTAATAGACATAGTCCACAGTGTGAAATGTCAAAGATACTGATATAAATCAAAACAATTTTTCATTTGTAATGTTGGGAACTGTATTGCTGCAATATTTTTTTTAACCTAAAAGGGACTTCTGGATAATTTTTATCTGGGAG
>CAYWGN010000411.1:0-2804 GCA_964457495.1 uncultured Desulfobacula sp.
CAGCATCAGAATTATCAATGATAAGCCCATTAAGAGTGTGGATATTAAAACCCTGCCATATCCTGGTTTCCCAACCGATATGCAGGCCCAATTCATGACATTGATGACCATTGCAAATGGAAATAGTATCATTCATGAATCCATTTTTGAAAATCGATTTATTCATGCTAATGAACTCCTTCGAATGGGGGCCGATATTTCAATATCAAGTGGAAATGTTGCCATGGTCAGGGGGGTAAAAAAACTGCAGGCAGCACAGGTGATGGCCTCTGATTTAAGAGCCAGTGCATCCCTTGTTATTGCAGGACTGATTGCGGAAGGGACGACTATTATTTCCCGAATATATCACATGGACAGGGGTTATGAAGCCATTGAAAAAAAATTTTTAATGCTGGGAGCGCAAATAGAACGTATTTCATAAAATTTTAAAATATTAGGTGAGATCATGTGAAAACATTTTTCAAACCCTTAAGGCCTGCACCCTTTTTTATTTTTATAACACTTATGGCAGGGATTCTGGCGGGTGGCATTTCTCCTGATGATAAGACCTTTATTTTACCTGTTATTTTCCTCTTGTCTGTCCTTATCTTTCTGTCCCTGTATTCCTATAAAAAATTTGTTTTTCACTTTCTTCTTGGATTGGTTTTTTGCTGTGGCTATCTTTCCATTCAGATCAAGTTAACCTCTGATTTACCTTCCCATCATATTTCTAAATATCTGGATACAAAAAAAATCAAAGTAACCGGCAGGGTGGTTTCATTTAAAAAACACTATAAAAAAAAATACTCCATGGTAATTTTGGTCCAAGCAGTTGAAACAAAAGATAAAATTGGAAAAAAAGTCACAGGCAGAATCATATTAAATATATATGGATTATCAAAAACTATCCCGGAATTTGGGGATTATATCCTGTTTGAGTCCTCCATTAGATCCATAAGAAATTTTATGAATCCAGGGGCATTTGATTATAAAAGATTTTTAAAATTAAAGGGAATATATGGTACAGCTTATAGTGATCCGAAAAAAATAAAAATTTTGACACGAACAGATCAAATCGGTTTTTTCTCAAAGCAGATACGTAAAATAGAAAACTTAAGAACAGGTTATTATGATTTTATATTGATCCACGCTAAAGACTTAAAAGCCTCCCAAATAATAGCTTCTTTGATTACCGGAAAAAAAGAAGTTATCCCTCCGGATATGCGGGATTTGTTGTCCAAGGCGGGAATCAGTCACCTTTTAGCCATTTCAGGGCTTCATCTTTCCATTGTCAGTCTCTTGTTTTTTTTTCTTTTTTATCAGGTTTTATCTTTTTTCCCCGTGCTTGCGATTTCAGGTAGATCCAAAAAAATTGCAGGCATATTAAGCCTGGTCCCAGTGATGGGATATGCCATTTTTTCAGGATTTTCCCCCTCCACCCAGCGGGCTCTGATAATGATAATTGTTTTATTGTTTTCCTTTGTTTCTGAACGAGAAAAAGATATTATTTCAAGTATTTCCGTTGCAGGAATTTTAATTTTAGCCATAGACTCTGCAGCTCTTTTTTCCATATCTTTTCAATTATCATTCATGGCAGTTGTTTTTATTGCCGGCGGTGTCTTTTTGTTAAAAAGACATTTTTTAATGCCAAAAAAAAATGTGACCACCAAAATGGGATTAATGCTATGTGTAACATTTTTTGCAAGCATAGGGACCTTCCCATTGACAGCGCATTATTTTAATATGGTGTCTATTATTGCACTGATATCAAATTTTATTTTTATTCCAATTATAGGATTTATTGTGCTGCCCTTGGGGCTCGTCTCTTTGGTTTGCTTTTCTTATTTACCTTTGGTTGCACTATTTATTATCCAGGTGTGCACCCAGATTCTTCTGGTTTCCATCATGGTATTAAACTTTATGGTTTCCATTCCCTTTTCATGGTCAAGGGTCACCACTTTGCCCTGGAACGAAATAGCTGTGATTTATCTAATCTTCATTTCAATTTTTTTATGGTTAAATGGTCACAAAAAATCACTGGTATTAATAGTCTCCTTAACTTTTTTATTTGTGATATTTAATTTTTCAACCCACGGGCTGCAAAAAACATCCAATTCAAATTTAACTGTCACCATCCTGGATGTGGGGCAGGGCAGCAGCGCTCTTATTCAAACCCCTGAAGGAAAAAACATTTTGGTGGATGGCGGAGGATTTTCTGATATTTCCTCGTTTGATACGGGAAGGTTTATTATTGCACCCTTTTTATGGCAAAAAGGAATACGATCTTTGGATTATGTTATTTTAAGTCATCCTGAGTCCGACCATTTAAATGGGCTGATATTCATCCTTGATAATTTTGATGTCAAAACTGTGATTAAGAATTGTGATCAAAAAGATTCAGAACCCTATGTCTTTCTTATGAAAATCTGTAAAAAGAAAAATATCAGGATATGGAACCCTTCAGTCCGGACAGAGCAATTGAATTCAGGGAAAATAAACCTGATCTTCTATGAATCATCCAAAGAAAAATTTTCTTATGATTTCAATAATAATTCTCTTGTTTTTAAGCTGGTATATAATAAATTTTCAATGCTGTTTGCAGGGGACATTTTACATCATCGGGAAAAAAATTTAAGTATTAATACTGATATTAACCTTTATTCAGATATACTTTTGTCACCTCATCACGGAAGTTCAACCTCAAGCACTAAAGGTTTTCTGGACAAAGTACAGCCCGGGACAGTGATAATATCCTGTGGCTGGCGAAACCGATATGGTTTCCCTTCTGATAAGGTTTTAAAAAGATATAAAAAAATGGGAATGCG
>CAYWGN010000412.1:0-2788 GCA_964457495.1 uncultured Desulfobacula sp.
TGTGTTTGGTTCTTTTTTAAGTTTTTGGGTCAGCTCAAGCCCATCCATCCTCGGCATGCTCACATCAAGAAGAATGAGATCAGGGGAAAGGGCAACCGCCTTTTCCCAGCCATCAATGCCATCAAAGGCTTCACTCACCTGATACGACATCCGTGATAGAATGGTATTCATCAAAAGGCGGGTCATTGAATCATCATCAACAACAAGAATATGTTTGGGTTGTTCCATTTATTATCCTCAGGATTTACTTGCGGGAAATTTCAGTTCAAACACTGCGCCGCCTTCTTTGCCTTTTGATTCAACAGCTATCTTTCCGGAATGGGCCGAAACAATATTGCGAACAGTGGCAAGCCCCAGACCGGTTCCGGTTTTTTTTCCAGTTGTCGTAAAAGGCTCAAACAATGAATTTCTTATCTCTTCCGGAATCCCCGGTCCATTGTCTTCAAACCGGATCACTGCATGGTTTTCTTCGCATGTTGTTGTAACCCAGATTGTTTTTTCTTTAACCTCATGGCTTCCAGTAAAAAATCCTTCTTTGGCATTCATGATCAGGTTATCAATTACCCTGTGTATCTGGTCACAATCAAATTCCACTTGAATATCATCACACTTTTCATACTTGGAGATAAGAGATATACCCATGGTCTCAAGCTTGATTCTGTGATTACCCAGGGTTGTCTCAAGAAAGGGAGTCAATACAGTTGATTCAGTATCCAACCGGGGTGCATAGCCCCTTGCAAAATCCAATATTTCAGTAACCATCCGATTTAGCCGAACGCTTGATTCCATGATAAAAGATAAACTTTTGGAAATTTCTTTATCTTCCAGGGTCTCGGAATCCTGCTGGGCGATCTGGGTAAATCCCATGATCGTATTCAAAGGATTCTTAAGATCATGTACCACTGCACTTGTCATCTGTCCAATGGCTGTAAGGCGGGTTTCCCGCTCGTTGATATTTTTTTCCAGAAAGCGATTTTTTAAATGGGTGGCAATGCGGGCTTTCAACTCCCTCATTTCAAATGGTTTGGGAACATAATCCGTGGCGCCGATTTCAAGCCCAGCTTCAACAGCCTCTCCTCCTGATTTTGCTGTGACCAGAATAATTGGAACCTTGGACAGAAAAGGATCTTTACGGATTTCTCGGCAGAGTTCATATCCGTCCATCTCCGGCATCATCACATCAGATATGATCAAATCCGGATTCATTCTCCTGGCCAGATCCAGACCTTTGCGACCGTTTTCTGCCTGCTCCACCAGATAGGTTTCAAAAAGATTGCTGACAATGAATGCCCTTAAATCCGGGTTGTCCTCCACCACTAAAATTTTCTGGGCATCTGAAGGAGCTGATTTTTTTTTGTCGGTATATTCCCCGGCAATATTGTCACCCAGACCGCTCCCCCTGGCCACATCAGCAAACAAAGTTTTTTTATTGATTCTGCCCCTTTCCTGAAATTCCTTCTCCACCAGTGCATCAAGTCTTTCCTCTGCAATTTTGTCAAATTTTCTTCGTCCAGCCCTCTTTCTACGGTCGCTTTCAGGGGAAAGGGGCTTCATTGGAAGCTCAACCCGAAAAACAGATCCCTTACCGATTTTAGAACGTACATTGACTTTGCCGCCATGGAGCAGGGTTAACTCGCGAACCATAGCCAGGCCAAGCCCTGTACCCTCATTATTCCGAGAATGTTGATCGTCTACCTGATGAAACCGTTCAAAAATATTGTCTATCTTATCTTCAGGGATACCCATACCCGTATCCTGAACTTCAAACCAGATAACTTGTTTATCTCTTCCAGCACAAATACTTATTTTACCTTTGTCTGATGTGAATTTCAGGGCATTTGAAATAAGGTTGGCGGCAATGGTTTCCACCTTTTCAATATCAATGGCAGTGTCAAAAATTTCATTCGCTCCGGAAATGGTCATCTCAATGTTTTTCTGTTTTGAATAGGGAAGGCTCGCCTGTACAAGCTCTGAAAGGATTTTACCCAGATTTCCATCTTTATAGTGACAGGTCAGCTTCCCTGCATCTACCTTGGCAAAATTCAGTATGGTGTTCACCTGCCGCAGAAGTCTGTGGGCGTTTGCTTCCATTGCCCGGAGCATTGGAACAGGATCCATGTCATTCCAGCCTTGCAAAAGTTGCTCAAGGGGGCCGAGGATCAGGGTCAAGGGGGTGCGTAGTTCATGGCTCACATTGGAAAAGAACCGCATCTTCATCTGATCAAGCTCGCGTAATTTCTTATTACTTCCCTCAAGCTCCTGGGTTACTTTGCTAAGTTCTTCGTTTGATTTTTTAATTTCATAACGGGACTTGAATGTATTATATTGGTTAACTTCTTTTAAGTATGCTCCAAAAATAGCAAATACGACCATTGCCATAATAAAAAAATTATTATTGATAAAAATTGGTATATTGTTAATATCCCCTCTAATTAAAATTGGAATAATATATGAACCATAAATTAATGAACTTATCAAAATAGTCTTTTTTAATGGTAAAGTTATAGTTACACATAATACCAAAATAACAACAACCAAACCAGCATAGTAAGGAGAAAAATACCCTTCTGTTAAATGAATCATAACAGCGATACCAAGCCCTGCTTCTAATACTAACAATGCGCTTATGTTAATAATATGTTTCTGTAAAAAAGTTGATTTACGTATTGTAAAAAAAATTACAACAAAAGGTATTGTCATAATTATTCTTAAGGGATAAAGGATTGGTAAATATCTTGGATACATAAAATAGTCTAAAATAGTGAAGAAAGGAATAGCAAATATGGTA
>CAYWGN010000413.1:0-2777 GCA_964457495.1 uncultured Desulfobacula sp.
TCCATCCCGTTTCTGATAAAAGGCTGTGGTAGTCAAATATGGTGATTGCTTTATCGGGTTTTTCTTCTGCGGCTGGTGTGGATTCAAAATCACGCCAGTCAGCATTGAGAAAAGCCATGGATGGTGTTGCATTGGGCTGATTCCAGGAGAAGGGGTATTTTGTTTTTCTCATAATCAAGGGGTTGGTCTTTCCATTCAATGGCCGGGATCTCTTCGATGCCTTTTTCCTGGAAGGCTGAACAGCGGTGGTTGCCATCCAGGATTATGGTTGCCTGGGTTGTTTTATTGCCATCGGGATAGTTGAAGACCCTTTGGATCTTGATTGGGGGGAACTGGGTGTTGATATCAAGGGCTTCAGCGTAGGCGTTGATGGTTTGCTGGCTTTTGAGGCTGTTTAATACTGCGAAAGCAGCATAAAACAATCCATTTTCAACCCATCGATTTTCGTTTCAACCCCTAAAATTCTTAAAAACACTCCCAGAATTTTCTTTAGATTCCTCTATAAATTATTTTTTTTCATATTTTTTCATTTTTTCCTGGCGTCCCGCACTATTATTTGCTATACAATTTTATATGGAAGAATTAGTCATCAGAAAAAGAAAAATTACTCCCCGGGATTTAGATTTTATTCAAGCGGTAGTTTATAAACATTGGGACAAAGGCAGAACTCAAATTTCAAAAATCCTGTGTACAGAATGGAATTGGGTTCAGCCCAATGGACGACTTAAGGACATGGCTTGCAGGGAGGTCCTTTTGACCTTGCATCGAAAAGGACTGCTTAATTATCCCCAAGCTCTTCAAAGCAGTAACAATACAAAAAGGGCTGCCCCTAAAATACAAATTGATGAAATTCCGATTAATTGTGACCTCGCTGATCTTGAACCTGTCCGGGTTGAAATGGTCAGGCATACTGATCTGGAACCGCTTTATAACAGTCTTGTAGATCAACATCATTATCTTGGTTATGTTCAGATTGTTGGCAATCATTTAAAGTACATGGCCTTTGCCGGGGATACCCCTGTAGCATGCATTGGATGGGGGTCTGCTGCATGGGCGGTTCAATCCAGAGAAGAATTTATTGGCTGGGCACAGCCTGTTAAAAACAAGAATCTTCATTTTGTTATGAATAACACCAGATTTTTAATTTTACCCTGGGTGACAGTGAAATGTCTTGCCTCCAAGGTTTTGTCCCTGAACATTAAAAGGATATCTGCTGACTGGCTCAAAATTTATCACTATCCTTTATACATGCTGGAGACCTTTGTTGAGCAGAGCCGGTTTAAAGGAATCTGTTATCAAGCATCTAACTGGATACGTGTTGGAGAAACAAAGGGAACGTCTAAAAAGGGACATAAACATCTGAAGCATGGCAAGATAAAAGATGTTTATCTGTATCCGCTTAATAAAAACTTTAAAAAAATATTGAGGAATGACACCACTTAACAAATTCAATATCAATGTTGTCAGCAGAAAACTTAATGGGATCAATGCTAAAATCTCAATAGCCAATAATGTTCATTTCCCTTGTCTTGTTCTTCTTTCAAGTTACCAGTTCACAAAGCGGTTTGTAAAAATTATGCCCAATGGGGATATCCAGGGCGGGTATACAAAGATGATTACCTCTCTAATTGATTTTTCTTTTGTGAGATCTTTGACTGCTCACCGTTACACGATCAAAAGCCCGCCTGCCTACGATCCCCCTTCTCTTTTTCTGCTGGAGCTGTTCCGGTATATTGACCGACATCAGAACATGGACAAATTTCTTGAAGTCCTGCGGGATAAGAATCGAGGACGGGGTTACCGAACCTATGCAGGAATTTGTGACCAGATCCCTACCAAGGGAACTTTTTCCAATTTTAAAGCCAGGCTTGGGGAGAGCCTGTACAATAAAATTTTTAAGATACTTGTTGATATCTTCTGGCAACTCCAAATGATTTCATTTAAGATTCTTGCCCACGACGGCACTCTTTTCCATACGAGAGCTCGATACAAAGGCTGTACTCATTTCTCCAGCCAATGTTCCTGTATTCACGTCAAAGATATTATCCCCAGGGTCAAAAGACAGATCATGTCCCGGTTGAACAATCTGTCCAAAATTCAAATTGATAAAGAGTTCAGGATCAAGGTAGAGTGCCAGTCTGTCTTGCCTGATCATGTGAAAAAACCAAAGATCGAAGTTGTTGCCTTGAAACTTGCAATCGCTGAAGACCACCCACCATCTGCACAAGTAAATACAGCCTTGCTTTTTGGTGTACATGAGGAACTGAAAAAACAAGAGTTATGTATCAAAACTGTTCGATCAAATATTACCACGATAAATACCTCTAATAACAGCGCCGCTATTTGTTGCCCTAAAATTCCAAAGGACACAGATGCCAGAATCGGTGTACGCCGCGATCCTCAAAATGCCAACAAAAAACAAAAAATATTTGGATATAACCTTGTCCTGTCGACTTCAGTTGAGCTTGATTTAAAACTTGAACTGCCTGTTGCCGCCACCAATATTGCCGGTAATGCTGAAGAAGGCAGCATGCTAATTGTGAATAACGAACAGATCGATCCTTACCATAAGACCCGGATAAAGGTGGATATTGCTGATGCAAAATATGACATCACCAAAAATTACCAGTATTTAAGGGGTAAGGGCTCTATCCCCATCATTGACTATAATAGACGTCGGGAAAAGGTGACCTCTACTGCTCTGCGTAAAAGAGGATATGATCGAAACGGCTGGCCCTATGCGCCCTGTGGCATACTGACAAGACCCAATGGATTTG
>CAYWGN010000414.1:0-2775 GCA_964457495.1 uncultured Desulfobacula sp.
TGGATATGGCTGAAAAAAGAAGACCCCAGGACGGGCGGATTAAAATAGAAAAAGATAAGACAGAGGTTGAAATAAGGGTCTCCACAATTCCAGTGGCATTTGGTGAGAAAGTGGTTTTGAGAATCATGGACCCGGAAGTTCTTTTCCAGGATCTTGAAAGTTTAGGGTTTTCTCAGGATGATTTTAATAAATATAAAAAACTGATTGCCCGGCCATTTGGTATTATTCTTGTGACAGGACCTACAGGTTCAGGAAAGTCAACCACGCTGTATTCAAGTTTGAGAATGCTGTCCTCACCTGAAGTGAATATCACAACCATTGAAGATCCCATTGAAATGATCCACGAGGAATTTAACCAGATTGCTGTACAGCCGGCCATTAATGTTACCTTTGGCTCTGTCCTGAGAAATATACTACGCCAGGACCCGGATATTATCATGGTGGGTGAAATAAGGGATATAGAAACAGCCCAGGCTTCCGTTCAGGCGGCATTGACAGGGCATCTTGTCCTTTCCACGCTTCATACAAATGATGCAGTATCCGCTGTTTTCAGACTGCTTGATCTGGGGATTCCTCCCTATCTTATCCATTCATCAGTGAATGGGATTGTGGCACAGAGGCTTGTCAGAAAAATCTGTCCTTATTGTGCCCAGGAATTTGAAATGGATACAAAAGAACTTGCAGACCTTGGCCTTAAAATTAATGCCCAGGGCCTAATCAGGCTTAAGCATGGGAAGGGTTGTGTGAAATGCAGGAATACTGGATATAAAGGGCGAACCGGAATTTATGAAATTATGCTTTACTCAGAATCTCTCAAAGAGCTGACCACAAAAGATACAGGGCTGGAAAGGCTGAGAGAAAAGGCTTTAGCAGAAGGACTTGTTCTTTTACGGCAGAACGGTATTAAAAAAATGCTGCAGGGCCAGACCACCTATCAGGAAATCCTTAGAGTGACGGGGGACTATTAAGTATCCCAATGGAAACCGCCAGTTTTTCCGATTATAGTGTTGGTTAATTTACCATATCATTTGGATAAATGGCATATTTTGAAGACAGAATCATAACGGTTGAAGCTGTTTTTTCAGTATGAAGCACAATTAATTTTCCAGATTCCAGGTTTTCAAGCTGAATAGAGTTTTTCTTTTTCAAAGGCCAGAGACTATTGTCTTTTATTTCGTTCCTTCGGAGAATAGAGTATATCTGTCCGGGTTTAACAATGGCGCTGCCCGCATCAATAAAAGCGATTATATAGTCATTTATCATGAGATGATTGTCTTCAGAACAGATAAGTCTTGCATCTATGGGTGCAGGATTATTTTCAACCGTTAAAACAGGCTCCCGTTTATAGTATTCCATAATCAAATCGCCTTTATACACAGGACTATAGGCATGGGTGATGGATCCTATCACATGGTTTTTTTTTATTTCAAGTATTTTAACCTGTGCTTTGATACTGTGCTTTACCCCTTTAAACAGATGATGGTTGATTTGTTCTTCCACATTGCTGAATGTAAAAATGTGATATGTCTTGCCCTTAACCAGTGCGCCTTTGCCTGATGGGCTTATATAAACAATATCATTGGCAGCCATCATCAGATTATTGTCCTGCTCCTTTATTATCGTGCCCAGAAAGGGCTCTGCATTTTTTTTAAGAAATCCGACATGATCCATCTTGGAAAAAGAAAAAATAGTTTCAATCTTAACAGGAGAGCCTTTTTGTTGGGTTTTTAAAGTTTTTGCGGCCTTGGATTTTAAAACATGCTTTGTCTTTAAAAAAACCTGTATTTTTTGCCCGGGATATATCCAATGGGGATTTTTAATATCCTTATTCATCTCCCAGAGTCCTGGCCAGTCCCATTGGGAATTGTAGAATTTTTCAGATAAATTCCACAATGTATCTCCTTTTTTTATTGTGTAATAAAACCCTGAGTCTTCTCCGGGTATAAATTGTTTATCCCCCTGGGCAAGTCCTGTTGAACAAAAAGCAAGTCCCCAGAAAATTAATACAAATAGGGCTGTCATTGTTTTTTTACCTGACATGGTTTACTCCTGCTCTGCTATTGTTTGTTCTTGAATTCTTGACTTTATTTAACCGCCTGTTCTATAAAAAGTCAAGAATTGTTCCTATTATTAAATAGTGCCTGACCGAAAACCCCGTGTTTTCGTTCAAACACTAAATAGATTGGATTGAAAATGAAACAGATTGCCAACCTGCTGTTTGAAGTGAGGATACTAAAGGACATCGTTAGATCTGGATATGCTTTTTTAGGATCTGGGAAAGAAAGCATTGCTGAACACAGTTTTATGACAGCTTTTATTTGTTTTGCCATGGCCAGAATAGAACGGGATATTAATAGTGAAAAGCTTGTGACAATGGCCCTTGTTCACGATATTGCCGAGGCAAGAACAGGAGATTTTAACTATGTGGAAAAAAAATATTCCCAAACAGATGAGGCCAAAGCCATTTCCCATCTGACCAGGGGTCTTCCTTTTGGTGATGATATTAAAATCCTTTTAGATGAATTTAATTCAGGCGAGACAAAAGAAGCAAAGCTGGTAAAGGATGCAGATCAGATATCCTTTATTCTTGAACTGAAAAAACAATCTGACATCGGGGCAAAAGGGCCTGAAAAATGGCTGCCAGTTATCCTTGAACGACTTCAAACAGACACAGGCAAAAAGATTGTCCAAAGTATTATGGAAACCAGCTGGGATGAATGGTGGATGAATGATTACTCCGAATAAACAAAGATCGATTAACCCCAATGCCTCAAT
>CAYWGN010000415.1:0-2761 GCA_964457495.1 uncultured Desulfobacula sp.
ATTTGACAGAAAACCTTACTATCATTGACTTAAAAAAAACGTGCGTCAAGGCTGCTGTGACAAAGATCAAGGGAACAGGCATATTTAATGGCAATAGACTTAGCACTCTCTACATGCGCCATTTTTTTTGTGTTAAAAAAAACTATTCATGGTACAATTGCAGCCAAACCCCAACATTTTCCATAGGAAAAGCATATGAAAAAATTAGGCGACCTGCTTGTCGGCAAAAACCCATTTAAAAAAATCTTAATGGGTAACGAGGCTATTGTCAGGGCAATGATAGAAACCAGAACAAAAGTGGTGGCATCTTATCCAGGCTCCCCTACCCCGGAAATCGCAACCGCAATTCTAAGCATCCCTGAAAAAAAACGCCCCTTTTATTTTGAATTTTCAGTCAATGAAAAAGTTGCAACGGAAGTTGCCTTTGGGGCAGCATTAAACGGAAATCTTTCCTGTGCATTTTTTAAAAGTGTCGGACTGAATGTGGCCCTTGATACCTTTGTCCAGCTTGGACTGATGAATATCATCGGCGGTATGGTGGTTATCTTAGGTGATGACCCGGGAGCAAATTCATCCCAGAATGAACAGGACAACCGGAATATTTTAAAAATGTCCAGGACAATCGTTTTTGAACCGGCATCACCCTGGGAGGCCTATGAATATTATAAACATGCCGCAGCCCTTGCCAAAAAAGAACACACAGTTGTCGTGGTACGGCTTACAACCCATGTCTGCCATGCAAGGCAGAAAATAGCTTTTGATAAATATACAGATAAAAGTACCTATCAAACAGATTTCAATCCAAAAAATGGCCCCTATATAGCCTTGACATCAATGGCTCTGGATATGAAACGAGAATCCATTAAACGACTGCATCGTTCCAGACAATATATTAAAGATGCTGGATTAAATAAAGAATTAATCTCGGATAACAACCGGAAAAAAGGTATCATCACCTCAGGGTTGACCTATCTATCAATCCTTGATGTGCTTGAAAACGCCCGGTTTCGGCCTGACATTCTAAAACTCGGTGCTGTAAATCCCATTGAAAAAAGCTGCATTATTTCATTTTTAAAGGCCCATGATGAGGTTCTTATATTAGAAGAACTGGATGATATTCTTGAACTTCAGATAAAATCTTTGGCCTATGATTCAGGGCTTAAAACAAAAATAATTGGAAAAACAAAAGATGAAGATTATGTGGGTGAATATACCCCGGATAAAGTAATGGACAAAATGGCAATCGTATGGCCGGATATGATAATAGCTGCGCCAAAGGCTTTTGCCCTGCCAATGGAAGTTCCTTCCCGGCCCGCCCAGATGTGCCCTGGCTGTGGGCACAGATCTGCGTTTTTTGCCATAAAAAAGGCACTGAAAGATGAGGATGTCACAGTGGCAGATATCGGCTGTCACACCCTGGGGTATATGCCGCCTTATAATATCGGAGAAATTTTAATGTGTATGGGCGCTTCATCTGGTATGGCTTCCGGGTTGTCATTGTTTAATGATAAAAAAAGAGTGGTGGCATTTTTAGGAGATTCAACCTTTTTCCACGCAGGCCTGCCCGGATTGATAAACACCATCTTTAATAACCACAATATTACCTTGATCATAATGGAAAACGGCACCACTGCCATGACCGGACACCAGGATCATGCAGGCAATAAAATCCCCATTGAAAATCTTTTAAAAGGACTTGGCATTGAAAATATTTTATCCTGTGATACCTACAACCAGTCCAAATTAACAGATATAGTAAAAACATCCCTGCAAATAAAAGGCATCAGTGTGGTCATTGCCACACACCCCTGCATGCTGAAATTTACAAGGCTTCAGCGAAAAAAGCCGGGCTTTGTTCAAAAGCATATCACCATAAACCCGGAAACCTGCACTAAAACCCATGAGTGCGTGGAGCGGTTTGGCTGCCCCACATTTATTCGAAATCCAGATAAGAGTGTTGAAATCAATCTTGATCTGTGCATCGGGGACGGGTCCTGCAGGCCCTCATGTCCTGAACAGGCAATTGGCTTTGATAAAGGAGCAAAATGAAAGCATATAATATTCATATCACAGGTGTTGGCGGCCAGGGCATTGGATTGTTAAGCCAGGCTCTTTTGAGGGGGATAGATCATGCCGGGATCAACGTCATTGCCGTGGATACCCACGGGCTTGCCCAGAGAGGGGGGGTCGTCATATCACGGATTCGATGCGGTGATCATATACATTCTCCTTTGATCATGAAAAACAGCGCAGACCTTGTTTTAGGCATGGAAATTCATGAAGCCATGCGGGGACTTGGGGCGGCATTGAAAAAAGGCGGTACCCTTGTATATATGGATGTTTCCTGGCAGCCGCTTCCGGTCCGTCTTGGCTTGAACAGTGCACTTACAGCAAAGGATATTCAGACTGCATGTGAAACTGCCCGTGCGACTGCCATTAAGGTGGACACTCGGTCCATGGAAGACACAAGGATGCAGAACATGGCTCTTTTGGGAACCATTTCAAAGCACGGGATCATCCCTGGCCTTACAAAAGAAAATTATGACAACGCACTGAATGATCTATTGTCAGGAAAAATGTTAAGCAAAAACAGAGCTATTTTTGATGCATATGCAGCTTAGGACCACAAATTGATCAGATGAATCTCTGCCCCCTGGGACTGACCTTTAAGCATAATGGAAGTCCAAAAGAAATACAGGTGATGATCAATATTAACCAGAAAGCGATTATATAGCTATGGGTCACGTCAAACAGATAACCC
>CAYWGN010000416.1:0-2757 GCA_964457495.1 uncultured Desulfobacula sp.
TGTTTTGCCAAAACCATATTTAATGAAAGAACTGCTGGATTTGATCAGTCAGTTTTATGAACATGGATAGGAAACTTGATACTTTACACGGCAAACTCCACAAGATTAAAAAGGATTTTCTGTAGCCTGGATAATACTATTTTAGAACGATTGACGGTTCCTGTTACTCTCCAATATACAGTAGCGGAGTCTTTTTTAATTTGATTATTCCTGTTCTCGTATAATTGATTTTTAATTCTGAGGATAAAAAATTGTCTATACCAGATATGGTATTATGGAAGAATTTAAAAAGCCCGGACTGGTGAAAGAAACGCTCGGGGGATTGGTGGATTTGACTCCTGAGCGATTATACCTTATAGAATCGATATTTGTTTAGGACTGAGCACAATATAAATTGGTCTTAATACAACCCTCTACTTGTCATGAAAAATACAGGCCATTCCTGTGTCCATTTGCAATTCAAGGCATTTGTTACAGGAGATGCAGAGAGCAGGCGAAAGGTCATCTTCGAGCCATCGATTGGCTAAGTTTGGTTCTCTGATAAAGGGCCGGCTCATGGATACTGCATCTATTTTTTCAAGGGCTTTTTCTATTATTTTAGGATTTCGCCACCCCTCGACTGAAATAACAGGGCAACCGACTTTTTCTTTTATCAACAACGCATATTTTAATAAAGAGCCTTCTTCGAAGGGTGCTGGAAGGATATGATCCCAACCTTCTTTTTTCCCACCCTCTGGAGTCCCTGCGCTAACCTCAATGGCGTCGATTCCCATGGCATCCAGTATGGCCGCTGTATGGGCTGCCTCATATGATTCCACACCACCGGGAAATCCATCATAGGCGCTCATTTTGATTAACACGGGAAAATCCTTGCCCACTGCTCCCCTGATTGCTTCATATACCTGGCAGAGCAATCGAGTGCGGTTTTCAAGAGAGCCGCCATATTGGTCTTTTCTAAAATTCCTGGATGGACTTAAAAATTGGTTGATCAGGTATCCGTGGCCGCTGTGGATTTGAACCGCATCAAACCCCGCTTTTTTAGCCCTTGATGCAGCTTTGGCATAATCATCCACAATCTTCAAGATGTGACCCCGAGTCAACTCCTCTACAGGGTGGCCGAATAGGGGATCAATCATGGCAGAAGGACCAAAAAGCGCTCCTCTTTCTGACAAGGTTGCAGGATTTACGGTGGTACCACAATGCAATAGCTGGGCTGCAAGGATGCCACCAGCTTCCTGGGTTGCTTTGCACAATCGCTTTAAAGGTTTGATAAGATTATCATGGTCCATTCCAATGCCATTATTACCCCATTTGCCCTCAAGACTGATATGGGCTGCACCAGCTATGATCAGGCCAACTCCCCCCATTGCTAATTCTGTGTCGATATCTATCAGCCTCTGGGTGGGAGCACCTTCCAAGGTTGCAAATCCTTCATCTGTGGCACTGCGTATTAAACGGTTTTTTATTTCAAGTGTTCCCATTTTCCAGGGTTGGTTCATTCTGCTCATTTTGCTATCTGCCTTTGTTGAAAAAAAATGTTTGGTTCCATACCTGAATAGGTCAATTCATCAATGTGTACCGGCTTTTGTAAGGCTCAGTCAAGACAAATTAAAGATACCCCAATATATGGTATATGACAATTTTTCAGTTTTGAATTTTTGATTCAATTTTATAACCCTTCAACACCATTGTAGTCGATTTTTTCTTATTCCACTTGATAATATAAAAAATTGAAGCGAACTAGGAGGGGTTTTCTGGCTATAAAGCTCTGTATTGAGCCTTCTAAAAAGAAGAAAGACTATAATCACAACTCATATTTTTTATTGCCTTGCCGGATACAGCAGATCGCTTTCTTCTTTTAAAAAATATCCGCCAGTTTTTTTTCTTCCCCTATGTTCAATCAAATCTTTTTCAATCACGGATTTAATTTGTTTTTACAGAGTTTTTACAGGCCAGTCGTAAAGAAGGATGGATGCCTGTCTGGCATTTACCCCCGGATGTTGTGAATAACTGCAAGCAAGCTGTTAAGGAGAGGCGTGCAAAATTAATCAAATATGTTTACTGCAAGCCTGAGATCAGAAAAAAGAGGATGTTGACAAGGGCAACCCTCTTTTTCTGTTATTTGGCCGTATTTTCGGAGTGGGGTGCTATAATTG
Source organism: uncultured Desulfobacula sp. (assembly GCA_964457495.1). Taxonomy (GTDB): domain Bacteria; phylum Desulfobacterota; class Desulfobacteria; order Desulfobacterales; family Desulfobacteraceae; genus Desulfobacula. The sequence goes on from CAYWGN010000416.1 coordinate 2,157, forward strand.
AATCTAGCAGATTCTTGGAAGTTGCTCGCCGGTCAGCATGTCGATTATTCTTAAACCACCAATCCTGGTTTTTAAAAAAACTTTGCCAGGAGCTTCTTTTGTTACTTCACCAATGATCACAGCATCTTTGCCAAACTCATCCTGTTGAATAAGCTCAAGTGCTTTGTCGGCATATTTTTCAGGTACAAAGGCAATCAATTTGCCTTCATTGGCAATATATAAGGGATCAAATCCCAACAGCTCGCAGATTCCCTGAACAGCCCCCCTGATGGGCAGAGACTGCTCATCTATTTTAATTCCAACCTTAGATTGTGATGCAATCTCATTTAAAGTTGTGCCAAGGCCTCCCCTTGTGGGGTCCCGAAGCACATGAATATCACAGTCAGACTGGATAATGGACTGCACCATCCTGTTTAATGGGGCTGAATCGGTTTTGATTTCAGACTCGAATTTTAAGCCTTCCCTGGAACTTAATACCGCAATCCCGTGATCTGCGATGGTACCGCTGATGATTATCTTATCTCCAGGTTCTGCATTGCTTCCAGACACATTAATGTGAGAAGGGATCACTCCGATCCCTGAAGTATTGATAAAAATTTTG
>CAYWGN010000417.1:0-2756 GCA_964457495.1 uncultured Desulfobacula sp.
CCAAGCTATCCTCGTGGATGGAAACCAATATCCCTGAAGGGTTTACAGTATTTTCTGTGCCGGAAAATCAGAGGAAAAAATTACGCTCCACCAACATGGTTGAAAGATTGAATAGGGAGATCAAACGCCGAACTCGGGAGAGAACCACGGAACGTAATTGTGAAAGGAGTAACCCCAACCCGATCTGTAAACGCTGTTGCTTTTAAAAAGGAATTTATATTCCTGCTTTTAACTACGCTAAAGCGATGGAAGGAAGGTTAATTCTTTTTGAGGCTTTATTCAAAAAAAATTATCCTTCCTGGAACTCGCAACCCAACAGTAGGGCGGGAGATTGATGACACTATATTTTTATGTGCATTTTAAAAATGATTTAGACGACAAGTTTCTTGAAACGACCGAAACCCTTTAACAAAAGCTGTTTGACATAAAAGGAATCCGACCCGGCAATTTTACAGAAAAAAACTTGCATTATCGCTATTTACCCATTTTGCTACTTGTGGCATTTTGGGTAAATATCGTGATATTGTCTGTTGGGGCACCCTTAGTCTTTTTGCAATCCTGTCCTGGGGAATACCCAGCAGGTTTATCTGAAGCTTCGCCTTATCCAGGAGCTAAGCCATCTTTCCTTATTGAAGACCAAATTGATGATAGAGAATGGCTTAGTAAATTAATTGAATTAACTGAGCAAGAATTATCGAAGTCGATTCCAGTCAGTGGAAATAATAATGGCTTATTCATGTAATTGTCCTTTTGAGGTCTGTTTATCAAGGCTGTTTTTCTTCATGCGTTTTCTGTGCTTTCCTAATGCCGTATATATCATTACGTAAAAAAGCGGTGCGTACAATGTCACCAGAAAGGTAGACGTCACCATCCCTCCCAGAACACCGGTGCCGATGGCTCGTTGGGCGCCTGACCCAGCTCCATTGGCAAGGACAAGCGGCAGGATGCCGAACCCAAAGGCCAGTGATGTCATGATGATAGGGCGAAGTCTCAATTTGGCTGCTTCCAGAGTTGCATCAACCAGGCTTGCCCCTTCATCAACCCTGGCCCTGGCAAACTGAACAATCAGGATGGCATTTTTGGTAGTCAGACCAAGGGTGGTCAAAAGTCCGATCTGGAAATAGACATCATTAGGCATTCCCCGCATTGTCGAGGCAATAACGCCTCCAATGACTCCAAGGGGCAGACACAGCAGAATGGCAATGGGGATGGGCCAGCTCTCATACAGGGCTGCCAGACACAGAAAGATCACGAAAATGGAAAATGCGTATAAAAGAGGTGCCTGGGAACCAGCCATCCGTTCCTGGTAAGACAACCCGGTCCAATCATAGCCGATCCCCTGGGGCAGCTTTGCCACGAGTTCTTCCATGGCCTGCATAGCTTCACCCGAGCTGTGTCCCGGTGCTGGTTCACCCCAGATATTGATGGATGGAAAGGCATTAAAGCGCTCCAGTTTGGGAGACCCCATGACCCAGTGCCCGGAAGCAAAAGACGCAAAAGGAACCATTTTGCCGATGCTGTTACGCACATATAGCTTTTTTAAATCTTTCGGCAGCATCCGATAGGGGGCATCAGCCTGGACAAACACTCGTTTGACCCGGCCGGCCTGGATAAAATCATTGACATAGGCACTGCCAAAGGCTGCTGTTATGGTGTTGTTGATGGAACTGATGGAAAGTCCAAGGGCACCGGCTTTGTCCCAATCAACATCAATGTGGTATTCAGGCACATCTTCCATGCCGTTGGGCCGGACCCTGACCAATCTCGGATCTTGTGCTGCCATACCAAGGAGCTGATTCCTGGCAGATATCAGTTTTTTATGACCCAGGCCGCCACGGTCCTGTAGCTGAAAATCAAATCCCGTGGCATTACCCAGTTCGAGAACTGCGGGTGGCGGGAAGGCAAACACCATGGCCTCTTTTATCTGTGAAAAAGCTCCCATGGCTCTGCCAGCAATAGCTCCAACCTTCAAGTCCGGTCGCTGGCGAAATTTCCAGTCCTTGAGTTTGACAAATCCCAGGCCCATGTTTTGCCCGGCACCGCCAAAACTCATCCCAGAGAGCGTCATGAGAGAATCCACCCCGTCCTTTTCCTGCATCAGAAAATGGTCTCTGACTTTTTCCATGACTTTCTCCGTCTGCTCCAGGGTCGAACCAGCCGGAAGCATGGCCTGAACCATAAGGATGCCCTGATCTTCATTGGGAAGATAAGAAGTGGGCATTTTTTGAAACAAATAGCCCATGGCCCCCACAATGATAAGAAACACGAACAGGTAACGCAGTTTTTTGGCCAGAATGTTGCCCACCAGTTTGACATAAAGGTCTCTGGCAAAAAAAAAGGTGCGGTCGAACCACCGGAAAAAAGGACGCAGAAAAAAGATAGCATTGTCCGAGGGTTCATTTCCCTTTGGCACGGGTTTGAGAAGGGAGGCACAGAGGACCGGGGTCAGAATCAAGGCCACAAGAACCGAAAGCAGCATGGAAGCAATGACAGTCACGGAAAACTGGCGGTAAATGACTCCGGTGGACCCGGGGAAAAATGCCATGGGGCCGAATACTGCCGAGAGTACCAGACCAATGCCGATCAAGGCGCTGGTGATCTCACCCATGGATTTGGCTGTGGCCTCCCGAGGGGAAAGTCCTTCCTCGCCCATGATTCGTTCGACGTTTTCCACCACCACGATGGCGTCATCCACCAGCAACCCGATGGCAAGAACCATGGCAAACATGGTCAGCATGTTGATGGAAAATCCGAAA
>CAYWGN010000418.1:0-2748 GCA_964457495.1 uncultured Desulfobacula sp.
TGGTCAACAGCAGAGAGTAGCCATTGCAAGAGCACTCTGCATGGAGCCTAAAGTACTATTGTTTGACGAACCCACTTCTGCATTGGACCCCGAATTGGTGGGCGAAGTCTTAAAAGTCATGAGGGATTTGGCAGAAGAGGGATGTACCATGGTTGTAGTAACCCATGAGATGGGTTTTGCCCGTGAAGTTTCCAGTCAGGTTTTGTTTTTACATGACGGACGTATTGAAGAGCAAAACACACCAGATGAATTATTTGATAATCCAAAAAGCAAACGATGTAAGGGATTTCTATCGATGATTTTATAAGTAAATTTTAAGGATTGTCCTTAATAATTAATAATGACAGAAAAAAGGAGAAATTATGAAAAAATTTTTTATCTCAGCAATGGTATTGGTTGGAATATTTTCATTATCACTGATTGCCTATGCCGGGCAGTACAAAAAAATCACTATTGCCACAGAAGGGGCTTTTGCACCTTGGAACTTTTCTAATGCAAATGGACAATTAGATGGATTTGAAATCGAATTGGCAGCAGATCTATGTAAACGGATGGGTGTTGAATACAAGATGGTTCCACAAGCCTGGGATGGCATTATTCCATCACTTCAATCAGGTAAGTACGATGCAATTATGGCTGGGATGAGTATTACTGAAAAAAGGAAAAAAGCTGTTTCTTTCTCCCGATACTATGCTGCTACACCAAATGTATTTTTAGTTCTGAAAGGCAGTGGCTTTGATGACTTTAAAACCCAAATTGATTCTATTACATTAGATGAGATAAGCCCTGAAGAAGAGAAAGCCATGGCTGTCCTTTCCAAAACATTTAAAGGAAAAGTGGTTGGTGTTCAAGCGGCAACTATCCAAGAAAAATTTTTGCAACAGTATTTAGGAAAATCGGTAGAGATAAAATCTTATGATACTCAGGAAAATCTGGAATTGGATCTGCAGTCAGGTAGAATCGACGCTGCCCTCGGTGCTATGAGTTATTGGGTTTCACGACTGAAAACAGATAAAGGCAAAGAATTCAAAATGGTAGGCCCCGGAATGACAAAAGGACCTTTTGGTGAGGGGGTCGGGGTTGCTGTACGCCAAGGAGACACTGAGTTGGCTAAAATGTTCACAAAAGCCATAAATGAGGCAATTGCAGATGGTACTCTCAGTAGGTTGGCAACCAAATGGTTCACATTTGATGCTTCTGCAAAAGAATAATTAAAAATACATGGATGTAAGGACTTATTTATAAATAATTTCAAATAACAGGATATATCAATGGATTTTGGGTTATTAGGGTTTGGTGTTGACGGCTGGGGAGATGAAATGCTCAGAGGCGCTTTCATGACGCTAATGGTTTCAATCGCTGCATATAGTTTAGGGATTCTCCTTGGGGCGTTAGGAACTTTTTTAAAGCTTTCCAAATCTTTTTTTTTAAGGCTTTTGGCTGACATTTATACAACTATCGTCCGTGGAATACCTGAGCTGCTCATCATATACCTGGTCTTTTTTGGTGGTGGCATCATGCTGGCTAAAATAAGCGCTTTACTTTATGGCGGGCAGGGTTATATAAACCTGCCCGTTTTTGTCACCGGAATGATATGTATTGGTTTCAGCTCGGGAGCCTACAGTGCTGAAGTTATAAGGGGTGCGGTCCTTGCTGTTCCCAAAGGGCAAATTGAGGCAGCAAAAGCCATAGGGATGACACCTTTCACTCTTTTTAAAAGAGTTCTTGGGCCCCAGGTCGCACGATTAGCGCTCCCTGGAATGGGAAATATCTGGCAACTGACCCTAAAACACACCTCCATGATATCTGTTATCGGTCTTGTAGAAATTATGCGCCAATCTGCTGTTGCATCTGGTTCAACAAGAGAACCCTTTACGTTTTATGCAATGGCTGGGTTACTATATTTGGGGATTACATCCATATCCAATAAGGGTTTCAGCCGTGCTGAAAAATGGGCGGCTAAAGGAGTGAGGAGCGAATAAAATGAAATTTGACGTTATGAAAGAAAGCTTCCCGAAACTTATCGGCGGTGTTCCTGAAACATTACTCCTGGTCTCCATTTCCCTTTTAATTGGTTTTATTTTGGCAGTAGTTTTTGCCCAACTTCGATTATCAAAGAATATTTTTTGGTCTTGGATTGCCAGAACCTACATCTATATTTTCAGAAGCACGCCATTATTGGTTCAGATTTATCTCATTTATTATGGCTCCGGACAATTTCGATTATTACTGCAGGATATAGGTGCCTGGACTTTTTTTCGGGAGGCTTGGTTCTGCGCAATAATGGCATTATCCCTGAATACCGGTGCCTACACTGCTGAGATCATTCGTGGGGGTATTCAATCCGTTTCCTGGGGTGAGGTTGAGGCTGGCAAGGCTATTGGGATGAAACCATTCACTCTTTTCAGACGTATTGTTTTTCCTGTGGCTATTCGTCAGGCATTGCCCAGTTATGGCAATGAAGTGATATTAATTGTAAAATCTTCTTCTTTGGCCAGTACGATAACAATCTTAGAGATTACAGGTATTGCCAAAAAAATTATTGCAGCAACCTATGCGCCAATTGAGGTCTTCATCATTGCAGGCTGTCTATATCTGGTTATAAATTTTATTGTAACCCGAATAATTGAATATGCTGAACATAAACTGTCGCCACAAATGTATCGATAGTAAAAAAAATATAAACAAAAGACTATACTGATATGATTAATATTGATCCTGAATTTTCTGAGTGGCTTTCCGGGATAA
>CAYWGN010000419.1:0-2740 GCA_964457495.1 uncultured Desulfobacula sp.
ATAACGTTAAGGGTAACGGGCAGCAAGGGTTTCCAGTAAATTTGATTAAAAGTACCACTGTTCCAAAGTTGTTTCAGTATTTAATAAAAAGCAGACCATTGATGTCCGGTTCACCCGCTGGTTGGGCAAAGATTTTATTCATTTCTGAAATAAATCAGAGTGAGCTCCTGTACGTTCAAAAATGATTCGATCTAATTCGATTTTATAAATCAGCAGCCAATCAGATTCAATATGGCATTCCAGTCGTCCCTTCCAATTACCAACCAGTTTATGCTCCCTATGGATATGATCAAGAGGTTCTTCTGCAATCAGAGTAGAAATAATAATTTTCAGCTTTTCAAGATTTTTTCCCCTCTTGTTCATCCGTTTGATATCTCTATTAAACTGTCGAGTATATGCGGGCGTAAACATTAAATTCCCAGTTTCTTGAACATATCTTCTGTGTCTTTGCAGATAATCAGATCACTTTCTGCATCAGTATTGGTAAATGTTTGGCGGGTGATTTTATTAGGGATGGCTACATGGAATGGCAGTCCCTTTTTTAATTCTACCTGTTTGTAAAATAAGGTTATTGCTTGAGTTGTACTCAATCCTAATTGATGGAATATTTGCTCTGCCTTATCTTTCAAAGATGGCTCAATTCTGGCCCTAATTGTTGATGTTTTACTCATTTGGAAACCTCCGTTTTATTTTTATAACTGTAGCACAAATGGGGTACGCGTGTCAAGCCGGATAAAGTGCTTTTAGAAAGCCCAACGTAAAGCTGACCTGGCGGCGACGTGCCGTCCGAGTTTTGACCAAATTTACGCAAACCCCGGACTATTCCCGCTCTGTGTCCAGCGATTTGTTAGCAAAAACTTCGATCCGGTCTATAACTTCGGATTCTGATTAGACAATCTACTTTATACATAACGTGGCTCACTTGTTGGCGATGCTTCTGCATCACCTCATCGCCGTCGTCAACACAGCATTTAATCGTTTTTTTGCTGTCTTTTCTCAAAGTCGTTAGTTGCCTGTTTCTGTCTTTCCTTGAATTCATTGGTCGCTTTCTCTTGTCTTTTTTTAGAACTACTCATTATAAGCTTCTTTCGTTTACATTGGTGAAGGTTAAATAAATTTCCGGGAAAAACTTGTGTCATCAATTAGGGTGCATAAATAACTATAAAGAAACACCAGGGGACGTCTTTTGCATTTCAATTTTAAGATTTTCTAACTCCCCAGATCTTTATAAAAACTTTAATGCGTACTTATCGGAACCCTATCAGTTATATGGTGTTATTGACTCTTGCTAACCCCCAAACCGCGCGGCTTTTTGCGTCGGCTGCATTAACCTCGTTAGATGTCTGCTAACGCATCGAATGTATATTTAATCAATTGATTTACATTTTTTCCCTATATAGAAAACATAGCCATAATACTCTTTGTACTTATAATACAACTGAGTTTCATGCCGCTGGTTTGCAATAAATTCTATGGCAGCTTTATTGCCTTCATTTTTCTCAAGGAAAATTTTCTGTGCATTTACTTGTGGTGCATAGAAATGTTCTGTCCAGCAGTTATCGGGCAAAATAAAGGTGGCAACCGGAATATAGCCGGCTTTTTGAATTTGAGCTACCTTATTTGGGATAGTATCTATTTCAGGATAAGCATCCATCCAAAACTCATCGATCTCAGTAGGGCGTTCTTCTGTAAACCACGATACTTCCGAAACAGCGAAATAACCTCCAGTTTTCAAAAATTTCCGCCATTCTTTAAGCCCCCGTTCAAAGCCTATATTGTAGATTGCTCCTTCTGACCACATCAGGTCTAATTCTTCGTCCTTGAAAGGAAGATTATCCATTGATCCCACAATACCTTTTACTCTGTCCTGAAGTTTCAGCTTCTCAACATTCCGGTTGAACAGGTCAATGAAAATAGGAAAAAGGTCGATACCTGTAATATTTCCCGGTGCATGTTGTGCTAATACTATTGTCTGCCCACCTGATCCGCAACCAATGTCAGCAATAAGGGATTGATCATTAAGATTATCAATAAAACTTAACCCTTTAATCGTTACTTCAGGGCTTCCTGGTCCCTGTCGTTTCAGGTTTGAAAAATATTCGCAGATTAATTCTAAATCAAATTCATGAATTGATTTACTGTCCTCAGTCTTAATTTTCCCTTATTTTTTATTAATTTTACTTTTGTCTAATCAAGACTTGGCTGCCGACACATTTTGCAATTATGTTCAAAATCGCTTGTTACCACAAAACCAAATTGCTCATACAGAAGCTTTGCCGGAGAATTCTTTACAACGAATAATGATATTGGTTTTCGTGATTGTATAGAACGTCCTATGGTTAATCGAACAAGCTTAGCGCCGATTCCCTTTTTTTGAAACTCAGGAAGGATCTGCATTTGATTTAAATGAAATTCATCGGTACGAGGGATCACCTTAATTATACCGATTCTCTTTTGACCAACCATAACGATTTCAGCATTGCTCAGTTCGTCAGCCGATTTTTCATACTCTTTGGCATCATTCCAGCCCAATGTATCTTCAAAGAATGGTTTCATCGTCTTAACTCGAAGTTTGAATATGAACTCGATGTCATCAACAGTCGCAGGCCTTAAATTAAATTCTATCTTATCTCGTTTCATTGTTGGAAGCCTTATAACTTGAAAATAACCGGTTTTATCCGGTTTATTTTTTTGTTTGAATTTATAACTCGTTGAGGAGGACTAATTTGTCTACGGAATC
>CAYWGN010000420.1:0-2703 GCA_964457495.1 uncultured Desulfobacula sp.
TATAAAGTGTAATATCATTTCTGATAATTTATTTGCCTTGCGACACAACATATATTACTGTAATTAGAATAGTAAAAGTAATCTGATATTTTTATAGCTTGGGTGGGGAAGGCAAGTATTCTGCTCCGAAGCTCAAGTCCATTTCGACATTAAAGGAATTTCATATGACTGAAAAACCTACCTATGAAGAATTAGAAAAAAAATCAGGATTTAGAGCGGGTAGAATTTAAGTACCAGCAGACTGAAGAATAGCATCGATGTTTTTTCGATAATGCAATTGATGTTTTTTACTTGTCGTATATGAAAGGTCGGTCCCTCTGTGACATTATGAGTCACTTTGGGCTATACTCATGAAGAAATTGTCGGGTACTTTTAGTTCCAATAATTGAAGGTGAAAGGAGATTCAAAATGAAAAACAATAGCGGTTATTTGGTATTATTCTTAACTTCTCTGCTGTTATTCACTATAATGCCTGGAAGTGCAAAGGCGCAACTTGACCTTGACAATCTTTCGGAAAAGAAAACAAAGTCAACAGAAGTAATTACAAAAGAATATTATTTCAACTACATCCGAGAACAGATTATTAGTGGAGAATCAGATAAACATATCACGCTGGGTATATTAGCTGACAGAAATCAGGTGCCTGATAAATATGTTAAATATTTTAAAGATTTCGGAGGCCAGAAACTTGCGAGTGAAAAAGAAGTGATAAAAGATATCTTGAAACACGATTATAAAATGTCACTACCTGATGGATGCAGAGCCGAAGGTGTCTCATGTTATGAAATGGTTTTTACGAGACTCGGAAGAGTAATGAATGATTTGGGAACATTTTATTATCGGACAATTAATCGAGGACATCTTGGCGAATCAGAGAAGAAAAGACTTTTGCACGATCTTGAAGGACTAAAGGGTTGGGTTACTAAGAACAAAAGACGATGGGGCGACATTGACCATTTACCAAGGATAATGGGATTCATTGATGATTATAATGAGTTATTGGCATCGGCATTTAAAGATGCAAAATCAGCGAAGAGGGTAAAGATAAAGGAATTGGAAAAAGAAAAAGAAAAAGAAAGGGCATTAAGAAATCAAAAGGAGAGAGAGCAGATAGCTGATCAGAGAGAACAAGAAATACAAAGAGAAAATGAGAGATTAATGGCTGAACAAATAAGAAGAGAAGAAAGAAAAAGAAAGACTGCCTCAATTATCGAATATGTAATAAAGAACCAACCCAAACTGGAGAAAGAATCAAGATCTTTTCGAAAGGACGTTTCTGGAGTTTGGCGTTTGAATAGAGAAGTTCTTAAAATAGATTTGTATGATGCTAACAGAACCATAATGATTGGTAACACCAAACCTTTCTCGGTCCAGATAGCTGAATATGATAAAGACAACCACAAAATTACTATTTATGTTCTTACGGACGGGAAACTTTCCAACGATAAAGACGGGGTGTTATTAGGGTACATTATTGAGATGGTAAGTACTGGGGGGAAAGAATTCAGGATTATGGTAAGTGTAACAGATGGGATAGAGAGCGTCCCTATAGGTATGGCGGGCTTTGTACGAGATATTAGAAGATGAAAGGTGAGAATGATACCGATCATTCATTCCCTAAAATTATTAGGAATACCAGATAGGATTTTCCCTAAAACGTTAGGCACTGAATAAGGAGACGAAGATGACATTAATAACACAATCCAAATTGCGTATCAATTTTGGGATTTCAGATGCTCAATTGGCGCTCATCAAGGCCTACCTTCAAGGTTCCGTGTATTCTTGGATTAAGAATCGTGTGGGTGAAATATTTGCGGCGAGAGATCTGGTTGGCGGAGCGAATTTCGACTGGGATGGAACACCTCTTTATTGTCTCTATCAAAAACATATTGATTCAGGAAAGCACAACAAAGAGGCTATTGATGAAGCCGGAAAAGATCTCGGGTGGATTCTAAAGACTGTCTTGAATGAAGATAAGAGAACATTTGAAACTCATGAAAAAGGCCTTACAAAGGGCTACCGGTGGATAGGAAACGAAGCCTAACATTGGGCTGCAAAAACACATCCCTATTAAAAAAACCTGATAGGTTCTCAAGTGTTCTGGAATGACCAATATCATGTTTTTCAAGAGAAAAATTCATGCCCATGAGGCAATTAATCTGTCTACGAAAAGGTTGTATTTTACTACTTTCCCGTGGTAATCACTGGCATTAGTAGAGCTCAGTCCAGATAAGATTTGGTAACCCCAATATGTAGTATGTGAAGCTTTTTCAATTTTGAGTTTTTAATTAAATTATATAGACCGAAACCGTTTTCATAAGAGATTCTTCAGCTATAATTTTTATATAAAAATTACAGAACCATAAATAGCGGTGCAAGACAAGTGAATTTTTTAAAAAAAGGGGCTGGATCTGTGGGATCAGGCGGGGTAAATTCGTAACATAATTTGGAGATACAGATTATTTTAGAAGACTCAGATCAGCTCATTTGTGCACGTCTTGATTTAATCTTAAAAAAAAGTTTTTTGAGAATATGAAAAAAATTATATATCAAGGATGGTACTGAATCTTGTCGAGGAGGTCGGGGTATGTGTTGCAGGGAATCGTTGATTGGGCTTCTGTACAGGGTCTTAACGCAGTGGAGCGTTTAGACCGCCAAGTGTTTGAGCGATAGCGAGTTTTGGCGGTTAGCGCAACGGAGTTT
>CAYWGN010000421.1:0-2698 GCA_964457495.1 uncultured Desulfobacula sp.
TTCTTTAGTGAAGCCAGCCAACTGACCTTTATTATTTAATCTTACATCAGCTATGAGGTCAATCTTGTTTTTTTGTAATATATTAAAAAATTGCTTCGCTGATTTTTGTGTAAACCCTATTGTTAATAAGTTTTTCATAGAATACCTTCGCTAAACATGATCATCAAAATCATAATTATAATCCACAAATGAGTGCCCTTGTAGCCAGTCGGGGAAACTAAATATTCCTGAAATTTGTCTCCATTTTTGACCCTTAAATTCTCTTGTAATACCAATTCTTAGATAAATATCTGTATTTTTAAGAAAATCACGCAAATTGGATTCCGCCCCTTTTTTATTACCACTGTGTTTTACCCATAACCAACGGGCAATAGCAAGCCAATTTGCATCAACTACTGGGAGGTGACGTTGCAGGACTCCTGACAAATCCCTGAAGGTTAAATGAGTGCGTAAGCGATCTTCTTTTATCGATAAATCGATAAGTGGTACTTGTTGAGACTTAACAATAATCAGCGATCTACTTTGATCAGACAATGCATTTTCTACTGATAAATCGAGGTGTTTTTCTAAAATCTCTTTTTTTTCATTGTCATCTGGTATTGAAATTAATTTTGGTTTCACTGCAGGGTTTATTTCCCAATCTTCAGTATGGAAATCTGATTTAGGTTCAGCTTTTAAAAAATCTAATTCAATTTTGACAAGTGGCTTTACTATTAATTTTTGATTATCGAATAGAAATTCTTTTTTAATTCCATCTCTTCCTGGATAATGGATTATTGGTCTTACAAATTTACCTGTTTTCATGTCAATGCCACTTATGCAAACAAATCCATTATACATCCTGGTTAAGCCCGTTATAAAAATAATTTTTTTCATAGATCGTAAAGCTCCTAAAATTTTTGGGTTAAGATTGATTCTCAACCATGAATTTGTTTTATTTATATTGTCGATATACTCGGGCAATAGGTGACATTTTTTATGGACTTTCAGAATTATTTGATAGGATATACTTTTATGACTTAACTCACAGCGGATTATCCTTATTAAAAAGGATCATTATTGCACGCTGTTAACAAATAATTTTCAATCCTCAGTCGAAATGATATAAATAGAACGGTATTACCATCGAGCTTTTCAAACCTCTTTGAAATTTCTCTGATGATCTTCTTCTGTTATTAATTCAAGATTACGAAGTTTAGCAGAAATGGCTATAGGGGACCGCTCTAACTCAATGGCAATCTCGTGAATTTCTTTGCTGGAATTGTGAAGTTTTAACAAGTTGGCAATTTCCTGATCTCTCCAAGGAAAGTGGGATCTGGCAGGTTTGCCTTGTTTAATATTATCCTGACGTTTTGAATATTCTTCGTATTTCTTTGAAAAGCGTATGGCGTTATTTGTACTATTTATTATGAATCCTGGGCCATCAGGATTTCTGGCAAACGAATAGCCCGGGTTTTTCATTGCATACTCTTTAGCGACCTGAAGATTTTTAAAAATTATGTTTTTAGGGTGGTCTTCTCTTGCGGCAGTTTTTTGCTCCCCGTATAAAACCTCTCTATCTGGCTCATCGCCATCGCCGTACATTTCGTTCTCACTATTTATCATGTCAACCAGCCAATCAGAATCACCGTCATTTGCTTGGCCATTATCCTGGCAAAAATCTTCCCAATCGCCCATTGTGGATTCCTTTTTAATTGATTTAGCTTTGAATTTCTTTTGCTCTTTCGTTATTCTCAAATGTGTCAATAATTCATCTGCTTTTGACTGCTGGTCAGGAGGAAAATTCGCTTTGATCAGGTCCGGATGATTTATATCAACATATCGAAAAAAAGTGTTTTGTCTAAGTTCGCCATCATTACAAACCTGATTAATAGCTTTTATCGCCTTACTGAATTCTTCAAACTGGTTTCCATTGAGAAACCAATCACTAAAGACACAATAAAGGATGCTATTCTTTTCATCTTGCAGTGGTATGGCTCCACAAGTATCACATTCCGTTAAGGCTCCAAATTTCGTTTCACCGCAGTTAAGGCATAAAGCTATAGTCATTTACACTGCACCTTTTTAAAAATACTTTAAAATTTTTGAATGCCGCTATTTGTGTCGTTCAAAGATGATCGTGTCTTTATTTAGAAGGGGATTTTTTCATCATCTATACTACCTGGCAATATTCCGTATATATCTTTATCATGATTTTGAGCAATATCTGTGGACTTGCTATCCAGCATTTTCATTTCCTGAGCTACAATTTCTGTAGTGTATCTTCTAACTCCATCTTTTTCCCAAGAACGAGTTCGGAGTTTGCCTTCAATATATACTTTGCTACCTTTACGAAGGTAGTCGCTGCATATCTCAGCCAAACGATTGAAGGTAACAATCCTGTGCCATTCAGTTTGTTCATTGTCTTCTCCAGTAGTTTTGTCTTTCCATTTTTCCGTAGTGGCAACTGAGAAAGTTGCCATAGCTATACCTTTTTGAGTGAATTTTTTTTCTGGATCTTGGCCGAGATTACCTATTATAAATGCTTTATTGATCATAAATGATCCTCCGTTAATAATTACTTAAATCTTTTTTTAAATTTGTAGAAACAAAATCATGCTGGTTTATAATTAATATTACGTATGAAAAAGTTTCAGTGGTTTGATAACTAAGTCGTTGATGCCATCATAAAGGTGACATTTTTTATGTACTTTAATAA
>CAYWGN010000422.1:0-2690 GCA_964457495.1 uncultured Desulfobacula sp.
TCAAAATCAAATTCATCTAAATTAACATTAACACGCCTGATAATTCTATCATTCAGTTGCTTTAGCTGCTCCATTATTAATTCCCCTCTTATATAAAAGAAATTGCCTTCATATTTCATAACAAATAATAGCTAACCGAAAATTCATACCATGAAAATATCAATGAGACAAGAACATTAGACAGGAGTGCTGTAAAAATCATTCCTGGTTCAGACAGCCGGTTCTTTTGTTCAAAAAAAATAAATCAGACTATTTTTCTCATTAAGGATCAATCTTTTAATGTTTATTGCATTAAAAGAAAAAAGATAATTTTTATGGTCTGTTTTGGGCATTATTTAAAAAATGTCAACAGGGCATGAAGGTTGGTCAGCGGATGCGGCGGGCAGCCGGGTATAAACAGATCCACAGGCAAAATGGTATCCAGGCCTTGTGTTATTTCAGGACTTCCCACAAAAGGTCCCCCTGTTAGGGTGCAGCTTCCCACTGCAATGACAACCTTTGGATCAGGAATCGCTTCATAGGTTGTTAACAATGCAGTTTTCATATTTCTGGATACAGGGCCTGTTACAACAATACCATCTGAATGGCGGGGGGATGCTACAAAATTTATACCAAAACGGGCCAGATCAAAAAATGGGGTTGCCAACACGTTTAGATCTGCTTCACAGGCATTGCACCCTGCGGCTGATACCTGTCTTAGCTGTAAAGACCGGCCAAATAATTTTTTAAAATGCTGTTTTGAGTGTTCGGCAAGAGCAGGAAGATCCCCATCAGTCAGCAGATGTTCTTTTTTGGAAGTGGAAATTTCAAAATCGCCAGTGAACTTAATAAAGGCCCCTTTGGAGATGCGTTCACAAGTGCCGCAGAATACACATCGTCCCATATCAATTTTTTTTAAACCAATATCAATGGCATCTTGAGGGCAGGCATTTGCACACATTTCCACTATCTTTTGAGAAACATCTTTTTGTATGACGGGTCTTCCACGATACCGTTCAAATACAGCAGGTTTTTCTTTAGGATAGCTACATGTTCTATAACCCTGTTCAAATCTATTTTTAAGTGTATTGAGCATTTAAGACTCTCTTTATATTTTTCTTTATTGTCAAAGATCAAATCCACAATAAGAAAGGTTAAAACTTTTATTATTTAAGGGAAAATCCGATATCCCTGTATCCCGCAAAGACATGGCAAGACCGTTCCAGTTATGAAAAGAAGGATCCTTAACCTTGTATCGAAGTATTTTCCCATTTTTATCCGTCAACAATGCATGGGATACTTCACCCCGCCATGCTTCATTTATCGTTACCACAAAAGAAGAAGCCGGCAGGTTATAGTTAACATCCTCCACAATATTTGTTTCAACAGGTGTATCAATTAAAGATTGAATGATTTTAATCGATTGCAATACTTCATCATATCTTATTTTGGCACGGGCATATACATCACAGGTATTTTTTTTATTTTCAGGAATATCTATCTGGTCATAATACTCCGTGGGAAAACAACGTCTGACATCATAGGGGATACCGCTTGCACGGCCGGCCGGTCCCACAAGGCCTAAGTGCTCTGCATCATTATTGCTTACAATACCGCAGTCTTCAAAACGGGCCCGCACTGTTGAAGCTGCAAAAAGAAGGTCCAGAACATGTTCCACCTGGGGTTTTAATTCTTTTAACCTCTCATCAAGGGTTTTTCGAATATCATCGGCAAAGGAAAACCGAACTCCGCCGGGTCGCACCAATCCTTTTCCAAACCTGTTCCCGCAAATCAGAAGAGATAAATTTAAAAAATCTCCTCGAATGCGTCCAAAATAATTGGCCGGCGGTAAAAATGCAACATCACCGCTTAATGCCCCAAGATCACCTATATGATTTGCAAGTCGTTCCAGTTCCAGAGCAATGCTTCGAATTATTTGGGCGCCTTTATCCGGTTTAACCTGTGTCAGAGCTTCAACAGCCTGTGCCATGCAAAGGCTGTGACCAATAGCCGTATCACCGGCAATACTTTCAGCAAGGATAGGCAATCTTTTTGCCTGGACATTATAGAGCAGGTTTTCCACTGCCCTGTGCTGGTAGCCCAGCTGTATTTCCAGATGGAGCACTCGTTCACCAATGCAGTTAAACCGGAAATGGCCGGGCTCTATTACTCCTGCATGAACCGGCCCCACTGCAACCTCATGGATTTCATCGCCTTTGACCTGGTAATAGTCATAATTGCCCGGGATATCTTCTTTATAATCATTGCCAAAAACATCAGGAACATTTCGATAGTTGGGATGATACCTGACCATTTTCAACCAGGGGTGACCTTCCGGCTTTATACCAAATTGTTCTGCAATCTCTCTTTCAAACATATGAAATGGCTCACAGGTTTGACTAAAACAAGGATATGCATCCGGCGCATCACAGCCTGCTATAAAAAGCTTGTCAGTTCTCAATACAGCCAAAAGTTTAATGGATGAACCATCCTGATAGCCGAAATACTGAACAACTTTTCCTCCTTCTTTTACAATGCCCATGGCATTTTTTTGGAATTCATCAAAAGGAAGATGAGGAATCTGTTCTCTTACCAGCTTTTCACCATTTGAAATTTCTATAAAAGCAGTTGTCATTTAAGTCCTCCGCCAATGGCAGTCACTGCATCAATTATTGTTTGATATAATGTATCCGGCATATAGAAACATAATA
>CAYWGN010000423.1:0-2669 GCA_964457495.1 uncultured Desulfobacula sp.
TATAGAGTTCAGGGACCTCATGCTCAAAATCATGCTGCTTGGGAATGGCCATTTTCCCATACAGGTTATACTTGTCCATTAACAGCAGCATCCTTGTCAGGACATCCCTCTCTGTTTCTTCTTTGTCGGAAATATCTTTTCTAATACCGGCAAATATAGCGAGATTGGCCATGGCCTGGAGTTCAACATCTTCTCCATAGGCCTTTACCAGGCCCTGGATATTTTTGCGTTTGTCGGGACGGCAGAGAACCAGAATGATGGGTTTATCCGGGTGCGTATAAAATCGGTTCAATTCCTGGATCACAGATGCCTTGGCGTACAGGGCCTCTTCTTTTTCCTGGCTGCTGGAAAAAGTATCGTGGTAATAAGGATAAAACCGTTCAATGCCGATGCCCGGCGGAATGACTGTGTACGTCGGCAGTGACCGGTTGCGGTAGAGCCCGTACTGGCCTTCAATCTCTTGATGGGTGCTGGTGATCACCCGGTCCGCGGATTTAAGGATATGTTCCTCTGTATCAATCCGGTGATCGATTTTCAGTTTTCGATTCATCTCGTTGATATCATATCCATCATCAAGCAGTCTTACTTGCTTGGACCGGCCTAGGGAATGACCGGTGTAGACCAGGGGGACACCAAAGAAACTTCCCAGCTCCATGGCTACATGTCCCGCGTCCGGGTAGTGGCCGTGGACAATATCCGGGATATCTTTTTCCTGCCGGATAAAAATAATGGTCTTGTCCACAAATTCATCCAGATGGGGCCAGAGCAACTCCTTGCGGATATGTTTTTTCCCCCCGCATTGAATCCGCACTATGCGGAACTTTTCATTGACCTGCTCTATGGGTTGTCCATAATCATCAGAATAGGATTTATCCTTGATCAACCGGGTAAACAGATCTATCTTTCGGATCTGATCGCTGACAGACAGGGTCTTGCAGAGTTCCACCACATACTTGATCTGACCACCGGTGTCTGCATCATGTCCAAGCTCCATGTTCTCGGCCCGTAAAAGCCCGTGGATGCTGAACATCTGAATATATAGTCCTTTTTTATGTGTCATCTTTTTTGTATCCTCTTTCTGAATTCATTATAGATTTTCTCATCTTCCGGCAACGCGCCTTTAATTTCGCAGATATGTCCTGCAAATTCACTGGCAAGAGCCATGGTGGTTTCAATGGGCAGCTTATTCAGCCATCCGGCTGCTGATATGGCTGCATAGGCATCTCCAGCCCCGACAGTGTCAACAACATGTTGAATCTTTGCGATATTTTTTTCATAATGCTTATGGTGAAGGAACCAATGACTTGCCTGATCACCCATTGTGAGGATAACTGTTTCAATATGATACATATCCATCAATTGACTGACTCGATATTCAAGGGAACCGTCGTTTAAAAACCAGTTGGAAATTCCATCAAATTCGTCTTGGTTGAGTTTTAAGGTTTCTGCAATCAACAATGAGTTCTTTATGGTCTGCCGGGTATAGCAGTCAGGCCTTAAATTAATGTCACAAAATGTGGCTGTATTTTGAGGTTTCTGGTGCATCATTTCATGAAATTTTCCTGCACTACTTTCCCTTCGCTGGATCAAACTTCCAAAATAGATCATTCTTAAATCCGAATGGAAACGCTGTTTTGGTATGATATCATAATTAATATAATCATAGGCTTTATCCGGAACGATGGTAAAACTATGGCCAGCTCCCGGAGCTATTTTTACCTCCACAACGCCGGTGCCATGGTCTGAATCAATCTGGATATCCTGCGTATCAAAACCATGATCGGCCAAAAACGTCAGTATCTCTTCCCCATTCTGATCACTGCCGACCCTGGAAACGAATCTAACAGGAAAGCCTAATTTCTTTAAATGAAAGGCGAAATTAAACGGTGCACCACCAATACATTTACCACTTGGAAAGATATCAAACAGTATTTCACCGATAACTAAAAACATAGTTCACTCTTCTTTTTAAAATCAATTTTGTTGAGAATAAAAAATTTAAAATAACTGCACGATCTTTATCTGGTGCTAATATGAAACTGTAACAATACCGTTAAGGTAGTATTTTCCCAATTTTCTGCTACAGTTCCTTGTTGATCTGACCATCAACAGGTCGCCCATAGTAATCATAGAGTATTTTTTCATATTCAGAATCAATGGAGATAGATACGCCTGTTGGGAAAGCCGCATGTCCCCACAACCCGTCGCTGGCCCAATATGCCGGATACCTAAAAAATTGATGTAATTTTGTTTCGTACGCTCGTGAAACAGGCTCATCAACATTCTGGGATGGACAATCTTCAAGTTGTTCTTTTGAAATATTAAGATCAATGATTCTTGAAGACCAATCCATATTACTAATCATTAACGGTGAAATTAAAACCTTTTTATCAAGAAGCCACTTTCCTGTATCCGCTAACGAATATCTGATGGTCCAGCAATCATCATCAAACAATAAATCTTTGCATTTACCAACTGATTTGCCTTCTATTAAAAGCTCGTAGCCAATCATTTCATTTATACTTCTTAACATGTTTGCCTCCAGGCTTACCTTTTAGCTAACTCCATCTCATCAATAATTTCCCACTTTTCTTTTACCGCTTCCGGTGATAGTCCATGGCTAATTTTGAATCCATATTGTTTCCAAAGAAAATCCTCGATACTTAGCC
>CAYWGN010000424.1:0-2661 GCA_964457495.1 uncultured Desulfobacula sp.
AAGTTTTGCTATTATTTTAGAGGGTTAAATCCACTCGCAACATAACTCCAATATAGCTTAATGGCATTCTGAATAATTTGATAATGTTTTTTCCCATATATTTGAATTTCCTCACCAGTGCCAAAAAAGCAGCCCATACCATATGTGGTGTTCGGAGAAGTTTATAAAAAAGCGAGATTAATAGAAGAGCGTTTTATCTATCATTGCCCGAGATTTCAAAATAGCCATAACCTTTTTCAATGATTGATAAAATGTGTGAACTGAATGATTAGGTGGGGCTATGGGGATTATATGATTTGCTCTTGATTCATTAATCCAAAATTATTCTTTAACAAAAAACTTTTATTTTGGAAAAAGTGATATTTCCATTCTTTTATGTAAAAAATACCCATCTCAAAATGTATATATTTCATTTGATTGTATCCCATTTCTTGTTTTAGACATAACCATCCGGCATCGCTAATGTTGCTATTCCTGCTGTCCTGCACTCCCATTAAAACAGTTATCAGGAAGAATTTAAAAACTGATTTGGTAACTCTTTAATGATCGTCATTTTCCCCTTTTTGCACATTGGACAACAAGAAATATCCTGACCTGTCAACCGCAACATCATTTCAAGAACAGTCTCTTTTGTTTTCTCTTGCAAAAGCATATCAGGGCCAATGAACTTTCGTATCAGTTTAATCGCCTGTTTTTTGTTTCTATGTGATAAAAACCCAAAATACCGGATCTTCATAAAATTATGTGGAAGTACATGAAGAAGGAAGCGGCGGATAAATTCATGGGCAGATATCGTCATCGTTTTGGTTGTGTTGTTGTCGGTCCTGTCCTTATATTCAAAACTGATTTCATCATTATCAATGGATTTGATCCGATTGTTTGAGATGGCCACCCGATGTGTATATCGGCCAAGATATTCAAGTACCTGTTCGGGGCCGGCAAAGGGACGTTTGGCATATACAATCCATTTCACTTTAAAAAGAGAATCAAGCAGTGAAGTAAACCCTTTTTTGAATTTGTATGGCGCTGTTTTTCCCGGGAAGATCAATTCATCGTTTAAATAGGCTTTTTCAAAAAGTTGCAGATATCTTTTTTTAAATTCTTTTGCCAAAGACTGAACTTTGAACAGGAAAGAGCTTTTTGAAGGGATCCATCGTTTTTTGTCAAAAGAAAGCGCACCTCCTGCGACAAGACAATGAAGATGAAAGTGATCGGTAAGTTTTTGTGACCAGGTATGAAGCACACAAATAAATCCAACCTGACCTTCAAGCCTCCACTGTGGATCTTTTGCAAATACCTGTAGCGTCTGGTTCACAGCAGCAAATAAATTGTTCAGCATAACTTTTTTGTTGGTCAATATGATCGGGTTAAGTTTGTGCGGCAGGGTGAATACCATATGAAAATAATTACAGGGTAACAGATCGGCCTTTCGATCATTAAGCCACTTCTCCTTGACCATGGTCTGGCATTTTGGACAATGCCTGTCTCTGCAGGAGTTATAGGCAATTCGTTCAAAATCGCATTGATCACATTGTTCGATATGCCCCCCTAAATGAGCAGTTCGGCAAACTGAAATATTGTGCATAACCTTAAGCTTTTTAAAAGAGAGAATATTTTCTTTTTGATAACCCTTGCCGTAACAACGAAAGATATCTCCAACTTCATGTTTGTTTTTCATTCTTGTCCCTCCTGATTATCGTACATACAGTCAAGAGGGCTTTTAAGTTCTGTGACTCTTTCTTGTACCAGGTGAAGATAAATAAGGGTGGTTTTTATGGAAGAATGCCCAAGGAGTCGTTTGATGGTGTAAAGATCTGTTCCCTGTGTAAGAAGGTGAGTTGCAAAGCTATGCCTGTTATGTTCAGCGGAGCATAACAGGCATTATGCTCAGTTCCTGATTATGCGAAGCTACCAGACATAACTCTTCTATTTCTCTATATAAATTTCAAGACAAGTATATTGTTTACTGAGCATAATATTAATATAATTTCCTTCAGAGGCTCGTGATATTTTATTCAAAATTTTAGAAGGAGATTAAAAAATGGAACAAAATGTACCCACTGTTCTTAATTCAATTAAACACTTACGTATCGGTCCAATTGGTCCTCATATCATTAACTTTGCGTTGACCTTAATCGAGCAAGGATATGAGGATTTTACTTTAAAATTGAAAATTCGATTAGTTGTTGATTTTAGCAAGTGGATGGAAAATCAAAGAATTACAATTTACAATTTTGAAAAAAAAACATTGATGATTTCATAGAACTCAAAGGCGTCAAAAAATCCATCCGCAGAGGTTCTTTGGCAACTTTGCAATTGTTGTTTCGGTATTTTCAAGATATTGGGGTTTCCCAGCCTCCTCATCCTATTCTTGAAGTGAATCCATTTGAGAATATAGAGCAAGATTTTGCACAGTATCTTTCACAAGAACGTGGGCTGTCTGTGGCCACATTGGATAATTATATTCCTCTCGTGCGGCGCTTTCTTTCTGAAAGCTTTAGATCAGATAGTAGTCAGGTTGAAAAAATACGCCCAGTTAACGTCACCAACTTTATTTTACAATATGTGCCAACTGTTAAACGTAAGACGGCTCAACTGATGACCACTTGTTGATTGCCTCTTTATCCTGGCTAAAATTTCCTGATTATTTTAAACAGATTA
>CAYWGN010000425.1:0-2571 GCA_964457495.1 uncultured Desulfobacula sp.
TTTTTGCAGCATCCTCTATGCTGTCAGTGGTTAAGAGTGCTTTCACTCCTTTTAACCGCTTCCCTGTTAAGTGTTCAGTTTGATATCTGTTTTGAGA
Source organism: uncultured Desulfobacula sp. (assembly GCA_964457495.1). Lineage (GTDB taxonomy): Bacteria > Desulfobacterota > Desulfobacteria > Desulfobacterales > Desulfobacteraceae > Desulfobacula. Next base: position 98 of record CAYWGN010000425.1, read on the forward strand.
CATATAACCTCCTTCAACTTATCTATTATTTTTCCGATGCTGAAAATTGCAGAGACAAGAACCTCTCTCTCTTTGAATGGCACCTTGTCACTATCTGTAAAATCAGCCATTTCATGGGCATGATTCCAAAGTTCATTTATTCTTTTATCCAGAGGAGAAGAATTAAGCTTAAATTGCTTACACCCCTTATCAACAATCAAAACCGGAATGAGTTTACTTTCAGGATACCAATTACAACTGCCCGGAAAACCATCCAATGAAAGCAGTGAACAATTCCAACATGATCTTTCCAACATATTTACGCTTCCTCCCGATACCAGCCGCCACCCTGCATGACAAACCGGCACCCATTCACAAGTTTAAAATTCACTTTCATCCAGTTTGGATTTATTGACGGATTTACAAAGTTTTTTGCTTTTGTGATTTGCATTGTTCCCGGAGAAATATTAATTACCAATCGGGCCTTTTCCATTGTCCGCTGGCCACCCAAACCGAAATCAGCACCTTTGTTTCTTTGGACTGCAATAACAGCAATCCCACCATCCAGGGCTTCATGGATTTTTTTAATTTTATCTCCGATGAGATAGAAATTGTCATGGACCTCAAGAAAGTCGATAATGTTTAGGCTTTTGGGACCCTTGAAAATTACATCTTCAAAATCTGTATCTCTGTGGTAAGCATTAAAGCCCCATTCAGAAGAAGGGAAATCATCAAACTTATTGAGGCGTGTTTTTAACTCCCCGGAGCCCATTTCCGAATTGAAATAATGGACATCAAATTTATTCCGGTTGGCCTTGATAAGATTTAAAAGCAAAGCTGTTTTGCCGGCGTTTGGTTCACCTGCCACAATCACGATATTTCCGGGAAGCAGTCCAACAAGATTATGAAGTTTAAACGGCAGCCAAACATCGAGGAATCTGTCATCTGCAGACTTAAAATCCATCCTTTCAAGGTCTGATTTATATGGCCGATAATATCCACGTTTTTTTCCTTCCCTGGATAGGATTTTTTCAGCCACAAATTTTTCAAGTATTTTTGTCCTGTGTGTTTTTTGTTCAGGGGCTTTAATATTCAGCTCATAATCAAGATCTCTGATTGAAAATTCTCCTGGTGATAACATAATCCATGATTTGATTCGTTCGCTCTCTTCAGTGTCCGGCTCTGGAATTGTTATTTTTGCCGGGTCAAAAGACCTTGCTGCCCTGATAAGTTCATCCAGGGTCTTCATGCACTCAAACTCATTGTCATATGACTTTACAAAATCCGTAAAATCAAATCCATTATGCATTTTTAAATCATCTGGAAACTGGAACCATTTGACATTGGCATGGTCCCTGAGTTTGGAGCCGATGTCCATCATGTGCTTGATGCCGGGGCCGTCATTATCCGAAATTAAAACAACCTCTTTGCCATGAAGGTATTTGTTGTAATCATCATGCCACTTACCGGCACCCATGGGGCTTGTTGTCGACACATATCCAAGAGTTTTGGCCGTATCACAATCTTTTTCCCCCTCCAAAACAAGGACCTGATTGGCCTTGATCACATCCGGCAGGTTGTAAATTACAGTTCTAACGCCTTTTAACGACCAATTCCACCCGTTACCATTCGGGACTCTTTGGCTAAATCCCTTTGGCGTAAATCTGATAGTTTGAGATACAATTTTGCCGCTTGCATCAAGGTAATCATAAACTTTTTCAATGCTTCTTTGTTCCGGTTTGGTTACTACCGCTTTTATTCCGGCATCTTCACACATGGAAACAATGGTCTCTTTAAAAGATTTTCCGGTTTTCATCATGTAGAATTTGATGAAATCACCCTGTGCGTTGCAACCATGGCATTTAAAAAGGCCGGTCTGGGGGCTTACTGACATGCTCGGATTTTTGTCTTCATGGAACGGACACCGAACTTGCCATTCACCGTTCTGTAATACCTTGTGGTTAGCAAAGTATTGAGAGTAAAAACCGTCAAATGATGTGTAATGCTGAAGTAACGCTGCTTTATGATCCATCTGTCACCTCATATACCATTGTCTTTTTCATCGGTATAATCTTTAAATCTTCATAATAGGCCTCATCCTCCCAGCGACGTTCAGTAAGCCATCCTTGAGCCCATTTAGGAGATCCTCCTGTTTTGATCAGTGCCGGTCGTCTTGAAGCTTCAATTTTTGCAGCGGCAATAATTTCTTTGACCATCGCTTCTGTAAGGCTTGGAATTTTAAGCCATGAATCAGCGGCAGGAGCTTTGCCATGCTTGTAATCAAAAGCACTCCAAAACTGATTAAAAGTCTCTAACCTTTTGCCGGTTAGTTTTTTGCCGGATTTTGTTTTATAAAAATTTTCATTTGATGAAAGAGAAGCTGATTCGGAAGAATCGGCATTATTATCTTTAGGAGATGGTAATGGTAATGGTAATGGAGATGGAGATGGAGTATTACCATTAGTATACGACTCGTAATACGATAGTATATCGTT
>CAYWGN010000426.1:0-2522 GCA_964457495.1 uncultured Desulfobacula sp.
AAACCCACCAAGGCAACTGTTGTATTTGGTAGTGTTGTTTCAGCTACTGTGCCGTTTGCCGGTACACCTGTTGTAAATGGTACAGCTGTTACCCAGACATTTATCCCGGCCGGTAATGATATTGGTAAAGTCGGTGATGTCTATGTATTCACTTCCGGACAATACTGGACCGGTTCTGCCTGGACTGCTACTGAAACAGTTTATTCAGCAGGTGTACTAGGTACAATGTCTGTTGTTTATGACGTAGATGGTCTGGCCTCAAGTTCTGCTATCTACATTGGTTATGGTGTAGGTCTGACAGGTACAAATGCAACCATGAACACAAATGCTACATTTGTACTGGCTTACACTAGTGGTGTAGTTGTTATTTCCACTGGAACTGATGTTGGTCAAACAGATGCTACCTTCCCTGTAACAGATGACATTGAATTGTATCTGAACATCACCAATGCCGCCGGTCTTGCCTATGCTGACATTGCTCAGGAATGGCTGGTATTTGGCGCGATTGTCGGTGGTGTGGATGCAGGTATCTTCTTCTTTGACGGTACTGATGTTGTGGCCTTTGATGCAGCTCTTGATCTGGCCACTGTAGTCTATGCATTTGATCATACAGCTGATACATTTAAAGTAACTGATCTGAATCTGGGTACTTTAGGTATGGCTGCAGGAGATATCTTCTGGTATGCTTATGTATATGCACCAACCGCGATTGATCTGACTGACATTGATTCTTATGAAGTCGAAAATGTCGTTATGATTACTGGTGAATAAGATTAAAACATTGAATTAGTTTTTAACTGATTCATAAACAAAAGGCAGAGAGGTGTTTGTTCGCTTCTCTGCCTTTTTTACCATTGAGGGATATGAAATTTTTTCTTTTGTCTGTTTTTATTGTTTTAAGTCTTTTTTCCATATCCCATGCCGATGATGCCATGGTCTGGGTGGAAGAGGGAAAAAAGATTGATACCTGGCCTCCCTGTGTTGACATGGTGAGAAATATTCCCAATACCAATATCTATCGCATTACATTTCAGGATGAATCAGACTGCCTGGATGTTCTTAAGCAGGTGGAAGGGGTTGTTTTTGTGGAAGAAAGCAAACCTGTCTTTATTCCGGATATGCTGACAGCGCAAATCAATGGAAGTGTTCATACCTGCAGTGCAGTACTTAAGAATGGTGATGCGCTTGCCAATCTTGGCAACGGTAAAAATATTGTTGTGGCCGTGATTGATACGGGTATTTCCTTTCCAGTTTATTTTGCTTCCTTAAAAAAAAATATAAATGAAATCCCGGGGGATGGAATTGATAATGATTTGAATGGGTATATTGATGATTATGATGGCTGGGATTTCGGGGATATGGATTCTGATCCTGCTGATCTTCTTGGCCATGGTACAGAGGTTACTTCCATTCTTCTTTCCGTTGCACCAAAAGTCAGTGTTCTGCCAATTAAAGTCAATTCAGGCATGGATATAAGTTTCAGCACGGGTGATGCGGCTGAAGCAATTTATTATGCTGTTTCCAGGGGTGCTGATGTAATTAACCTGAGTTTTTCAGCAGAAAAATTTTCCTTTGCCATCTATTCTGCTGTTATTTATGCCGTGAATTCAGGCTGCGTTGTCCTTGCAGCAGCAGGAAATGACGGGGCCAATGTAAATTTCCCCGCTTTTATGGATGAGGTTATTGCCGTTGGTTCCCATGATGTTTCTGGAGCACCATCCTGGTTTTCTCCCATGGGTGATGCCATGGATATTCTAGGGCCGGGTGAAGATGTCTGTGCCACAAATATTGACGGCATGGATACCATTGTCTCAGGCACCTCATTCAGCACTCCTGTGATTACGGGTGCTGTTGCTGTTCTGCTTTCCATGAATCCAAATCTTACACCTGAGTCAATAAAAAAAATTTTGTTCAAAGGTACCAATGATATATTAGACCCGGGATGGGATATGTTTTCCGGATATGGAAATATCGATTCAAAAGTCCTTGTAAGTGTTTCTACACCATCCATTAACCTGCCTGATAAGGTTTTGAAAGGGTCTCAATTAGATATAGGATTTACCCTGCCGCCCACAGATACCCTGACCGATGTTTTTTTTGCCCTGATATATAAAAATGTTATCTGGTGGCTTGATTCATCCGGATTCTGGCATAAGGCCAGTGAAATTGATTTTTCTCCTCTTATGACCTTTAATTTTAATACGTTTACAACCAAGGGCCTGTATGGTCAGTTCAGTTCATATAAAAGCATTGACACCACACCCCATGAACCAGGAAAGTACTTGTGGGGCATTGGAATATTTGATAAGAATGGCAATATGCTGGCGCCCCTTAGCTGGAAAGAAATGAATCTTTATATGTGAAAGGTTTTTTATGAAACAGACGGTCATTTTTTTAATACTTTTATTTGTATTCCCTGTGATGGCGTTTGCAGCCTCACCCATGGTTGAAAAACATATTTTCCTGCCGGAAAAAGCATCTGAAAAAAAAATTATTTTATCGGATGATAAAATTAAAAAAAG
>CAYWGN010000427.1:0-2507 GCA_964457495.1 uncultured Desulfobacula sp.
TTTTTTTAATGTCTATCATGGAAAAAGAAAACGGATAATTTTTATTGTCTGTTATTGGCATGATCCAAATCCCCTATAAAAAAATAAAAAATTTCATCGCACTGATTTAAAAATATAGATGTTTTATAAAAAGTATTATCAAAAAAGTAAAACTAAATGACATTTGCTGTTTCTGAAAAAGGGACAATTATTCTATTTCCATGTCCCACGTCAGGTGTCCAAAATCAAACAGGGTAAAAAGATGTCAGGATTGGGAATTTGGACGATAGGGCGGTCTTTTTTGCAAAAGTTAAGTGCTGGCCGTGTTTTTTATAACAAGTAGATTATCTGTGTGATGAATGAAATTTACCCCAAACACAAGATATCTTTGCCGATGATGCTAAAAGCTCAAGACTGTTAATAATAGTCTGCACCATTTCAGAATTGATACTGCTTAATTTTTATCTCCAGTCAAGATGAATTTCAGGATAAGTTTTTGAATTAACTTTAGTATGTATAAAATTGAATTTAATGATTGGAATGAAAAATGAAAACCCAAAATTTAACATGCTATAAGAACTTACTCATTCTCTATTAGATTTTTATTGGGATAGATGTCTATTATTTTTTTTTGTGATAAATAGTATCCGTTTCCAACTGTTGTATAGGATAAAACAACAATATTTTTCAAGACATCCATTCTTTGCTCTGAGTTATTAAAACCCTTTTTCAACTCTTTAGTGTATTCAAGCAGTTTCGATCCAAAATCTTCATGAAACACTACCACATTCTGACCTGACTTAATGACTTTGAGACGTGCCATAATATCGACATAAGATTTTTCTAAAATAAAATGAGTAAGCAACAGATCTCTTGAAAATTCTAAATTAAGTATTCTCTGGAGCATTGTATAAATCCCTGTAAAATAATAAAGCAACTCATCGGGACTTTTACTATTTGCCATTTTATTTATAACAAAATCAAATTCGGTTTCGATTATTTTTTTATTCTCTTTAGATAATTTCATTTTTTAACCTTCAAGTCTTATTTCTTTATTAGTATTTTTTTCAAATAATTGATTGTCATATATTGAAGAATCTCCAGCAGTTTCTCCTATTTTTTCACTCGCTTCTTTCTGTTTTACAGCATGAATATCAGAAAAACTTATTATCTTAGACTTTGGCTTTTCAAGCTGGAATCGACCGTCTCCTGTTTCTTTATAAAGCAGAACAGATTTTTTATGATAGTGGTAAGTGCCATCATATTTTATAAAGTGAATAAACCCTCTTCCAATCCTTTTATGTTTATGGACAGCCTGTCGACTACAATTTAAAACTTTCCCAACTTCAACGGCAGAAATAAAATCCCCCAAAGGCTTTCTTAGCATCAATTCATTTTTTCTTGTCATCTCAGCCTTTTCTATATCGCTTAAAGTAATAGGGGAAAATAGCTTTTCACCACAGCCTTCACATCTCTCATATTCTGTGTTTGGAACAATATAGTCGCCAAGAATTTTATCACTCATTTCAAGGTCGCCTTTTATTGTCACATATTGTCCTGAACAATTTAAACACCGCATAATTTTTTCGTCCCTTTAATCTTGTTCGTGTACGCTGTCAATTATGAGTAAATCTTCGTTGAAATAGAAATGAGTGTACACTTTTTCCCCCATTATATCGTTTGATTTATAGACATCGTAAATCGCTGGCAATTCGTCATAATAGTCAAAAGGCGGAGTATTTTTCATTGGCATCTGCTTTTTAAAATGTTTTAGCTTTAGTCTCGAAAAAAAAGTTTCCAAATCTCTTTGCTTCCACTCAAAGGCTTTTTTAATTTGCCCCCAAACACGTGGATGGACACGATAGTAACCGTTTTCAATGGCATCATGCACCCTATTTATTGAATATTTAGGTTTAATTTTTAAACCTTTCTTATCATTAAATATCAGTATCGGTTGACAGTTGTCAACCCTTTAGAAAATATATCAGAAAGCTTTGATTAATATTTAGACCACTACTAATAAAAAATCAATAAATAAAAGCGCCAATTTATGAGAAATAGACGCGTTAATCAGCTTTATAGGATATAAAAATCAGTATGACCCATTCTTTCAAATTAAATTTTTTAATACAAAAAACACATTTTAGCCGGGCACGAAAAAATAATTCCAGGGTTTTGAACTGCTGGAAAGTGTATCTCCAATTATACCTTAATGAACTTTTGATTCATTTGGCCATGCTCTTTCCCATATATTGTATTCTGAAAATGGAATTATACGGCTTCTGTTTATCCCGTCGATTTGAGTGTTATTTGTAGAGAGTCTCTTTAATATCCCCAAAATCCAGCATAAAATCCCATGCATGTTTGCCTAAGTGAAATTTTTCAGGTGCAATATTTTAAGAATTTAAAAGAGGCTTATTTTTCGTAGCCAGCAGGAACCGCTCCATGCCTTTTATTCTCCTCCCCCCTTTTTGGCAATGGCATTCGCTTTGATTGTAGCAAAAACCCAATTTTTCAAACCAGTAGCA